>CAYGUC010000027.1:6876-75750 GCA_964353005.1 uncultured Flavobacteriaceae bacterium | reverse complement strand
CAGAAACATCAACAATATTAAAATTAGCATTATTTAAAATGCACAACGGGTTATATTAGTATTGAAAGCCAAATTGTTCTTTTAGCAAAAGAAGATGACCAATCAAAAAAATATGAAATTGGAGATGGAATTCATAAATCAATGGGAGAAATAATCAAATATATTAAACCTGAATTGGACGTAAAAACGTTAGTTAACAAGGTATAAGAAAAAATAGGGCGTTTCTGCTTAATCGAAACGTATCGCTTATCATCTGCCTTACGTTTCTTATACGAGAAGTTAGAATAAAAGTGATAAGAGATTTAATGGAAAGCTGCGATATAATTTTAAGTGAACTAGGTACTTTACTGAGAAGCTACTATAAAGTTAAATAAACCGATGATAGTACTTGAATTTATAGGCGCACTATTAAGATTTACGTACTACCGAATAATTAAAAAAGAGAAAATTTCATTTACTGATATTTGGAAAACTTTTGACTTTAAACATAAAGATGCTTTTTTAAACGATCAAACAAATTCTGAAGTAGGTATATTATTTACTATTTTTATTATACTTATCATAATTCTATTTTTTGATTAGGTATGTGGAAAATAATGAGAGATAAAAGTTCAAATAAATGATGATTACATAACTGTGTCATCAAAAACATAAAATGTATGCAAAAATCCTCCTTTTTAGATAAATATGAGCAAATAAGTTCTACGGATGACTTTAAAGGAGTATTCGATAGTAGTCTTGAAAAGGTATGTAAATTCTGCTCTAAAACCTCTAAGGAAAATACATTTTTAAATATCCCACACGTTATTCCTGAACTCTTAGGAAGAAATAATTACACGAGTAATGATGAATGCGATAATTGTAATGAATTATTTGGTTCATTTGAAACTGATTTAGCAAACTATATAAGCCCATATCAAACAATAATTGGACAAAGAACTAAAAAGAAAATTCCTACTTTTCAAAGCAGAAGGAAAGGCAATGATCAATCTACAACTATTAAATATTCTAATGACGTTGCAAACTTTAATTTCGGAAATAATAGATCTGACTTCAAGTATGACTATGAGAATAAAGAATTAACTGTAAGCCTAAGAAAGAAAAAATTTGTTCCAATTAATGTTTATAAGAGTTTAGTAAAAATAGGTTTGTCTTTGTGTCCAAAAAAAGAATTAGAAAATTATAAGAATACTATTGACTGGTTGTCAAAAAATGATACAAAAGATGTTATTTATGATATTCCTTTAACCCTATATAGAACACGTTTCATAAATAAATATTATGAAAAACCTTTCGCTACATTATACAGAAGAAAGATTGAGAGCACTCATAATACATATGAACCAAGACTTAGTTTAGTTGTTCATTCGGGGGTTTTATGTTTCCAATTATTTATTCCTTTTTCTAACGAAACTACAAACATAAGTTCAATAGAATACCAATTGATAAATGAAATTTATCCAGCTTTTTTATTAGACATAGACTTTAAAGGAAAAGAAAAAATCCAAGTAAAAAAAGATCAATTACCTATTATCAAATTCGATATGAATTATTCTAAACAGGTTGAAGAAAACGAAGTGATTAATTTTCAATATGATAACCTTCTTAGTAGTAAAAGAAATAAAAATTAATAAACCGATGGAAAGATCTAAAATAGACTTATATGATTTCGAAGGAAAAAAAAGAATGTTCTGAGTATATTGATCATTTGTATAAGTCTGCTTTCATTGATGCTTCCATTTTGAAAAAACCTAAACCAGATAACACTTTTTTTGATAAATTCGAACTAACTAAAATTCAATAAAACGATCAATTATGCTAGAAACAAGAGAAGAAGCTGTATCTAATTTTTTACATTCTTGTAAAGCAATTCAACCTTACACAGAATATATAGAGATAGAAATTTATAATAATGAAGGTTTTTCTATAAACTTTGGATTGCATAACATAGACGAAGTAAGAAAAGTACTTAATGACTATCCAAAATGCTCTTTCAAGGTGTCAAATGTTATTTGTTTAGATACTGTTTTTAAAGATGAATTATCTATATAATAATAAAAAAGCTCAATAAAACGATAAAATCAAATACCCTCAATGAGAGAATGTCATATTTTACTTGCTGAACCATTCACACCACGTGATTTTTTTTCTAAAAATTTAATAGAGGTATTTAACCTTGAAGTTATAGATACATCAAAATTATTTCGATTTGAGATACAAACTAAGAGTGTTATGGGTAAGGAAGTGCTTTCATACATTGAAAAAGGTAAACTTGTCCCAAATAAATTAGTGATTGAGCTATTTAAAAAACGAATAGCTTCTACCAATGCAAACTTTTTAATTGAAGGATTTCCCAAAACTAATGAACAGTACGACTTATTGAAAAGTTATTTTACTGATTCAAAAATATCTATCAATAGTATATGGTATTTAAAGTTGAACAACGTGAATTATTCTGTGGAAAAAATGTATAATGAAAGTATAAATCATAATAAGAAACATGGAATAACTAAAGACTCAATAAAAGATAGAATAGTGAACTACATTGATAATGTAGGTACAATTGCTAAACATATGAAAATGAATAGTAAATTGATAACAATAGAAATAGACCGAGAAAGGAAAAGTTTAACGGAGCAACAGATCTTAAATAAAATCAATAAAGTTCAATAAATCGATCGTATTACAAAAACATCATAAATTTATGAGTAGACTATGATAATCGATTTCTAATCCCTTAAAATCTAATAGATTTGTATTAAACACAAGGAATATAATAGCAATTGCTATTTAACAATAGTTGTGTTTTATTTAAAAAAGCCAACCGCACATTAAGCACATTTGGTTTTGCCACCACATAAATCCAAGCCGAAAAACCAAAAGAGCTTAATTCCCACACCGCTCCCAATAGTTACGATTTTGACTTTCTTCTGGTCGTATACATAACTTGTTGCTCTCCAAAATTGACCAATTTCCTCCCTGAGTGTTTGATTGATATTTTAGATTAGGTTATTTTGGACTTTCATAATTCTTAATTAATCATACATTGCGTTTAGATTATCTAATTGTTTATACACAATTTATTATAAATCGGCTTTGGTATATCTTTTACTCATATCATTATACTTTATAAATAATTATTTAGATTTTCTAAACAAATATAATGATAATCTATAAAAATTTGAGATACAACTTTAGATATTCTATATTTTTCTTTAATAAAGCTATATTTACCGATATAAATTCAAAAGTATTATGACTTCTTTAGGACTATATCTTACCAAGAAATCTGTGAATAGAGCAATGGTTTCCAGACGGACAGGAATCAGTCAAGCTAGATTATCTCAATTGACTTCAAATGAATCAACCAAACTTAGAGCAGGTGAATTATATCTGATTGCTTTGGCTATTGACATTGATCCTGGAGAAATGTTTAAAGAGGTCTTTAGCGATTTAAAATTAGAAAACTAAAATTACTCGTGTAAAAACGAAAGCAAACTATACAAGAAGGCTTAATGGGTAACATAACATCAATCATAAGATCTATCAGAAACATCATGAGGAAAGATGAGGGCGTTGACGGTGATGCGCAACGGATTTCTCAAATGGTGTGGATGCTTTTTATGAAAATTTTTGCCGATAAGGAAGATGAATGGAAAAAATCAAGAAAGGCATACAAAAGTCCATTACCCGAAAAACTAAAATGGCAAAATTGGGCAGCAGATGAAAATGGATTAACAGGAGATGAATTAATAGCGTTTATCAATGAGGAATTATTTCCGATACTAAAAGCAATTGAACCAACAGATACAGACCAATCTGTAATTGTAAAATCAGTTTTTAATGACACATATAATTACATGAAAAAAGGAACTTTGTTCCGCCAAGTAATTAATGAAATAAATAAAATTGATTTCTCCAATGGTAATAAAGATAGACATGTCTTTAATGACATATATGAATCAATTTTAAAAGAGCTTCAAAGTGCTGGTTCATCTGGCGAATATTATACTCCAAGAGCCGTTACTCAATTTATGGTCGATATAATAAACCCACAAATTGGAGAAACAGTGTTAGATCCTGCATGTGGTACTGGAGGCTTTTTGACTTGTACTTTGGATAATTTATCAAAGAAAGATGGATTTGATGAAAGTTCCGTAGTTGTCCAAAACTCTATTAGAGGAATCGAGAAAAAACCATTGCCACACCTTTTATGCACAACAAATCTAATCTTGCATGGCATCGAAAAACCAGCGATCACAAAAGGTAATTTATTGACTGTTCCATATGAAAGCTGGAAAAGCACAAATCAAGTTAATCTTGTACTTTCCAATCCACCTTTTGGAGGACAAGAGGAAGATGATACTGAGAAAAACTTTCCAGAAGAATTTAGAACTAAAGAAACAGCCGAATTATTTTTAGCATTAATTATAAAAATTTTAAAGAAAAATGGAAGAGCCTCTGTTGTTCTTCCAGATGGTTCATTGTTTGGAGAGGGCGTTAAAGCAAGAATTAAACAAGAATTAGTAACAAAATGTAATCTTCATACAATAGTTCGTTTACCAAATGGGGTTTTCAATCCCTATACAGGAATTAATACTAATCTTTTGTTTTTTGACAAAGGAAAACCTACTAAAGAAATATGGTATTACGAAATGCCTTATCCAAAAGGAATAAAGAATTTTAGCAGGTCAAGACCTATTGACATTAAACATTTTGATGATATTAAGAAATGGTGGAAAAACAGAAGAGAAAATGAATTTGCTTGGAAAGTCTCAATAGATGAAATAAAAGAAAGAAATTTTAATCTAGATATTAAAAACGCTCATGTTTCTGAAACTGAAAAAGTGTTTACAACAGAAGAATTATTAGTTAAAATTGACACTTCATTTCAAAAAAGTGTAAATCTCTTATCCGAAATTAAAAAAGCACTTTTATGAAAAACTGGAAAAAAGTAAAATTAGGGACACTTTTAACTGAATCTAAAATTTTATCGGAAAGGCCCAATACTGATAGACGAATTAGAGTAAAACTGAATGTGCTTGGAGTAGAAAAAAGACCCATTACTAAAGATAAAAAAGGTGCTACAAAATACTATATACGTAAAGCAGGTCAATTTGTATATGGAAAGCAGAATTTACACAAAGGTGCTTTTGGTATTATACCTTATGATTTAGATGGCTTTGAATCTAGTTTGGATATACCCGCATTTGATGTTGATGAATCCTGCTATCCAGAGTGGATATATTATTTTTTTAAAAAAGGAGATTTTTATTTAAAGCTCGAAAGTATAGCTAAAGGGGTTGGTTCTAAACGGATTCATCCAAGACAGATTTTTGAGTTAGATATTTTTCTACCCTCTAAAGAGGAACAAAGAAAAGTATTAGAAGAGATTGAAAAAGCTGAAATAAATAATCAAGAGTTAGTTAAGGAAATAGAATCTCAAGAAGAAAATTTAGCAAAACTACGACAATCCATTTTACAAGATGCCATAAAAGGTGAATTAACCAAGGCATGGAGAGAGCAAAATCCAAGTATAGAGCCTGCAAGTGATCTACTAACAAGAATAAAGAACGAAAAAGAAAAACTTATAAAAGAAAAGCAAATTAAAAAGGAAAAAACATTACCCCCATTTACCAAAGAGGGAATTCCTTTTGATATCCCTGAAAGTTGGATTTGGTGTAGAATGCAAGATTTGTGTCCAAATATTTCCTCAGGTTCAACACCTCCGAGAAATGAATTCAAAAATGAAGGAATTCCGTATTTAAAAGTTTATAATATTAGAAATCAAAAAATTGACTTTCAATATAAGTCTCAATTTGTAAATAAAGAATATCATTCGACTAAGTTAAAGCGTTCAATCTTAAATCCTGGTGATATTATTATGAATATTGTGGGCCCTCCTTTGGGTAAAACTGCTATTATTCCAAATGATTTTGAGGAATGGAATTGCAACCAAGCGATTGTATTTTTTAAACCTTTGATCAGAGAAATAAATCAATGGATTTATACTTTTCTTCTTTCTGAAGACTATTTGAAGCGAATTGTTCTTGTAGGTACAGCAGGTCAAGATAATATATCAGTTACTAAAACAAAGAATATAGAAATACCTTTACCTCCAATTAAAGAGCAAAAGGCAATTATAAAAAAGGTAAATCAATTATTAACTGATTGTAATGTCGTGGAGCAAGAAGTAATCGCAAGTAAAACCAATGCAGAAAAATTGATGCAATCAGTTTTGAGTAAGTTATTAGGAGATGAAAATAATGTTTTAGTAAAAAAAACGACTGTTAAAAAAGAAACCAAAAAGCCTTTAAGAGAAATAAAATATAATACCAAAACCTTGCTTATGGATTTAGTTAAACTATTAAAAGAGAACGGAAAGCTTCATGCAGAAGATCTTTGGAAAATGTCAAAATATCCTAACGATATTGATGCCTTTTATTCTGAGTTAAAAAAGCAAATAGAGGAAGATAAAACTATCAAAGAAGTAGCAAATGAAAAAGGATATTTAGAACTAACATGAGAATAGATAAAATCTACATAGAAGAGTTTAAAAATCTCAGAAATTTCTCAATTGATCTCAATGAAGAATATATGAGTACCGTATTCCTAGGCCAAAATGCCGCAGGTAAATCTAATTTATTAGAAGCACTGGTAATTATTTTTAGGGACTTAGATTTAGATGATAAGACAGATTTCAACTATATCATAGAATATGAGTGTAAAGAAAATTTATTAAAAGTATATGGCGGTCCACAAGCAAAAGGGAACTATGTTTTCTATAGAGGAGAAAGGAAAGATGGAGGAATTATCTATTCTACTTTAATTTCTAAGGCAGTAATAAAACGAGATAAGTCAGAATATTTACCAAAATATGTTTTCTCATATTATTCTGGAATCAGCAATCGCCTTTTGGAGCATTTCGATAAACATCAAAAACGTTTTTATGATGAATTAATTAAGGGTGTAAATGCACCTCCAAGACCTTTATTCTATGCTCGCCAAATTCATAGTTATTTTGTACTAATGGCATTTTATGCATTTTCAGATGAAAAGGCGAGTAAGTTTTTAAAGGACTTATTAGGTATTGTTGGCTTAGAATCTGTTCTATTCGTATTAAAAAAACCAGTATGGGCAAGAAGTAAAACAGAAGCTTTGGATTTCTGGAAAGCGAAAGGAGTTGTTCGTGAATTTTTAGATGAATTATTTGATGCATCTATGGCACCTATTGTACACGAAGATACTGTTAGGGAGGATTTTAGAAGAAGTCACAAACAAGAACAATTATATTTATTTGTCTCCAATCAAGAAAAGCTTGAAAAGATTGCAAAAAAGTACGGAACAAATACTGAATTTTTTAAAAGTTTAGAAAGTACTTATATCTCAGATTTAATTCAAGAGGTAAGAGTTAAGGTAAAAAAGGTAAATGTACATGGAGACATTACATTTAAAGAACTTTCAGAAGGAGAACAACAACTTTTGACGGTCTTAGGTTTACTACGTTTCACTAGAGAAGATGAATCTTTAATTCTACTAGATGAACCCGATACGCATTTGAATCCTTTATGGAAATGGAAATACATGAACTTACTAGAAGAATATTCTGGTAAAGATGAATCTAGTCAAATTTTAATGACTACTCATGACCCATTGGTTATTGGAGGTTTAACTAAAGAACAAATCAGAATATTTAAGTCTGTTAAGAAAACAGACAAAGAAGGGAAAGAGTATCAGTATATAGAAACATTTGAGCCTGATTTTGACCCCAAAGGCTTAGGAGTTGCAGGTATTTTAACCAGCGAGTTTTTTAATTTACCTAGTACATTAGATGAAGACACTCTGGAAGATTTGAATGAGCGAAACCGATTAGTAACTAAAAAGGAAACTGCTGGTCTGAATGATGTTGAAAGAGAACAATTAAATGAACTCTTCTTAAAACTAAGCGATCTTGGAATTAATACAACAGATAGAGATCCAATGTATCAAAAATTCATAAGTGCCATTAGCCAAAGAGAAGAATTTCAAATTGAAAAAGTATCTAAAGAGGATAGAGTCAAACAAAATCAAATAGCTCTTGAAATATTAAACGAATTGTTTAATGAAAAAGATAGTGAATGAGATATATAGATTTAGAAAATAATCCCCCAAACCAAGACTGGATTGATCGAGCTGATGCACTAACTCTCCAACTTACTCAAGCAGCGGATAAAGCTGCTCGTGAAGTCATTATTGACGCTAATCAAAATATGTGGACAGAACTCAAAGACCATTTAAGAGCTTTAAGTCATAATAAATGTTGGTATTCAGAATCAAGAAATGATAGTGCCCATTGTCATGTTGATCATTTTAGACCTAAAGGAAGAGCTTTAGATGAAAATGGGGATGATAAAGGTGGTTATTGGTGGCTTGCTTTTGAATGGTTAAATTATAGATATTCAGCACCAGTTGAAAACATAAGAAAAAGAGATTACTTTCACGTTAATGCAAGTAAGGCAAATTTGCCAATTGATTCTATTGAAAATGAAGATATTCGCTTCTTAGATCCAACAGATATAGAAGATCCTGATAAATTGGCTTTTACAAATGAAGGACTTGTAACACCTAAGTCTACAGTAAACACAGAGAGAAACTATATACAGGCTGAGTATACAATAAGGCGAATGAATCTTAACAAACAAGAAATGAAGGATTCAAGAAAGGATAAGTACTCAAGAACAATATTGTTGATTAAATCTACTGAGAAACTTGTTCAATTGCAACTTGCTAATATTTGCATGGCTCGTAAGCAAAAAATAGCATCTCAAATGAAAGAATTATTGGCTCTTGCATCTTCAACTTCTGAATATTCAGCTGCTGTTAAGTTCTGTATGAAATCTACAGGTTATGAATGGGTTGATAATCTGTTATTAAGAGCTGCATAAATGATAGTTACTAGTCAACGCAGCAACCATACAACACATTGTCATATAGCTCAAAAGCCAACAGCACCAGCCAAAACTTGTCAAAGAGTATGTTTGCCCCAACGATGTAAGACAAAAACGAAAAATAAAGAACTAAAACACACTATATACGGAACGTTAAAAGTTCAAATAAGCGATAGATTCTAATATGCAAAAAATCCTTAACATAGACAAGGAAATGAGCAGTTATATCAAGGATATAATATTAGAGTCGGATAAACTACATCTAAATGTTTTATGTGAGTTTAAACTCGATAAAAATAATATAAAAGATATTCCCTGGGAAACATTCCATTATCCAGGTATATATTTATTTGAAATTAAAAACAATAATCGATTCAAAGATTTTGATTCTTGGGTATCAAATTTTAAAAGTGAATGGATGAATCCTAAATATGTCAAATGTTTTACCCCAAATTTGACAAAAAAACGGATGCAGGCTCATAAAACCTTAAATGAGTGGATACCTATTTATATTGGAAAATCAAAAAGTATTGAAAGTCGCGTTCACGAACATATTTTCAAAGAATTAAAAAAGACAACATTTGCTCTCAAACTTAATTCAAGAGATAATTTATACAATGAAATCTTTAGATTACGTACTATTAAAATTGATTTAACAAACTATGATTCAATAATGCCATTAATAGAATCAACATTGAGAGATAAGATTAACCCTATATTAGGAAGGCAATAACTAAAATTCAATAAAACGATTGTTATAAACATAAAGCATATCGAATATATAATCCACATATACCTTTTCTTTCGATTTTGGGCAGCAATGATTTACAATAAGAATTCATTACCAGAGGAAACTAGAGTTTCAAATCCTAAAATGGAGACTGAAGGTATGTCTTGGGCAGTTTTCTGGGAGGATGAAGGTCTACCAACTCCGTCACTTAATTTGACTCGTGCCTTTGTATATGTAATCCATTATATGACTTGTTTGATCGTTGGAGACAAAAATGAAATAGGAAGTTACGGACCAAAATACTTTAACAAGCTAATATTCAAACTTGCAAAAATTTACTTCCCAGACTGGATTGGCTTTGATAGGGAAAGGTGTTCATATAACTCTGAATTAAGAAATAGAGTTCTAAGGATTCAGAAAGTGGCTGAATGGAAATTGAATAAAATGTTTGATAATGAATGAAATTTCAAAAGTTTATAACACTATGTAAAAATACATTTTATATTAACCGTTAAAAGTTCAATAAAACGATCATTTTTGGTAATGAATCTGATCAGACAATACAAACTAAGGTAGTAGACATTAACAAAGACGGATTCTTGGACTTGGTAACAGCAGAGAGACAAGGGAAAAATAAAGTTTATATAAATGATGGGAAACAGAATTTCATA
Source organism: uncultured Flavobacteriaceae bacterium (assembly GCA_964353005.1). Lineage (GTDB taxonomy): Bacteria > Bacteroidota > Bacteroidia > Flavobacteriales > Flavobacteriaceae > Aquimarina. The sequence goes on along the minus strand of CAYGUC010000027.1, from coordinate 65,422 downwards.
AAAACAATAGAATTTGGTAATGAAGAGGATGAAACTCGTTCAATTGATATTGGTGATTTTAATAAAGATGGATTCTTGGATATTGCAACTGGAAATTTAGAATCTAAAAACAGTATTTACTTTGGCGATATAAATTTGAATTTTGATCGCGGTTTTTATTTTAGTGCAGAACACAACACTTCCTCCATTAAGATCTCTGATATAAATCAGGATGGTTATTTAGACATCATAGAGGGAAACTCAGAAGAGCGAAATTATGTTTATTTGGGACAAAAAAATGGAGAGTTTAAAGAAATTGGTTTGAGCGAGGATAAAACGGATGATACATATAACATTGAAATAGGAGATTTGAATGGCGATGGATTTCCGGACATTGTAGAATCGAATTCTGGAACTTGGAACTTTTATTACAGAACACAAAAAAAGTAACTTCACGAAACAATGGCTAAAATAAATTGTGACTTTGTATCCAATCACATTACCTACCAATCAATAAGCAGGATTCATTTCAGTATAAGGCTAAAGACTAAAATCAGAAAAAGATGAAAATAAAATCTATACTATTTATTATTACTTTCTTTCCCTTGTTCCTATTCGGTCAGGTAGAGTTAACAAAAGAACAGGTAACTGAAGACTACACAATTCTAAAGAACGTGTTAATTCAGGGGCACCCAAGCTTATACGAGTACACCAGTCAATCTCAGTGGGATAGTATATTTACAGAGTTTGAAAAGGAAAAAATACAATCCATTAATTCAGTTAATGATCTCTACAAGGCTGTATCAGAACTAACGGACAACGTGCATGACGGACATTTGATTGTTATGCGACCGCAACTTGACTCAATACCTAAACTATTCCCATTAATATTAAAAATTATTGATGAGAAATTTTATACTGATACTGATGATTTTGGAATTCCAATAGGATCAGAAATAATTTCTATAGATAATATCAATGGAGCAGAATTAAGGCTGACATTCCTAAAATACGCACCATCAGATGGTTTCAATACAAGTAAAAAGGACAGGCAAATAGAGCGTGAATTTGGCATTTTGCATTTTTATGAGTTTGGTGTAAAAGACACATACCAAGTAGAGTATAAAACAACTTCTAATGAAGTATTCACGAAAAATATCAAAAGTCAACCTTTTGAAAGTATTGGTAGTAGATTCGTGAATAAAAACTCTTATTTTTCAATATATAATGGCGCTACAAATAAATCTGAATTTGTGAAAAATACAATAGGAAAAAAAGAACCATTTGTTTATCATATTGATTCCCTCAATACAGCAGTATTGACGATGAATTCCTTCCAGATGGATGTTGAGAAATTTCAAGCGGAACTAAAGATTATTTTTAAAAATATCAATCGAAATAAAGTTAAAAATCTCATCATTGATATCAGGCAAAATGAAGGAGGATACCCATTAAATAGCATTAATGCTTTTTCTTACATTGCACAACAACCATTTAAGCAACAAGAGTCATCAAGTGTTATTACTGCAAATTTACCTGAAGCAGATCACAGTCAAAACTTAGTGAATGGATTTACATACAGATCATTTTTTGAAAAATATTATCAGAATGCAACTAAGCTAAATAATGAATGGATAACAATGCATGATGAAAATCAGTCACTAATGGTTCCCCGTAAAAAAGGGTTTAAAGGAAAAACTTATGTGCTAACTGGAGGAAAAACCTTTTCAGCGGGTTCAAGTTTTGCTCTCTTCTGTAAAAATCAAAATATCTCATTGATTGGAGAAGAAACAGGTGGGGGTTATTACACACAAACAGGTGGTTATCCTATGATTTACACATTGCCCAATTCGAAAATAAAAATACTAATTTCGTTTGTAAAAATAAGACGCTATATCAAAGATGAAACCGTAAAGGAAGGTAGTGGTGTTTTACCCGATATTCAAATTCCTTTAACAATTCAAGACTTAATTGAAGGTAAAGATGGCCAGTTAGATTATGTATTGAAGCTAATTAAGAAGAACTGAAAACTACCTCCAATCGTGTAGATGGCTCCGCCATCATTAGATAGCGGAGTGCACCTCACACACCACCTGCCATACGGGTCTCGTAACAGGCGGTTCACCAAATCGAAGTTTTGGAATAATGCAGTTTCATACTCAGAAGAGAAAGGGCGTTTTTTTACTTGGATTCTTAATATTGCTAGAAATGCTGCCATTGACAAAACAAGGTCTAAATCTTTCAAGAACAATCAAAAAAACCAAACAACGGATAATTTCGTAGATATTCTAGAAGAGAAGAATAGTTTTTCTCATAAAATAGATGCTATTGGCATTCAAAAATATATTGATGTATTAGAACCTTTATGTAAGAAAGTCATTGATTTATTATTTTTTAAAGGATTCACTCAAAAAGAAGCTTCAGAAGAACTGGAAATACCTCTGGGCACTATTAAAACTAGGAATAGGATTTGCATCAATAAATTAAGAGAAAATTTAGCAGTATAATAATATGGATATCGAAAAATATATAACATCAGGGATATTAGAATTATACGTATATGGAGCTTTAACTGAAAAAGAGAATGCTGAAGTGTATACAGTTTTGCAGAAATATCCTGAAATAGAAAAAGAGATACAGGAGATAGAAAAAGGATTGATACAGTTATCAACAGCTGTATCACCATATAATCCAGAAAAGATGTATTCTCTTATTAAAGACAAGTTAAACTTTACTGATGATGAATCACAAGTGATTCCTATCAACAGTAAAAGTACAAACTGGACTTCTTATATTGGTTGGGCAGCATCTGTAGTGTTACTGGTTGTATTAGGCATTCAGTTTAATAAAAATAAAGATTTGCAGCAACAAGTAGTCAATATACAGACAGAAAAAACACTTTTAGAAGGCAAAATTAATGTAGTAGAGGAGGATGCATCCCAAACGAAGTTGCTTCTAAATGTATTAAGAAATAAAGATTTTATACAAATCCCTTTAGAGGCTCAAAAAGTTGATCCTAGGGCGTATGCATCTGTATACTGGGATAAAGAAAATCAGACAGCATATATAGATGTAGCAGGTTTACCGACTCCTCCTCCTGGAAAAGTATACCAGGTTTGGTCACTAAAATTAGATCCACTAACACCCACAAGTTTAGGTGTTTTAGAAAAATTCAAAGAAGATAAGAACAAAATTTTTGCATTAACCAATATAAATAATTCTGAAGCTTTCGGTATTACATTAGAACCAGAAGGAGGAAGCGAGTCTCCAACATTAGAACAATTATATACATTAGGAACAGTATCATCATCTTAAAAAAGTTTTTACTATATCTTTAACTTCCAAACTAAAAAAAATTCTGATATCGATCAGAATTTTTTGTGGGACAAAAAAAAGGAAAAGCCTGTCTAAAAAATTAAGTGTAAACAGGCTTTTTCCATAAACAGCATCAAAAAAACAATCATTATAACGATTTCTTTATCTTTTTTCAAAATCATAATACTATGTTAACCATCTTCTCTACCTACCATCTTTAGATTTATGCTACACATTTAATGTAGGTGATTAAATGTGGGTATTCAATTCTTTTTACTTTAGTATAAGTAGATCAAAAGAATAACTATTCTATGTATATGAATTGCTTTTATAATTTATACGTAAAAAACCTGTTTATGGTTTTCATCACTTTAAAAACAAAACCCCTGCTCTAAAATTTTAGAACAGATGTCTTTCTAAAAAACAAAAAACTTAAAAATTATGCGTAATACTGGAAAGAGGAAAATGTAAAATGTTGATAATTTGAATAAGTTTCTTCAAAAGCTTCCAGAAATATGACATCGGGTTTTATTGTGTGCAGAATTTTACACAATTCATAAGCATTGCATTTTCCAATTTCCTTGTGTACACATCACTTGTAAATTTACATTTAGGATTTTTAACAAAATTTTAAAAAACCATACCCAAGAATTCTTCGTAAGTAAGGTAAATTCTAAATCTAAATTATGAAAGTAAGAACAATTATGATGTTTTCGGCCTTAATGACGTCTACATTTTGTTTAGCCCAAAGCCCTATAGATGGGTTTATGAAAAAAAAAGGTAAAGGAAGTATTACACTATCCCAATCTATGGAAAGTTATGAAGAAGTTTTTTTAGTTCCCGAGAAAGTGAACCGTGTTCCTGTATTTGATCAAGTAGATATCAGCTCCACTTCGCTGTATGTTGACTATGCATTTGCAGATGATTTTATGATAGTAGCCAATTTACCATTTATAAGATCTGAAGGTAACGTTACTGAAGCTAACCAAGAAAACAATGGTTTTGAAAATGTGCGCGAAGGAGTACAAGACCTAGGTTTGTATACAAAATATAGATTTTACACCACTGAAATTGGGAAAAGTAAACTCGACTTTATAGGAAGTTTAGGTGTTGAATTCCCTATTGGTAATTACAAAGTGGATGAAGGTTTGCAATCTATCATCGCTATTGGAAACCGATCTACTGATATCAACAGTTTAGGTGTTGTAACCTATAAACACAATTCTGGATTTTTTGCTACTGGTCAACTAGGATATAGTATAAGAAACAACGATGTGCCCGATGCTTTTTTAAATCAACTAAAATTAGGGTATGCTGCGAAAAATTTTTATGTAGATGCTTATGTTGCCAATCAAATCTCTCGGGATGGAGTCGATATCTTAGGTGAGGGTTTCAATGGTTTTTTTCCTGCTACGCAGGTGAATTATACTAGAATCGGACTTAACGTTTATGTTCCCATAATTAATCATTTTGGTATTTCAGGAGGAGCTAATACCTATGTCGCTGGAAGAAATTTAGGTTTATCGACAGGTTTTTATGGAGGTCTGACTTACTCCTTTTAATATTAACTAATAAATTTTTATAATAATGAATATACTATATAAAACATACAATTTAATTTTACTTTTCATATTTACAACTATTATTTTAAGTTGCGAAACAGAAAATACTTATCAGGACATACAGCCAACTATTGCCAACATAGCGGTTAGCAATCCTACTTTTAGTACCTTGGAAGAGGCAGCTATTACCGGTGGTGTCGCCGTTATCCTAAGTAATCCTAACCCTAATGACCCTTCCGGGGATTATACTGTATTTGCACCTACGAATGATGCATTTGCAAGACTAGGCCTCAACGAAAATACACTGGGGATATTGCAGAAAGAATTTTTGACAAATACCCTTTTATATCATGTTTCTAATGGAAATTTAAAAAGTGACCTTATTTTGCAAGGAGATATGTCTATGTCGACATTAGGGATAAACCGACGTTTTGTAAGCCGAGACGATGAACTCTTTATTAACGGGTCAAAAATTTTAGCTACCGATGTAGATGCCATCAATGGTACTGTCCACGTTATCGACAAGGTCATGATCGCTACAGGAGGGAACATAGTAGAATCTGCAATAGCCCTCAATGATGCAGCTGTTTTTGTAAATCCAGAGCTATCTTACCTTGTGGAGGCTGTCGTTTATGCAGATCTAGTAGATGCCTTGAGTAATCCTGATGCTGGTTTTACGGTTTTTGCCCCAACTGACCAAGCTTTTATAGATTTGGGTACTGCATTAGGTCTAACATTTACAAAACCTGTAGATATAAGGCAACTATCCCAAGAGTTGGTTACGGCCGTTTTGCTTAATCATGTTTTTGCAGACGTAGCCTCAGATAGATTTACATCAGAGCTTTCCGCTGGTAGTTTCGATACTTTGGGTGAAGATAATATCACTTTAGGTATGTATAATAATGGTTTACTAACGGTAAGCGGCTCAGGTAATATGACCCCGGCAAACATGGTCATTCCAGATGTTCAAACCACAAACGGTATTGTACACATTATAGATCAAGTCCTTTTACCAAATATGTAATATTTAGGTTTAGAACTAGGGCAGAGAGCGGTTATGTTTTTTACATAGCCGTTTTTTACGCACTAAACTTGTCAATCCATAGATATACAGAGTTGATTTTGTTTTATAAGTCCTATTGTTATACGGAAAAAGATACTTGTAGTTTTTTTATTAAAGTATAGCTCTGAAAATTATTAAAATTCCTACTTGTCCCTTAGGAGGCTTTACTAGAACAAGCGACAATTTTATAGAAGTATCTTTTCGATATGCTTTTCGGATAACTTAGTATTTTTACTCAGGAGAATTTTCACAATTTTTGATCTCTTTCTACTTTTTTCTAAATTCATCTTTAACTGACTGAAAATAAGTTCATATAACCCGCATTAAGTAATCTAAATAACTGCTTTGTTAAGCTAAATTTTAGAAAACTCCAGAAATTTTTAACCTTCAACGATAAGTTTTTCTTAAAAAATTAATCTTAAAAAACGAGATATAAAAAAACTATTGTTTTAGAATATTGATAAAGAATGTTTTAGAAACTCTGAATTCATGTTTTAGCGATTCGTCTAGTAGTTAAATTTTGATTTTCTCGGAAATCAAAACAGTAGCTATTTAAAATAAACCACTATGGATTTAAAAATCCATAGTTTTAAACAAAAGAATGAAATTCTTTCATAACATTACTCTAATATCCAGTTGCCTTTTTCTGAATTGGGCTTATCCTTATGGTGTTCAAGGTATTCTTGAACCATCTCATCTGTTATCTTGCCAGTACTCCAAGCTCCGTAACCCACAGCCCAAAAATGACGACCCCAGTATTGCTTGTTCAACTTGGGGAATTCCTGTTGTAGTATTCGTGATGAACTACCTTTCAATTTCTTTACCAAAACACTTATAATCAACGAAGGTAGATACTCAACATGCATATGGATGTGATCCTTACTCACAACTCCTTTTAGAATATGAACATTTTCAGAATTACATATCTGTATCAACAAATCACGACAGCGATGTTGGATATCACCTTGTAAAACATCATAACGATATTTTGTCGCCCATACTATATGACAACTCAAATTGGTTATCGAATGTGAATTCTTTCGGTAATTTGACATACTTAATGAAATTTTGTACGAAGTGTCATTTAGTTGAGGAGAAATCAGATACTATCTTTTTGATATTCTGTTATTAAAGATTTTCTTGAATATCCTTTGTAATGAAGATTTATTGGCCTTATGGGTACTTGATTGTTCAAGGAGTATTTTTTTAATTTCTTGAGCTATATTTTCCACTGAACTTTCGTTAATATAGAATAGAAGGCAAAGTGATAAATCAAAAAGCTTTGAGTAAATTTTAACATTTATACAAAAACCCAACTATCTTTTCTCTCGTATATAGTAGTGTATCTTATTTGAGATTCAAGAGTTTTGACAGAAAAATAATGTCTTATTAACAATAACTTAAAAAAAAATGATGAAGAATTTTACAGTTTTATTGATCACACTAATTACATATATCACTATGATCGGTCAAAATAAATTTGACCACACCAGCTGGGATACGGCACTCTTATTAAATGTTTCCAAAAATGGATTTGTAGATTACGAAGGTTTTATGCAAAACAGTTACTTACTATATGATTATTTTCAGGAGCTCTCAGAAAATAAACCTGATAAGACGTGGACCAAAAATGAGCGTATGGCGTATTGGATCAATGCATATAACGCATATACCATAAAACTGATTATTGATAGCTATCCTGTAAAAAGTATAACAAACTTGAAAAAGCCTTGGGAGAAGGAGTTTTTTAAGATAGATGGGGAGTGGTATAGCTTAAATGATTTAGAACATAAAATTTTGCGAAAATTTGATGATCCGAGGATACATTTCGCAATCAATTGTGCATCAATTTCATGTCCCGTGGTATGGAACAGAGCTTACACTGCAGAAAATCTGCAAGAAGCACTCGATAGACAAACTAGGGATTTTATAAATGATCCCACACGTAACCAAATTACAAGATCTAAAGTGCTTATTTCCAAAATATTTGATTGGTTTCGAAGGGATTTTAAAGTGAACGATGGTGATGTTATCGAATTTATCAATAAGTATTCTAATGTCAAAATTAGAGAAAATCAGAATTTAAAGTATAAAGATTACGATTGGGGTCTGAATAAAGTGTTACCTTCTTACAAACGTTATGTATTTGATTAAAAATCGTTTTAATGGGAGGAGGTTAGTCTTCTATTTCCTTTTGTTCTAAATCTGTGTAGTTTCATAGTATTACTCTAAAAATTGAATAGGAGATGTCTGTCCTTTATATTTCGAAAATTACTTTTTTTGAGTTCTATGATAAAAAAACATCTGATATCAGAAGAAATCTTCAGACATGGGTTTGTGATTTTTCACATTACTTCTAAGTTTAAAAAATAAATTTGATAGACTATTTTTTCCATCATTTTTTACATATTTGTTGTAATATACATTAGCTACATATGGACTTTATAATTAAAACATAGATTGTATAGATTAACAAATGAAATTTCTCGTGCCATGGATGTATTTATTCATAGCCTAAAATAATAATAGTTCATTTAAGTGATAAACTAAAAGCTCAGTTAATAACTGATATATTTGAAAAATAAAGGACGTATTCTTTATTTTTTATTAGCCCTAATTAATTCAATTAAAAATGATATTTAATTCAAAGAAACGAAAACAAGCTGTTAAAGACTTTTTTGAGTATGTGAAATCTACAATTTTACAAGACGAAAGAGAATCTGTGATAATGGATGGAATAAAACAGCAACTTGAAAGTGGATTTAAATTAATCGAGAATAATGAATGGGTAATTGCTTTTGAGAATTTGGCTTCTGAATTAGTAGAACATTTTATCATTATTGACAGAGAAGGAACTAATTTAGTAAGAAAAGTAATTAAGCTTTGTAGCCTTGACATTAAATGGGAATTTGATTTACGGGGAATCAATTCACTTGGTTACAAAATGGGCAGTTGGAGATTAGCTGATTCAGAGAAGTTAGCTCAAGAGCACAAGTACACATTTTACAAACCTAGCAGAGAAATTACTGAGAATCTAAAGGTGGGGAATATTGTAAAATTAACCTTCGAGTTTGACTCTTCTAATTCAGAACATCCATCTGCCGAGAGAATGTGGGTTCAAATCACTGAAATTAACGGAGAAAAATTTAAAGGAATATTAGATAATCATCCTTTTTATTTACATGAACTTTATACTGGTGATGAAATAAACTTTGAACACCGACACATCATTGATCACGATTTGAAACTATCAGAACCAAACTTAGTAGACAAGTATTATAACAGATGTTTTGTTACTAACAAAGTTTTATATGACAATGCACCAATAAACTATATTTATAGAGAAGAACCAATTGAAAAGGATCCAGAAAGAGATTATGTGGACACTGGTTGGAGGATTTTATCAGGTGATGAATCCGATGAATATATGGACAATTCGGAAAATATAAGTTTGGTATCTTTAGGAGCCGTACTATCTAAGGATGACTCTTTCATAGACTTGCTGGAATCCAAAATTGGAACAAGCTTCGAGCGCAATGAAAATGGAATATTTGAAAAAATTAAGTAAAACTATGGTTAAGAATATAAAAATTCAATAAAACGATAATTGGTGGTAGTATTAAAGATTATAGCATACATAATAGGAGGAATTGTTTTATTGGCTTTTTCACTATTAGCTTTAATCAAGATATTGGGATACTTAGCGGATAGAGGCGCTGAAAAAAAAGGGAAAAAGTATTGTGAATCCCGAGCTTACACTTTTAAAAAAGTCGAAGCATTCCCAAATCATTATGGATTATATTTTAAAAAAGATGAAATGCATTTTTACGCAAGTTTTCATTATGAAAGAGATGGATCCTTTACCTGGATAAAAGGTTCTCCAGAAGAAAAAAATTGCGGCTAGAATGAGAAAAAAAGAAGAGAGAAAAAATAAAACTAAAGCTCAATAAACTGATGAAAATACCGCTTTCTGAATATCAGGAAAATCCGTTATTATTGTTAGAAAACCCTGAAATAGCTTCTGCTTTTCAAGAAATAGCCGTGTATAAAGAGTATCCAAAAAATCATTTGTTATGTGAAACAGGAACAATCTGCAATCATTTTTACATTATTATCTCAGGAATTACACGGATGTTTTATTATAAAGAAGGTAAAGACGTTACAGTTCATTTCTGTATAGAACAAGAAACCGCATCAGTTTTTGAGAGTTATGTTAAACAGGAAAAAAGTAAATTTAACATAGAAACTTTGGAACCTGTCAAAGCGTACGTAGTGTCGTTTCAAGACTTTGAATATGTGTTTAGCAAAAACTGTAAACTTGAACGGCATATTAGATTATTTGTACAACAGCTACATGTAAATTTAATAGAACGTATAAATGACTTACATTTTCATAATGCTACAGAACGTTATGAAAAATTACTGAGTAAAAAACCAGAATTATTCCAAAGAGTTACTTTAAAGCAACTAGCATCATATCTAAACATTACTCCTGAAACTTTAAGTAGAATCAGAGGGAAATAATGTTATCAATTTCTTAATAAATTGTTCTCCATTCAACTATTTTTTTCTTGATAAATATCAAGTGCAACTTATTGTTTATTATTTACTTTTCGTAAATAATAACAAATAACTTTTAAAACACTTTATTATGAAAAATTTGAAATTCTTGTTAATTCAAATAACATCAATTGCCTTTTTAACCATTTTATTTTCGTGTGAAAAAGAAAATATTAATAAGTTTACCGAAAGTGAAGATGCTGATCTCTCCTTAAAAGTAAATAATACTCAGAACAAAAGTGCTGATTTAAGACCAGTAGTAAATGGGTCGGATTTTAGACGTTTTTATATAGATGCTAATGGTGATGGTTATACTGATTTAGTTGCTATAAAAACAAGGAATACAGGTACTAGAAGTACTGAAATACATGTGATAGACGGAAAAAGTAAGTTCACAAAGTTTTCTATTCAAACAGGTACTGCTCTACATGAAACAAATTCAGATTGGGATTTTTTACCAGCAGCTACAAGGAGAGGAGGGAAATTTGGATTACAGATATTCGCTATCAAAAAGAGAAGAACGGGTACTAATAAAACAGAGATTCATGTGTTAAGTCAAAATTATTATTACTTTTCACGCTTTACTTATCAATTAGGAACATTTCTTCATGAAACAGATGCATCATATCAATTTAAAATTAAAGGTGTTCAACATAATAATTTTCTATATGATGTAGATGTGTTTAAAAATGGAAGGTTTTATGCTGTTTTAAAAGCGAGAAATTTATACCGATAAGTCGTATTCAAGAGTATTGATTGAAAAGTATATACAATCAGGTTATGATATAAGTGATCCAGTTGGGTGCTTTTCATTTTTCTATAATTGTAATACAATTCAAGAATTAGTTAGCGAAAACCTTCCAGAGGAAGTATAATCAAAGTCTAAATATATGATAGATTCTAATATGAAATTTATAGAAAATTGTCACAAAAATGCAGGTACTTGATTTTCTGCAATTACTAATACTTAACGCTTTTACGTTACACAACGTAAAAGCGTTAAGTCCTATAGCGTCCTATAATACTAAGCAAAGATATAACAGGATAGATTTTAGTATTAATAAAAGTAAATAAGAGTGTAGATCTTATGAGGCTATTAATACTGCAGAATGAATTTTTATAAACGCCTCTATTTCAAACAAATATTCGATAGATTGGTTAGATATTTCCATCTTCCCCGCTACAATAATAACCTCTTGATTTTCAAGGGGTTGTTTTGGTTTATAGCCGTTTTTCTTCTTGAAAATTATGAATTTTTTGACGGATCAAGACCAATTGTTATGTTTGCGCAAATATTCTAGAGGTCAAGCCCAAACTTGTACATTTTAATGCTTAGATGGGAATAGTTGTTAGTCTAGATAAGAATAAATCCACGTCTCTTACTCCTATATATGCTTTTATTTTAGTATTAAAGATTCTACAGATACATTTTTACTTCTATTATATAAGTAATTCAGGATTATTTTTAATCTACTTACTTATATCTTTCACAACATAAATATCTAGAGTTTCTAATAAATAAGAGTTTTTTTTCGTAACTCCATTATTATTAGGAAGAGGTCTTTTATTTGAATTCAATTTACTTAATTTTTTTTATTGATTCATTTCCAGTCTATGTTGATTTTTCTTGATACTGCTTACGATTATAAAGTATGTCTGTTTTTAACAAATTAATTATGAAAAAAAAATTATAAAGTAACACTATTTTATTTTGTATTGACTATAGTGGTAAGATGATTTAGGATAGTAGCAAAAACTTCTTAGAGGTTTTTATTGCCGTATTTAACTTATAAACAATTAAATACCTTTTTTTTTGCTTGCACGTATTTCAAAAAAGACAGGTTTCGTTTGGTAAAATCAAGCATCATTGCAAAATATTGCTGGTACAAGCGTAATATAAAATTAAGATAAAATTAAGATAAAATTTAAGACTTGTATGGTTAATTATTTTATTTTTGGTGGGATAAATGTTGTTTATGAGGCAAAAAGAGTGAAGTTTTTTAATCAATTTTTACTCTTTTGAAATTAGAGATACGATCTTACCTCATAAGTGAAAAACCAGGTCAGAAGCAATTTTTGCTAACTGACCAACCTGCGGTATATTTGACTCTTAAAACCTCAATAATACCTCTTTTTATCATATTACCCCCTTTTTTTTGTGAGAATTCATTAGAATCAGTTAATTAGAAAAATGCTAATTGACCAGCTTTAGTTATGTCGATTATTAAAAAGCATATCTATATCTCACTGCCTTATTCATCTAAGGTTTTACAAAGTTCAAATTTTTTGCGATTGATCCTTTAAGATTAGGATACTTGTCAACAATAAATTGATTTATCCAAAATAATGAATAAACCTATATCCAACGAGATTCAACTCTCATACCCAGAAGCAGTATTAGAGAGGAAAAGAAAAAAAAATGAGAAAAACTGGTATATTTTTTATACGTGCCCACGTGCCGAGAAAGTGGTGTACAATGATCTTTTAGCAAAAGAGTATAATGTGTTCCTTCCTTTAATGAGAACAATGAAGGTTTGGAAAAACAGACAGAAAAAAATAATTGAATCCCCTCTTTTTCCTGGTTACATTTTTGTAAATACTACTATAAATGATATCTATGAAATTTCAAGATTTCCTAAAATAGCTGCATGTATTAAGTGTGGTGAAAAACCTTCCGTTATTTCGCCAAATGATATTAATTCTATAAAAAAAATGCTTTCACTCGAACATGAAGTTTCTGTTGAAACTAATTATTATGAAGGGGAGCACGTGAGAATTATTCATGGACCACTTACAGGGCATGAAGGCATTTTGGTAAAACAAAAAGGAAAAACAAGGTTTGGAATTCAACTTAAAGAAATCCACCATACAATGTTTATAGATATTTGTACTACTATTTTACAAAAAATAGATATGGATTCGGCTTAGAAAAAGCCAATAAAAACTTCCTCTCCATATTTTAAAAATACCGTTTTTACTATTCAATTTAATACTAAATCTAGATCTCTGTAATATTTTTCAGAGAAATAAGGTGTAGATCTTCTATGAAAGAAGATAAATGAATATGAGTAAATATTTGAAGGTATAATTCAAAAAAAAGATGTGGAAAGAACACTAAAAAATCTCAATTAACTATTAACTACCAAGTTTATCTATTTATGGTTGTGACTGAGAAAATGACAGATAAAGAAATATTATTAGAATCAACAGAGCGCTATCTTCAATCTCTGATATCTGAGGTTGCTCAGGTACCAATAGAAGGTAACGATTTATCAACTCCATTTCAAGAACTTGGAATTGATTCGTTTCGTATATTACAAATTATCAAGCAATTAGAAGAAGAATTTGGTACTTTGCCAAAAACTTTACTTTTTGAAAATTTTAATATTGGTGATTTAAGTAATTATTTTGTTAATAAGCATGAACAAGTGCTCGTTGATAAATTTACAAAAGAAGAACAAGCAGTCTGTACAACGGTTAATTCTCCTAAAGAAAATTCGAAAAATTTTAGAGAAGAAGTACCAAAAATCGATAACAGTCAACAGAAAAATATTGAAGAAGAGACTCCTATTCTTATACTAGAACAAGAAGTTAATAAAGATGATGAATTACAGGGGCTTATAAAAGAACTTTTTGATCAATATAAAAACGAAGGTTCCTCTTCAAGAGGCACAAGAAACATAGCTCCAAACCTTTTTATTGGGAGCAAAAAACAAGGATATTTTAATTACAGTCGAAGTAAAAATATTATACTAGTATATAGTTATACTGGCCCTAAAGAATATCTACCATTAATTTCAGAAGAAATATATAATTATTGTGTAGGTAACAATTTTGAGCTAAATTTTTTCACATCAGAAGAATTTGGTTCTATTGCAGATGTTCCGTTTTCAGCTACTCCTTTTGGTATTTTATCAAGGATAAATATAAAAAACTTTACTCTTCAGGGAAGTAAGATGCGCCGTTTGCGATATTTAGTTTCAAAGTTTGAAAGAACAGGAAAATGCAGAACCGAAGAATATCAAAATGGTTTTGATAAAGAAATAGATAAAAATATAGCTTCTATTATTGATAAATGGTGCGAGCCAAGGACAATGGTTAATCCACTTATTTATATGGTTAAAGAAGAGATTCTTAAAGGTGATTTAAGCTCAGAACACCGACTTTTTTTAACATACTTAGATGATGTACTGCAGAATGTAATCCTTATCTCGAAATTGTCCTCAGAAGAGAATGGGTATTTAATGGATTTAGAGTTCTACTCACAGGAGATGCCCTTGGGAGGATTAGAATATGGAATTGTAAAAATTATCGATATTTTGGCGGCTGAGGGATATTCTATTCTAAGTTTAGGAGGTACTTATGGTTGCAAGCTTAACTCTTCCTCAAATGCAGATCCAGAATTAGAAAAAACGCTGGATTATTTACGGGAGAAGAATATTTTTAATGATGAAGGAAATTTGCAGTTTAAAAATAAATTTAGGCCTGAGCATAATACCGTATTTCTTTCGAGACCAGTAGGAAGTAACTCAGATAACGTGACAGATATTATTATGATGATTGCTGATCCTGTAAAAATGCAAACATCAGATGAAGAAAATCATACTTTTAATAAATCAGGCAAGCAAGTAGCAGTAACAGAAGCTAAAACTGAAATACAGGAAGAGCCAAAAGTAAAAGAAGTATTTAATAACATTCAAGAGAATCTGAATGGTACAAAACACGCAATAGTAATAAAGGGAGAGGAACGCTCCATTATATTATCTGATTTTGGGTATAATCCTTTAAATATTCCAAATAACGAGATTGCATTTGATCTTAAAACAGATTCTTGGGCACAGTTGGATTTACCAGCTATTCAAAATCAATTAAACTTTCTGTACGCACAACTCCAGCAACCGATAAGTGTAGATGAAAGTTTAAGAAGTGTTTTCCCTTTTTCTTATTTTGCATTAACAAATGCAGGTCGTACTACAGAACATGCTTTTTGTAAATCATGGCCTAAAAAAGGGATAGTAATCCAGAATCTTCTTTTTCCCACTACAATTTTTCACCAGATTGAAAATAGTTTTACTCCAACAGAATTACCACACCCTAAAGTATTCAAATTAGATTCAGAAGAACTATATAAAGGAAATTTAAACTGGGAAGCCTTTGCAAATAGAATAAAAGAAGATCCAAAGTCAATAACGTTTGTTCTAATCGAGGTGAGCAACAATGCATCAGGTGGAGCTCCTGTGTCTATGCAACATCTTAAAGATGTAAAAAAGTTGCTTTCAGAACATAATATTCCTCTTGTATTAGATACTACCAGAATTGTAGAAAATGCATTATTCATAATTGAACATGATGAAGAATTTGCCAAGAAAAATGTTTGGGATGTAATAAAGGAAATAGTTTCTTATGCAGATGCAATGATCGCAAGTTTGGCTAAAGATTTTGGGGTAAACAAAGGAGGGCTAATAGCAACCAATAATGAGGAACTTTTTAATAAAATCCAAGATCTAATTTTAGAAGAAGGAATTGGTCTGGATGTTATGGATAAAAAAATCATAGCACTTTCTTTCCAGAATAAAAATAAGATAGAAACATCAGTACGAAATAGAGTACAGTCTGTGCATACAATTTGGAGTGCATTAAAACAACATGGTATTCCAGTCGTGCATCCAGCAGTAGGTCACTGTGTATTAATCGATGTTAAGCAAATTATTGAATTTAAGTCTTTTGAATATCCAGTTCCTTCATTTATTTCTTGGTTATATATAAACACAGGGATTCGTGCAGGATCCCATAATGTAGGAATGCAAAAAGGAACAGCAATCAATAATCTGGTGCGTCTTGCTATTCCTGTTGGTATAAAACAAAAACAAGTAAAGGAAATAACAGATAGATTAATCGAAGCCTTCAAGAAAAAAATAAACATACCTGAAATTTTGCTGGATAGTAATTTATCTGAAGCGTTTGGAAATATCCATTCTAATTTCAAGCTTAAAAAGTATCACAATACTTCAGGACAAGTAGTTTCTAAATCATTTGATTTGGATTCTTCTACAGAGCCAAAGAATATTGAAAAACCCGATTTAGTTGATCTGGATAATAAAGACAAAGAAACTGTAATAAGCCAGAAAGTACAAAACGATAAGCGTCACGAAACGGGAGATATTGCTATAGTGGGTATCGCTGGACGATATCCCAAGGCAAAAAATATGAGTGAATTTTGGGAGAATCTTATGCAAGGAAAAGATTGTATTGAAGATATACCAGATACCCGTTTTGAGCAGCGGCTTCATAATAAATTTTCAGAAAGATATCGCGGAGGCTTCATAGATGATGTAGATAAGTTTGATTCCTTGTTTTTTAATATCTCTCCAAGAGAGGCAGAATATCTAGATCCTCAGGAAAGGCTTTTTCTTGAAGTAGCCTGGGAAGCTATTGAGGATGCTGGGTATTATCCAGAAACATTGGCAGAAGATGATGAACCTCGAAATATAGGGGTATATGTAGGAGCTGTATGGACACTTTATCAATTACTTGGTACAGAAGAAAAACTTAAAGGTAATTATGTAAGCCCAAGTTCTCATTTATGGGGTATTGCCAACAGGGTGTCGTATGCTTTTAACCTTTCGGGACCAAGTTTACCTATAGATACAGCATGTTCTTCAAGTTTAAGTGCATTATATCTTGCTTGCGAGGCAATTTATAAAGGAGAATGCTCTAGTGCAATTGTAGGAGGCGTGAACCTTGATGTACATCAAAGCAAAATAGATATTAATAAAAGTGGTGGAGCACTCTCTGCAGATGGCGTATGCCGAACTTTTGGAAAAGGTGCTAATGGATACGTAGCTGGCGAAGGTGTAGGTGCAGTTTTTATTAAGCCGCTCGATAAAGCAATACAAGATGGAGACAATGTTTATGGAGTTATAAAAGGTATTGCGATCAATCACGGAGGGAAAACCAGTGGATTTATGGTACCTAGTCCAAAATCACAGGCACAAGTAGTCGCTAAAGCTCTTGAAAATGCTAAAGTAGATGCTCGAAGTATTGGTTATATAGAAGCACATGGAACAGGAACTGAACTGGGAGATCCTATTGAAATCTCTGGATTAACTACTGCTTTTCAAGAGTATAATGTGGACAAACAAGAGTGTTCTATTGGTTCAGTGAAAACCAATATAGGGCACCTTGAGGCAGCTGCTGGTATAGTAGGAATCCATAAGGTGCTTTTGCAGATGAAACACAAAACACTTGTTCCATCCTTACATTCTTCAGAGTTAAATCATTTTATCGATTTTAAAAACTCACCTTTCTATGTAGAGCAAGCTGTTGAAGAATGGAAGCCTAAAGTAGTTGACGGTATTCAGTACCCATTACGTGCAGGAATTAGTTCTTTTGGAGCGGGTGGGGCTAACGCGCATGTTATTGTCGAAGAATACAGAGCTCCCGTATTACAACAAAAAGAATCCTCTTCGATATTTAAAGACCAAATCTTTCCTCTTTCGGCTAGAAAAGAAGACCAACTTCGGGAGAGTGCAATTCGTTTGCAATCATTTCTTCAAAAAGATGTATCCGAAAAAACACCACTTCATATAAAAAACATTGCACATACCCTGCGAATCGGAAGAAAATCTTTTGATCACCGATTGGTGATTTTTGCAAAAACAAAAGAAGAATTACTTCAAAAATTAACCTTATTTATTGAAGGTAAAAAAGATGATGCCTTGCTTACTGGTGAGGTAAAAAACAGCGAGGGAATTACACGTTTATTAAGCCGCAGGCAGAAGGAAGAGTTTATTAAAATACTCTCAAAGAGTGGCGATTTACGTAAGCTGGCTCAATTATGGACCGATGGTCTTCTTGCAGATTGGCAAGGCATACAAACCTTAGAAACGGGAGTGAAAGTTTCTTTACCTACCTATCCTTTTGCAGATAAACGTCATTGGATTTCTGAAGACTCCGAATCTATTAATGTTTCTTTGCAAACCACTTCGGTACTCCACCCGTTGATTGATTCTAACGAATCCACATTCGAACGGCAGGTTTTTAAGAAAACTTTTCATGATAAAGATTTCTTTATTTATGACCATTTAGTATCCGAAATTCCAACATTACCGGGTGTTGCCTATTTAGATTTTGCACGTAAAGCTGGGGAACTCGCAGCTGGAAGAAAAGTACAAAAAATTAAAAACATTCTTTGGTTGAGCCCACTAACGGTGGTAAACTCAATTCCTAAAGAAGTATTTATAGAACTGAAGCCTAATGGAGAATCCGTGCAGTTTGAGGTTTTTAGTGAAGAAGTAAATGATACAAAGCAAGTCTATTCACAGGGAAAACTTTTGTATGCAACCGACCAAGAAGTAACTCTAGAGCCTGAATACATTAATTTTGAAGAAATTCGGTCAAGATGTTCAAAAGTTACGGATGGAAAAGAAGCGTATCCGTTATTTAGATCATTAGGGTTAGATTTAGGACCAAGTTTTCAGGTGCTTCAAGATATTTACAAAAATGAAGATGAAATATTAGGAGAACTACTTATTCCAGAAGCACGAAATAGCGACTTTAAGGATTATTTACTCCACCCTTCTCTTATTGATGGTTCTTTTCAAGCAGGTATGGCAGCACAGTTGGGAGCACAAACTGGTGAAATGTTTGTGCCGTACTCTATTGGAGAAGTCGAAATTTTGCAACCACTAAAACCAAAATGTTTTAGTTATGTTAAAAAAGTAAATGAGCCTAATTCCAAAGTATCTAAGGTAAATGTTTTTATCGTAGATGAGAACGGAATGATATTAATAAAGATTAAAGAATCTATAGGAGTTCCTCTTGTTAGTGTTCATGAAAAACCAGATAAAGCGGAAGAAGAAGAATATTCAAAACTTTATTATTCTCACGAATGGCAGGAATCTTCTTTAGAACAAAAAGAAATACAGCAAGATAATCTGGGTTCTATTTTACTTTTTGGCTCTGATGAAAAACTTTGTAATACCTATAAAGATCGTTTTAAAGAATCTGGCACAATTATACTAGTGCAACCAGGAGATACTTATGAAGAATGCGGAAGTCAGACCTATAAGATAAACCCAAAAAGCCAAGAGGATTTCAAAAAGCTTTTTGAAACTCTAGATAAAGAAGCCATAAGAAAAATATGTTTTGCATGGCCAATTGATTCTTCTTTACAAGATGGAAGTGAATATAAAGAAGGTTTTTTAAAGAAATCGTTAGACAAAGGAGTTTATTCTTTCCTTACTCTTTGTCAATCTTTAATAGAACAAAAGCAGGACAATATTCAGCTTTTATATTTGTATTTAGGATTAAAAGATACTAGGCAACCTCATAATGATGCTATTAATGGATTTATAAAAACTCTTCTGTTAGAGCATCCTAAATTACACTGTAAGGTGCTAGAGATTCAGCAGTCAAAAAGTTCTTATGATAAGATCTTAGATACAGTTTTGGCGGAGTTTGATTCTGGTATTCAAGGAGCAACAACCATTCGTTATGAGGAGCAAAAACGTTATGTTAGGAAAGTAAAAGAATTTTCTTTAGAAGAGGATGATACTGCTAATCAAGGCTTGGGATTAAAGGAAAAAGGAGTTTATATCATTACAGGAGGAGCAGGAGGATTAGGACTTATTTTTGCAGAATATTTAGCTAATCAATGCAAAGCAAGGTTAGTACTTACAGGTCGTTCTAAACTCTCCGAAGAACGTCAAATTAAGTTAGATCAATTAAAAGAAAAAGGTGCTGAGGTAGTTTACATCTCAGCAGACGTTTCTAAATATACAGAAGTTAAGAGTCTGATTAAAAAGACTAAAACAAAATTTGGAGAGATTAATGGTATTATTCATAGTGCGGGTGTTTTAAGAGATTCATATGTAAGGAATAAAACTCGAGCAGAAATGGAAGCGGTTTTTGCTCCTAAGGTATACGGAACTCAATATTTAGATGAAGCCACTAAAAATGAAAATCTTGACTTTTTTGTCATGTTTTCGTCTCTAGCAGCTGTTGGTGGAAATGCAGGTCAGTGTGATTATTCATTTGCAAACCATTTTATGGATTCTTTTGCAGGCAATCGCGAATGCTTAAAACAGAAAGGAAAACGTTCTGGAGTAACATTAAGCTTGAATTGGTCTTTATGGGCAGAAGGCGGAATGAAACTGGATGAGCAAACAGAAATATTTTTCAAAAAGAATTTAGGAATAAAGCCTTTAAGTACTGAAACTGGTTTAGAAGCATTTGAGAAAGGTCTTCATACCAAAAAAGTGCAGTTTATAGTATTAGAAGGAGTACAGGATAAAATAGAAAAAACCTGGGGTATTAAGGAGAAAGAAACTCCTGAACCAGTATCCATTGTCGATTCAATATCTTCGGATTCTGAGTCAAAGATTCATCAACAATCTGACAAGGAGCTGTTTACTGTGGTTCGAGATGTGTTGTCGGATATCGTTATGGAGCTTTTAAAAATAGATTCCGATGATATTTCATACGATAAAATATTATTAGATCTGGGATTTGATTCCATAGGCTTAACCACTTATGCGAATAGAATCAATGAATATTATAAATTAGATGTAACACCAGTACTCTTTTTTGAATATCCTTCGATTAAGGAAATAGCAACTTTTCTTTCTAGAGAACATAAAAATGAGGTATCAAGTATTCATAATATATCAGGAACTTCTGTTGTATCTACTGCAGTAGCAGTGGAGTCGCCATCATCTGGAAACGATAAAAAAGTTGAATTTGGCATTAATAAAGGATGGAATGCCAATACCCAGAATCAACAATCAAAAACTCTATTTTCAGGAAAAGAGTTATCTACTGAAAACAGATTTATTGATCAACCAATTGCTATAGTTGGTATGAGTGGGGTTATGCCAGAGTCAAAGGATATGGAAGAATTCTGGGAGAACTTAGAGAACGAAAGAAACCTGATAACCGTAATACCTAAGGATCGATGGAATTGGGAAGATTATGACGGAGACCCTTTTAAAGAAAAAAATAAGACCAACTCCAAATGGGGAGGTTTTATGAAAGATGTAGATAAATTTGATCCATTGTTCTTTGGGATTTCTCCAAGAGAAGCAGAAATGATGGATCCGCAACAAAGGATCTTTTTAGAAACCGTATGGAAAGCCATAGAAGATTCGGGGCATAAAGTATCAGATCTTTCGGGAACAAAAACAGGATTGTTTGTTGGCGTTGCAACCAGAGATTATGCAGATTCATTAGTAGATAACCAAATTCCACTTGATGGATATACAGCTTCAGGAAACTCCCATTCGGTGTTAGTTAACAGAGTTTCTTTCCTACTTAACTTGCGTGGGCCTAGTGCTCCTCTTGATACCGCTTGTTCTAGTTCTTTGATCGCAATTCATCGTGCAATAGAATCAATACATACCGGAAGTAGCGATATGGCTATAGTAGGGGGGGTACAATTAATGTTAACACCTGCTGCTTACATTTCATTTGGTATGGCGGGTATGCTAAGTAGTGAGGGGAAATGCAAAACCTTTGATAAGAGTGCAAATGGATATGTAAGAGGAGAAGGCTCAGGAGCGATATTTCTTAAACCCTTAGATAAAGCAGAAGCAGACAGGGATCATATCTATGCTGTTATTAAGGCGACTACAGAAAACCATGGAGGAAAAGTTACCATGCTTACAGCTCCTAATCCTGTTGCACAAACAGATTTATTGGTTGAAGCTTATGAAAAAGCAAAGATAGATCCATCAACAGTAGGGTATATTGAGTGTCATGGTACAGGAACAAGCTTAGGAGATCCTATTGAAATTCAAGCACTGAATAAAACTTTTTCTGAATTATATAAAAGACACAATAAAGTTCCTTCAGAAATTCCTCATTGTGGGTTATCTTCAGTAAAAACTAATATAGGTCACTTAGAGACAGCAGCTGGGATTGCAGGTGTGCTCAAAGTACTATTATCCTTAAAACATAAAAAAATACCCGGAACACTTCATTTTGAAGAACTCAACCCGTATATCAACCTTAAAGGAAGCTCGCTTTACATTGTAGATAAAACAAAAGATTGGGAAGCTGTAAAGGATGATCAAGGTAATTTCCTCCCCAGAAGGGCAGGAGTAAGTTCTTTTGGTTTTGGAGGTGCAAATTCACATATTGTTTTAGAAGAATATATTCCAAAAGAAAATCAATCTACTGCTAAATCAGAAGGTCCTCATATAATTGTACTTTCAGCAAAAACCGAAGACAGACTTAAAGTATATGCCAAATTATTATTTGATCATGTAGAAAAACATGAGGATAACCTAACAGATCTTGCTTTTACTCTTCAGGTTGGAAGAGACGAGATGGCTGAGCGTTTGGGATTGGTTGTAAATTCTATACAACAACTCAAAGAAAAACTTTATGTTTATCTCAGTACGGAAGAAAATATAGAAATAGAAGATGGATTCTATGGAAGAGTTACACAAAAAAGTAGTTCGAATTTTATAGACTCAGAAGGAGACAATAACTCTCCAGAAACATTTGTAGAAAAATGTTTTACCAATAAAAATTATTCCAAGTTGATTGAAGCTTGGGTAAATGGTGTTGAGGTAGATTGGAACCAACTTTATAAGGAGATTACTCCAAGACGAATTAGCTTGCCTACCTATCCCTTTGCACGCGAAAGATACTGGTTTAATTTAGCCGATAGCGAAAAAGGGAAATCTCAAGCAGAATTTGAAAAAATTCACCCGTTATTACATTATAATTCCTCAGTATTAAGCCAACAATGCTATACCTCTAACTTTAATGGGAAAGAATTTTTTATAGCAGAGCATAAAATACAAGATCAAAATAGTATGCCACACTCCACTTATTTAGAAATGGCTCGTGTTGCTGTAGAGAAAGCTATGCCAGATCGCAGTATATCAAAGTTCTTGGAGTTTCAAGATACTACATGGGGGAGTCCACTTATAGTTTTAGAGAAGAAACAAGTCAATATAGCTCTTTTTGAAAATAATCCTGAAGAAATTGGTTATGAGATTTATAGTAAAGAAGGAGAAGAGGAAATAATTCATTGTGGCGGACGGGCAATATATAGGAACAACCCAACTTCTGCTAAACTTGATATAGAACAACTCAAAACCCATTTTGAAACAGAACCAATCAATATAGAAAAACTGTATTATGCTTTACAGCAAATGGATATGAGTTACGGGACTTCTTTTAATAGTATAAAAACACTTTATAAAGGAGATAATCAAATGTTAGCTCAGTTAAGTTTGCCAAAGGATGTAGAAGACAATCACAAAAGCTATAGTCTACACCCAAGTATTATGGAAAGCGTTCTGCAGGTGACATTAGGTTTATTAACCGATTTGAATCCACAATCAGATCAACCTTTACTACCATTTGAAATAGGGTCTTTACAATTATTTTCCTCTTGTCAAAAAGAAATGCATGCTTGGGTTCGATATTCAAAAGGAAGCAAACCTGAGGACAGGACAATTAAAGTGGATATTGATTTGACTGATCAAATGGGGGTGATTTGTATTAAAATAAAGGCATTAACATTTGACAATACTTTTGATCAGATAGCTAAAGATTCCTTTAAAGATTTTGGAATGTTACTAAATACTATGTATGAGCAGGATTCAAATAGAGTAGAATATGCTGGAGTAGAAAATTCTGAAATAAGTTTTGATGAACTATTAAAAGATATATACTAAACCAAAGATATGGCAGTAATCGACGATATACTTGAAAAAATTGTTTCAAAGAAAATAGAGAAGAAAGAAGCTTTAAAACTCTTTGAAAAATTACCTGAAAGTGAGAAAAAATATATGGTTTCCGAACTAAAAAAACATTTATCAAATGATGTTAGTATAGATGGAAACAATTTCTCTAGAAAAAAAAGTAATACTCTTAAGGCACTAATGGAGATGCAATTAGTCGAAGAACATAAAGTGTTCATAGACAAAATGGCTGAAAAATTAGAAAAAAGCACTCCAAAATCTAAGGAAAATGCATCAAAAGATCAAGCTCATCTGGTTGATCAACGAAAAACAGGTGGGTTAAAAAAAGCATTGAAGCGTTTGCAGTTTCATTTAACCTATGACAAAGGTGATGGAGCATATCTTTATGATATTGATGGAAATAAATATATTGATATAGCTAGTGATAATGGAGTGAATTTATTTGGGCATCAACCTAAATTTATTAAGGAAGCCGTTATAAAACGTATTGAAAAAGGGTATCCATTGGTAGGATATACTGAAGAACTTGCTCAAGTTACTAAACTTTTTAGTGAGCTTACTGGTCATGAGCGGGTTCTTATTACACAATCAGGTACAGAAGCTGTTATGTGGGCTGTAAGGATCGCCAGGGCAGCAACCCAAAAAAATAAAATAGTAATTTTTGAAGGAGCCTTTCATGGATTGTCTGATGCAGTACTCGCTGCAAAAGATCAGTTTGGTAATAGCATCGCTATGGGGCTGGGAATGCTTCAAGAATTTGCTAATGAAATTATTGTTCTGGATTATGGGAATATGGATCATCTGGACATTATTGAAAGTAGGGCAGATGAAATTGCGGGTGTTTTGATAGAGCCTGTACAATCCAGAAATCCGGCTAATCAACCTGTAGAATTTTTGAAAGAGGTACGCAAGTTGACTTTGGAAAAAAATATCCTGTTAATTATGGATGAGATGATTACAGGATTCAGAGTTTGTTGTAATGGAGTACAAGGGCTTTGGAACATTAAAGGAGATCTAGCTACTTACGGAAAAATTGCTGCAGGAGGTATGCCATCAGGAATGATCGCTGGACTTGCTAAATACATGAATTTTGTAGATGGAGGAGTGTTTAATTATGATGATAACTCTATGCCAAGTGTAAAAAAAGCATTGATGGCTGGTACACATACAAGAAACCCTATTAAACTGGCAGCTACACTTGCAATACTTACCGAGATTAAGAACAGATGTATAGCTTCAGGAGACGAAATCTGTACACCTAACTCATGTTTTTTAAATGAATTAAACGAAAAAACTAGGAGTATGTGCGAAGAGTTAAATTCGTTCTTTGCATTAAAAAAAGTACCAATAGTTATTGAATATTTCAGTTCGTTATTCAGGTTTAAATTCCTTGATGATCCAAATGGTGTAGTAAAAGAGTTACTATTTGTGTTAATGAGAATGAATGGAGTCGAGACCAGTCCTTCAGGCAATTGTTTTTTAACTATGGCACACTCTGATAATGATATTAAGTCTATTATAAAAACGGTAAAGAAGAGTATCGATACATTACTAGAGGAGAACTTCTTTTATGAGTCTGATATTGTTGAAGAAATAGAAAATGAGGAAGATGTAAAGATAGTAAAACCTTCTAGTGCCTCTCACATAAGAAATAACCAAGAGCAAGGATCTAAAAAAAATGATCAAATGGAAAAACTAAGAGATTTGATTATCTCTGATTTGAAAAATTTCCAAGAAAAAGGAGTAACGATATGATAGGAGCAACAACACAGAATGTTTTAGAAGAAATAACAACAATCTTCGAAACAACATTACGATTTTCTGCGGGTAAGCTGGATACTAATACTAATTTCGAGGATTTTGGGATTGATTCTATTATTTCAATGGAGTTAATTAATAAAATATCAGAGAAACTAAGTATTGCATTGGCTCCCTCAAAATTTGTAAATGTAAATACAATTAAAGAGCTAGCTGATTTGCTAGAAGAAGAAATTAAAGAAAATACTAAGGATGTAAATAATACAATTGAAGCGAATAATTCATCAGAAGTAGAAACCAAAATTGCTTCGCCCGAAAAGATTGCCAATCCTAATCCTGCGAGGCAGATTACCTCAAGTCGGGCATCGCAGGGTAGAAGGGTTGTAAAAGAATCCTATAAGGAATTGTTATCCTATATTAATCAAAAGTATAATATTGACCTGTTAGGTCACTCATTCAGATCAGTTGATGATATAGTAGATACTTTATTGACGCAATATACCGATGATTTAATAAAGTACTACGACACGATTCAGAATGATTCTAATAAAGAAAAGGAGTTAATATCTACTACAAATACCATAGCTAAAGAACCAGACCAGTCTTATGATGTTGCTATTGTTGGTCTTAGTTGTAATTTTCCAGATGCACCTAATACAGAGTCGTTTTGGGAGAACCTAATAAATGAGAAAAATAGCATTCAAGAGATTTCAAAGTCAAGATGGAGTTGGGAGGATTACTATGAGCAAACTACTTCTCCCGGTAAAACGATATCAAAATGGGGAGCGTTGATTGACGATATTGATCATTTTGATCCTCATTTTTTTAACCTTGATCCAGAAGAAGCTCTGCTAATAGATCCTCAGGAAAGGTTACTTCTTCAAGAAGTTTATAAAGCATTTCAAGATGCTGGTATAGCACCAAAAAAATTAGCTGGATCAGATACAGGAGTATATATTGCTTATGAATACTCAGAGTATGAGAATTACCTTAGAAAAAATATAGATAAAATTCCTACGGGTAAATATGGTCCTGTTTTTACTTCCTCAAGTCCTACTTACTACCTTGCAAACAGGCTTTCATTTTTGTTTGATTTTTATGGGCCCAGTGAGTCTGTAAATGCTAATTGTGCAGGCTCTGCAGTAGCGATCAACAGAGCATATTATTCATTAATCAATAATGAAAGTAACGTAGCAGTAGTAGGAGGCGTATCTTTAAATCTATTTGCCGATGACTATGTATCCTTATCGCAATATGGTATGTTATCTCCTACAGGAACATGTGGAGTATTTGATGATAATGCAAATGGTTTTACAAGAGGAGAAGGGGTAGCTGCCGTTGTTTTAAAAAGGTTAGAAGATGCAGAAAGAGATAATAATAGAATTTACGGTGTTATTAAAGCCAGCCACCAGAGTAATAGAGGAAATGCCAGATTTTTATCAGAAGTTAAACATGAAGCAATAACCAGTGCTATTACTAAGTGTTATGAAAAATCCTCGATAAACCGAGAGTCAATAAACTACATTGAGGTTGATGGATATGCAACAAAATGGGGGGATTCTTTTGAATATGAAGGGGTTAAGAATGTGTTTAAAGGATACGCTTCAAATAAAAAAGATTGCGCATTAGGAAGCGTAAAAGGAAATATAGGAAATCTGGAAGCGGTTAGTGGATTGGCTAGCCTTATTAAGCTGGCGCTTTCTCTTCATTACAAAAAATTTCCAAAGACTATATCAGCAGAGAAAACAAATACTTTTTTGGATATTGATAACCCTTCTCACCCTTTATATATAGCTAAAAAAGAAATACCTTTTGATACCATACGTAAGGATAATCTTAGTTTAATAAGAGCTGGGCTTAATTCCTTTGCAGATAGTGGGGTCAATCTTCATATTGTTTTAGAAGAATATCCTGATAAAGAACCTATAACTTATCCTGAAAAAACAATAACATCTCAGTTATTTGTTCTTTCTGCTAAAGATGACCAACGCTTAAATGAATATATAGATACTTATATAGACTATTTATCAAAGAATGCAGAAAATATATCTTTTGAGGAAATGATTTACACTCTCCAAATTGGTCGTGATACTATGGATGAAAGATTGGCTATCGTTGCTTCCTCTTCTATTGAGTTACTTGAAAAACTAAAGATAATCAAACACTCTGGTAAAGAAGGAGTATTGGAAAAAAAGGGGATATTTTACGGAAATATTAATCTTAATAAAGAAAACCGTATAATCAATATCTTAAAAAAAGATATGGTAAATACAGTAGTAAAACAAAGCTTGCAAGCAGCACAATGGCAAGAACTTGCTCAGCTCTGGATAAGTGGTTTACCTATAGATTGGGAAATGATTTGGGAAAATAAAAATATGCGACCTTTATCTTTACCCTCTTATCCTTTTGCTAAAGAAAGATATTGGATAGCTATAGATAGCGAAGAAAAGCAAGCTGTTAAAGTAAAAAAATCAGTAAAGAATATTAAAAAAGAAGTAATAATTGAAGAAAAAATCCACTCTGAGACACAGGCTAAGTGGTTCTTTTTTATGTCTAATGAAGAGAGTAAAGAAAGCAGTTCCTTAAATGCTAATGAAAAGGTGGAAATGTTCCTTAAACAAGAAATAGCACTACAGCTTAATAAGCCTATTGGTAAAATTTCTGATGATATTAATTTTTTAGATTTAGGAATGAACTCCATTGGCTTGGTTACTTTGATTGCTCAAACTAATGATCTGTTACAAATAAATATATCTCCTGCTATTTTATTTAATTATTCTGAAATTAAAACACTTACTCAGTATTTAGTAAAAAGTTATCCAGAAAAAGTCCAAAATATGGGTATGACGGATGAGGAGGAGTATGCGAATACTGTAAATAGTCAAACAAAAGTAGAGTCAGAAGAGAAAGAACAAACAGTCCCAGAACTTATTAATAAAATATTGGTACCAATGCAAGTTAAGGGTAAGAAAAGTCCTGTTTTTGCAGTTCCGGGTGCCGACGGAAATGCGATAACCTTGCAACACCTTATTTCAGCTTTGGGAGTAAGACAACCATTTTATGGTTTAGAGACATTAGGAATTGTAGGAAAAAGCACTTTGCTGGACAGTGTCGAATCTATTGCAAAGGCTAACATTAATGCTATTAAAGAAATTCAGAAAACAGGTCCATATCGTCTGTTGGGATTCTCAAACGGAGGTACAATTGCATACGAAATGGCAAGAATTTTACTAGATCAAAATGAAAAGGTAGAGTCATTAATACTCATAGATTGCATATCTCCTACATTACCAGGAGGAGATATGATTGATGATCTGGTAGAAGGGATTAAATCTATTTTTATAAACTCGTCTGGGCATAATTTAGCTTTAGATACAGATAAAATAAAGCAAATTCCTGAAAACGAAATTGTTAATCATATATATGACAATATCAAGGATTTAGGTTTCAATTTCCCGAAAGATCAATTAACCACAAGTATTCATACAACAATGGCTAATGATAAATTTTGTCGTGCATATAAACCCTCAAAATTATCAGATGAGGTTAAAGTAGTCCTCTTTAAAGCTACACAAGGTTATATTGATACCTATAAAAATGCATCTGAAGACTATGGTTGGAATGGTTTATTACATAAGCCGGTTCAGATTTATCCTATTGAAGCGAACCATTTTTCTATTATTGATAAAGACAACAGTAAAAAAATAGCTAAAAAAATAAATGCGGTATTTAATAAAACTACGCAAAGTAAAACCTCTAAAGAGGAAAAAGTCATTTCAAAAGCATTAGCAGATTAAAAATAAATATAAGATACATTAACGTATTCCTCATAGACATTATCGTCTATTGAGTAACCGCTTTTTTCAAACCCGAAATAAATTTAGTTATGAGTAAGAACTCTAAATCCAAAGCACAGTTTCTTGAAAATGTTACTGAAATGGTTAGAAAGAGAAGACTAATTATCTGGTTAGCTTTTATAGCTATTACAATATTTACATTTTTTGGAATACCAAAAACTAAGTTCGATATGACTATCGAAGGGTGGTTTCCAGAAGATGATCCAGTTTTAGTTTCTATGGATGAGTTCAAGGCTCAATTTGGAAGTAATGAAGGTATATATATAGCCTACAAGCCAGTAGATGGAGATGTGTTTTCTGCTAAATCTTTAGAAATTGTAAAGAAAATTCAGGAAGATATTATTCGTGCAAAGTATAAAGATGATTCAACCACATTAAAGCATATTGTTAAAGTTAATACTATAGTTAACGCATCGCTTTTAACAGCAGATGGAGATGTATTAGTTTCCAGAAAATTGGTAGGAGATAAAATTCCTACTACAAGTAAGGAGATCGAAGAGATCCGTAGGCTGGCTCAATCTCAAAAGTCTTTTCCGTTACTTTTCTTTTCAAAAGATATGAAATATGGAGGGATGCTTATAGAAACCGATTTTGGAACCGAGCGTGTAGATGAGGAGTCCTCTACAACTACTACAGAAGAGGCGTTTGATGAGCCACTAAATATGGATGAGATGGAAGTTGCAGATTTTAGTGAGGTAAAAAAAGTAGAAGAAAGAGTTCGTTTTAAACACGCAGATTTAAGTGAACTTGTTCCTTTAATGAAGGAACTTAATGCAATTTTAGACAAACCAGAATACAAAGAACATTTAAAATATTATTCGGTAGGAAATGCCCCATTGGCTTATGAACAGGAAACTATCGTTAGTAAAGAAGCTGGTCCGATTTATTTAGGACTTTTACTAATAATTTCAATCCTTCTATGGTTTTTTGTCCGTTCATTTAGTGCAGTACTTTGGTCGCTTTTAATTGTTATTATAAGTGCTGTTTGGACAGTTGGCTTAGCAGGCTGGCTAGAGGTAGAAGTTACGGTTTTTTTAATGCTAACGATTATGTTGATATTAACTGTCGGTGTGTGTGATGCCTCTCATATATTTTCTGGGTATACATTTTTTCGAAATCAAGGTTATGATCGCAAAGTCTCCGTACAAAAAGTATTTCAATCCACAAACAAAGCTATTGTATTAACTGCGATTACGAATATAATAGGTATGTTGGCTTGTTTTCTTATTCCAATTCCACGTATTCAGGTATTTGGTATGATGTCTGCTGCTGGTGTGGCTTTTGCGTGTATCTTAACTATTTTTCTATTACCCCTTATGTTTGATGTGTGGGCACCTGGTTTGGGTGAGGGAAAACAGAAGAGGAAGTTCAGATTCTCATCAGATAAGTATCTCCCTAATTTTTCTCTTTTTTTACAAAAAAGATTAGAAAATATATTATCGATTGTACAAAAAAGCCCAATTGGTATTATTTCTTTATTCCTGTTAGTATTAGGAATAAATATTTATGGTGTAACCATACTTAAGGTCGATACTAATATTGCGAATCAATTTGTTGAAGGTAATCCTTATAGAGAATCTGCAAATATTATAGATGAAAAAATGATGGGAAGTCTTAATATGGAGATATATTTGGACCTGTCTAAAGCAAATGCATTCGAAAACCCATTTGTATTAAACACCATAGATAAGTTACAACGAAAACTTGAAAATAAATATAGCGATGTAGTTGTAAGGACATCATCCTTGGTAGAAGTTGTAAAAAAGGCAAATAAAACATTAAATGAAGACAGGGAGGAGATGTATAGTATACCTGAAACTGCAAATGCTTTATCTCAAACTCTTTTCCTGTTTAATTTAGCTAACCCAGAAGATCGAAGAAAACAAGTCTCGGATAATTACAGCAAATCTCATATTTCAATGCAATTATATAATGTAGGTTCTTATAAATACATGAACATATATAAGGACATGCAAAAAGATATTGAAGAGTCTGTAGAAGTTTTAAAGAAACAATACCCAGATACTAAAGTATCCATAACAGGAGCCCTTCCTATGAATATGAAATTTGTACAAGTTATAGCAGATAATGGATTACAAGATATTATTATGGTACTAATAGCAGTAACCATTGTTTTAATTTTTGTTTTTGGATCGATCCAAGGAGGCTTAATTGCTATCATCCCTAACCTGATTCCATCCTTGTTAACTCTAGGTTTATTAGGATTAACAGGACGATCTGTAGATGTGGATATTTTGTTATTGCTTCCTGTGGTAGTAGGTATTTCTGTAGATGATACCGTACATTTTATTAGCCATTATAGAGATAAACTCATAGTTGATGGAGATATTAAAAATGCTTTATATCATACGATAAAAGAAGCTGGTCAAGCAGCTACTTTCACAAGTTTGATTTTGGGGCTAGGATTCGGAATATTATCCTTTTCGGCTATGGAAGGAACAGCTAATGTAGGGAAATTTGGTTCTATTGCAATCTTTTCAGCTTTGATGTGTGACTTATTTTTATTACCAGCTTTAATCCTTGTTTTTAAACCAAAATTTCAAAAGAAAAGCAAATTGAAATCCCAACAGGCAGTGATGGAATAAAAATAACCCATTTTTTCATTTTAAAGAAATCCCTTTGATAACAGACTTATAATAACAATAAAGCATTTGCTTAAAAGTGGAATAAATGGGAAATAATTTGGATCAGATAGCTAATCAGAAAACCACTAGGCAGGTAGGGATATTATATCTTTTTATTGTTAGTTGTTCTGTTTTTAGTATTCTATATGTTCCGTCTAAGCTTTTTGCGAACGAAAACGTAGTAACAACAATCGGCAATATTAAAAAGTTTAATTTTTTATTCCGCCTCAGTTTATTTTGTGATGTTATCGTTTTTTTGTGTGAAATAGTTTTGGCAGTACTTTTGTATGAATTACTTAGGCATGTAAACAGAAGGCTTTCGATGATAGCTGTTCTCTATCGTCTTGCCATGGCATTTGTTATGAGTATCAACTTATTGAATTACTTTTTTGTTTTAATTCTTTTAAGTGGAGCATCTTATCTGGCAGTGTTCGAAACAGATCAATTATACGCTCTGGTTATGCTATTTATAAATGCACATAAGTATGGAGAATATATATGGAGCATATTTTTTGCTCTTCATTTATTGGTATTTGGATATTTGATCTTTAAGTCTAGATTTTTTCCAAAAATACCAGGGATTTTAATGATGGTCGGTTCCTTAGGTCATTTATCAGAAAGTTTCAAAAACTTCCTTATGACAGATAGTGAAATGCTTACTATGATTACTTCCTTATTTCTGGTGTTTTCATTTGTTGGAGAAATGTCTTTTGTTTTTTGGCTTTTGTTTAAAGTAGGGAAATATAAACACCTAACTGTTGAGAGTACAAACTAACCATTTGTCTATAGTAAATCAAAAGTTACATATTTTATAGTATTAAAAACTCTTTTAACCTAATTGCGTAAATAATGAAAAAAAATCAGATTTTTTTATGGATTATTCTGGCTGTTTTTATACCGTCATTAACAATTAATACACTTTCAGCCCAGTCACCAAAAGATATTATGATAAAGGTGAAAAAGGTTACTAAAGAATCCTTTAATACATCAATTCAGAGAATAAAACTATCTACCTGTAAGTATACAGTATCAGATAAAAGGATAGTATGTACAGAAGAACCTAGAAATAAGTTACTGGAAAGTGTTGCAAAAAATTATGGAGATAATAAGCAAGACAGCCGATCTGTTTCTATCATAATCGAACCTAAAAAGGAGAAAGGAGTAGGGATGTTAACCTATGAGTATGGAGAGCCAGGTAAGGATAACGACAGCTGGATTTACTTACCAGAATTAAGTAAAGTGAAACGCTTAGCATCTAGTGCAGACAATAATGATAGTAGTGGCAGTTTTTTTGGTTCAGAATTTTCTCTCGAAGATATGGAGGATTTGAAAATTAATGAATATACCTTCAAGATCTTAAGTGAAGAAAAGTATAAAGGCCGCGATGCTTGGGTTATTGAATATACTCCTAATGCAGAAAGAGCAAAAAAATCAAAGTATAGTAAAACTATATCCTGGATAGATAAAGAAAGGTATATCAGCTTAAAGAAAAACATATATGTACATGGGGAGCCATTTAAACAATTGACTATGTCAGATATTGAAAAAATAGATGATGTATGGATAGCAAAAAAGTTAACTATGAATAATCTTTCCACCCGTACATTGAGTATTATGAATATGGTTTCGGTAGCGTTTGATCAAGAGATCTCTGATGAGTTTTTAACCACAAGAACCTTAGAGGATTTTACTTTTAGAGAACGAAATTTAGGTAAGTTTCGAGATAATTTAAAGTAAACAAAACAATAAGCTAATTTTTTTCATAAAGAGAAATCATATAAGGAATAGTATCCATGAAATATTCAAACACAGACGAGCATTTTGATGCTATTATCGTAGGGTCAGGAACTTGCGGAGCTACAATTGCTAGAGAATTAGGTAAGCAAAATAAAAAAGTCCTAATTCTGGAAAGAGGGGGAAATTCACCACTTAAAGAATCCCTTTTGGGTTATGCTAAAATTTCTAACGAAGTTCGTGTTACAGATAAACTAAAAGATTTACGTGCTTTTACAACAGGAGGTACTACAGCTATGTATCTTGCTGTTGCAGATCTTCCGCCAATGGAAACCTTTAGGAATCTAGGAATTGATCTTACCGAAGATCTAGAGCAAGTGCGTAAGGAATTACCAATTGCCGAAATATCTGATGGGTTAATTGGTGCGCAAGCAAAAAAACTAGGGGAAAGTGCCAGACAACTGGGATATGATTGGAAGAAGAATCTTATGTTAATAGATCAGTCCAAATTTAACCATAAAAATTATTATGAAGTAAAGTGGAAAGCTAGAACTTATATAGAAGAAGCACTTAATAATGAAGTAAAACTGATTAACAAAGCGACTGTATCAAAAGTTATTCATGAAAATAAAAAAGCTATTGGTATTGAATATACAATAGGTAAAAAAAAGAATACGTTTACAGCATACGGAGAGAAAATAATTATTGCAGCTGGTTCACTGGCTACACCCATAATTTTAAGAAATAGTGGGATTAAAAATGTAGTAAATCATGGGTTTTATATTAATCCAAGTATTGGTTTAATAGGCTCGGTTCCAGGTCTGTCATCTGCAGAGAATTTCTGCGGTTGTATGGGGGCAAAGTTAGAGGATGATATTGAATTGATAGATGCAAATTTTCATCGTTTTTTATTTAACGTTGGTATGCTGTTTTCTGGTAAGCCTCTTCGTATAGCATCCTACCCAAAACATATCGGAGTTACGGTTAAAGTAAAAGAACCAGTAGGAGGAGAACTAACCGAAAAAGGGAAGTATCATAAGGAATTAACAGAGGATGATCATCAAAAATTGAAAAGAGGAATGGATGTGGCAGATAAAATATTAAAAAATGCCGGAGCCAAAAAAATCTTTAAAACGGGTCTTATATCTGGAGGAGCATTAGGAACGATCAAAATTAAGGAACATATAGATGCAAACCTTCAGACAGAATATGACAACCTATTTGTATGTGATGGCTCTGTATTACCTGATAACGAAAGGATCACGCCAACGCTTACTCTTGTGTGTTTAGCCAAATATTTGTCCAGATATTTGCTAACCTCTATTTAAAAAAACAATGAATTCACCAAATTAGATATAACCAAAATTGTTGTAAATCAATGATTTTAATTAACTACACTAAAAATTAGAAACTAAATGAAACATTCAGAAAAAAATAAGACCAATGCTTTTTCGGTAGCATTGATACTATTAAGTATTGCGGTCGCTGTCGCTGCACCTTTTGTATGGAATAGATTTATAGAAGGACAATTAGGAGTAATTACGTTAGTTTTAATTGAAGTATTATTACTTGTCTTCATATTAACCTCAGCGCATTCTATTTGGAAAAAATCAGGTTCAGGGGAGTGGAAATTGAAATCAGATAAGAAAGGAATGAAGCTATATACCTTAAAAGTTCCTGGAGAAACATGGTTAAAGATTAGGATAATAGGAAGACTTAATGCCAAATTGAAAAGTATTTTAACACTTATGCGAAATCCTGATGCAGCTAAAGACGTAGGAATGTTTGATTCGCATTATATAAAAGGATGGGACCCAAAGCTAGATGGAGTAGACCCAAAGTTGGTGTACTATACTTTTAAACAAAAGCTATTTCCTCCTTTTAAACATCGGGAATTTGTGGTAAAATCTGAATTTTCACAAGATCCTGTCACTAAAGAAATGAAATTTAATTTTGTAGCAGCACCAGATAAACTACCCGTTAATAAGCGCTACCACCGTGTAACAGAAATGCATAATAAATGGAGATATACACCATTAGAAAAT
The DNA here is from genome assembly GCA_964353005.1 of uncultured Flavobacteriaceae bacterium. Taxonomy (GTDB): domain Bacteria; phylum Bacteroidota; class Bacteroidia; order Flavobacteriales; family Flavobacteriaceae; genus Aquimarina. The sequence continues at coordinate 29,186 of CAYGUC010000027.1, read as the reverse complement.
GGTGAGGTAGAATATGAATTTATATATGATGCCGTTGATCCAGGAGGGTACTTTCCTTATGCATTGGCTAATTGGCTTATACCAAACATGCTACCTTTTGCATTTTCAAAAATGTCAAAAATACTGGATAAAGAAAAGTATCGTAATGCTGAGGTAGATTATGTTCAGGAAGTTGATGAGCCTGTAGAGGTAATGGCATAAAGTTTTAAAAAAAAATTAATTGTTTTATACAAATTATATCTAGCCAAACGGTAGTATACACAGTTGTTTGGTCGTGTCTATTTGTGTGCCATAAGTCCACAGATTAAAAAACTGTATATTTTACCTATAAGTATCAGCAAGTAACTGAAATACTTAAAAATAGTTCTTTAAAAAAGTAAAGTTACACACCTACTACTCCCCAATTAATACATTCAATTACATTTAATTAGCTAAGGACATAAAAGACCTGGCGTAGATGCCTGTTTTCCAATTTTAATGATTATAAATATGATGAATAAAGTGTCTGAAAATAGAACTTATAGTTTAAATATACCACAAATGCTATGGGATGGACTGTCAGAAAACTGGTTGATGAAAGAACTGGGGGATATACATTGGAAAATGATATCAGAAGGACTAGCAACAGAATCAGACAAATTGGTAGATAGTAATGGTAATAGACTGTATGCTAGCTTTGTTCGAATAAAATGGGAATCTAATACTTGCCTGAGTGAATTCAGTGAAAACGAAGAAATAAAAATTAAAAGTTACCTGTCAAAGTATGGTAACAAGATGTTTTTTAGCAATGGAGAGGTAATCGGGAATGACAAAAAAATAAAAACAGAATTAATGTCTGTTTTTTCTTCTCGAAATTCAGAAAACAATCAAAAACTGGTAAAAGGAAAACCGTTAAATGTTGAACATAAAAATATTCCAGTTTACAATAAACTTCCTGAAGTTGCAAAAACATTTTTCAAAGTAAAATCCTGCTTCTTTCAATCTGAAAAAAATGAAGAAGATAACAGCATAAAAGAGGTAATTCTTAACGATAGTTCATTTGAAATTTTTACAGATGTAAAACCATTATTTCAAAAAAAATATCAAATAGACTCCTATGATGACATTAATGGTGTTGGTCTTTTATATTTTGCTTCTTACCCAAAAATAAGTGATAAATGTGAGTTGAGTTTTTTTCAGGAAAAATACATTGGAGAAATCGACAACTATAATTGGGCTAAAAACAGCTCAACCATTGCAAGAGATATACACTACTATGGAAACGCGAATGCAAACGAAGAATTGGTGTACAGTTTAGAGCATTTTTCGTACCTGGATAAAAGCATAATTAAACTAAGCTCTTCTTTAGTAAGAAAAAAAGATGGGGTGTTGATAGCAAAGATATTTACAATTAAAAAACTATCAGAACCTTTAAAAATAGCAAGTAATTGGTTTAGAGGTGAAAAGGAAGGGGAAAGGGAATCTTTTTTAGTAGAAAATGCCTCTAAATTAAATACTATAGATCAGATAACTAATACAATATCACTTGACCATTCTTTACAACAGAATCAAAAATTTAAAGAGAATATTGATTTAAGTGAAGAACAACTGTGTAGTACTATAATTAACTTTTTTTCTGACTTTTTAGAAAAAGATGAAATTACCGCACATACAGATTTAAGAAAATTAGGAGTTGAATCTATCGTTTATATTGAACTTTCTGAGTACCTCAACTTAGAGTATGGATTACAGAGTAATCCTAGTATATTTTACGGGCTTTTTACAGTGAAGGAAATAGTAACTTTTCTGCTTTCAGCCAATAAAACATCAACAAATCTAAAAAAAGATAATAAAGTAGTAAGTGAAAAAGAAAACCTTACAAATTCTGATGACATTGCTATCATAGGACTTTCGTTAAAAATCCCGGGAGCAAATACTAAAGAAGAGTTTTGGGAAAACTTGGTAAATGCAAGTTCTAGTATTACAACTACACCAAAAGAGAAGTGGGACTGGCCAGAAGGGGTTGATATACAGGGAATTCATAAAGGTATTAATTATGGAGGATATGTAAAAGATATAGATAAATTTGACGCATCTTTCTTTGAAATCTCTCCAAGAGAAGCACGATTGATAGATCCACAGCAAAGAATTCTTCTCGAACTCACTTGGGAACTAATAGAAAATTCTGGATACAAACCCTCTTTGTTAAAAAAGAGTAAAACAGGCGTTTTTATAGGAGCTAGTGGGAGTGATTATGAAACTTTATTATATAAAAACCCGAACCTTAAAGAGTTTTCTGCTACAGGAACAGCAATGGCAATGCTCTCCAACCGGATCTCATATTTTTATGATCTTGATGGTCCTAGTTTAACAATAGATACAGCTTGCTCTTCATCGTTGGTTGCCATAAATAATGCAGTAGCTTCCATACAACAAAATCAATGTGAACAAGCAATAGTAGGAGGTATACATCTTATGTGTGAACCGACAAAGAGTATTGCTTACAGAGAATCTAATATGCTAAGTGTGGATGGCAAATGCTACACTTTTGATGATAGAGCTAACGGATATGTAAGAGGAGAAGGAGCAGTAATGTTACTTTTAAAACCTTTATCAAAAGCGATTGCCGATAAGGATAATGTATTAGCATTAATTAAAAGTACAGCTGTAAATCATGGAGGCTACTCTGGCGGAGTAACCGTACCTAACCCTAACAAACAAAAACAACTTATTGAAGAGGCATACACAAAAGCTAATATTTCTATACAAGACGTTTCATACATAGAAGCACATGGTACAGGAACTAGCTTAGGTGATCCAATAGAAGTATTAGGCTTAACCAAAGCCTTTCAATCCTTACAGAATAAAAAAGATGAAAAAGAGGATAGTGCTCCTTGGTGTGGAATAGGATCTGTAAAAACAAATATTGGTCATTTAGAGGCAGCATCAGGAATTGCAGGATTGCTAAAGGTAATTATGGCGATGAAACATAACTACCTACCTCCTAATCAAAATTTCAAAAATGTAAACAGTAAGATTGAAATCCAAAATAAGCCTTTTCATATTCTGGAAAATGGAATGGAATGGCTGCCAAGTAATGAACAAAATACGCTTATTGCTGGAGTAAGTAGTTTTGGCATAGGAGGAGCTAATGCTCATATCGTTGTAGAATCTTATAAAGAAGATGAGGTAAAGAATATTTTAGAAACCAAAGGATCTTACTTATTTGTATTATCTGCAAGACGAGAAGAAATATTAAAAGATTACGCAAAAAAAATATGGAGTTATGTACATCAAAATTCTTCAGTAAATCCTTATCAATTATCATATACTTTACAATTTACTAAAGAGGAGATGGAGTATAGGTTAGCTTTTGTATATAATACTATTGCGGACCTCGAAACATCTTTAATAAATTTTATAGATGGGGCTTACCAGCCAAATATCTACGTAGGTAGAATAAAAAAATCAAAACTAGATCAGTTAGATAATAATGAAATTATCATTGACAGCTTCAATTTAGATTATATAGCAGAACAATGGTGTAAGGGTAGTATTATAAAATGGGAAAATTTATATCCAATTAGATGCAAAACTATAGAAATTCCAACATATCCTTTCGACCATAAAAAGGAACATTGGGTTTCCTATAAAATACCAGAAGATCTTGATAGGACACACTCTGCAATAACCATACAGCGAGTACAAGAAAAATCAGAAATAGAAACGTCTAACATTTCAAAAGAACTCTCTATTCCTTCACGAATTTTAGAAAAGAAAGAGAAGCAGGTTTCATTAATTGAAGACTTTAATAAAGAAACTCTGGCAAAGCCTGTTAATATTTCATTAATCCCTCCGGGACAATCTAAAAAAGAAAAAAAAGTACAGGCTGTCGACCAAAAAGTACAGTTTACGCTTTCGAATCCATTAAATGGGATTGTAGCAGAAAATTATATTAAAAACAGTTCTTCTTATGTAAAATTGTTTGACCAAGGTAATGGCACTTACTCTCTGGAGATCGATGCGCCCAGAAACAATACCCTTTCCTGTGATTTAGTGGGGGAGATGATACACAGCCTAGAGTATGTACAACAGATACCAGACCTAAAAGTATTGTTGCTTCGGGGTAATGCAAGTACTTTTTTTCATGGAGAATGTGAAGGATATAACGAATCGGTAGTACAGAGTCTTTATCATTCGATAGCCTCTTTTCCCTATCCTATAATAGCAGAAATGTTAGGAGATGCCACTGGTGGAGGTTTTCTATTAGGTATGCTATGTGATTTTATGGTATGTAGTCAGGATGCTCAATATTCCTATACAAGTTACGGTAAAGGAGGATTGTTTACATTAGAAGAAGAATTACTTTTCATAGAGCGTTTTGGAGGAGCCTTAGCAAGAGATTTTCTTTATCAATCAATAGTATCAAAAGGGTATGAACTAAAGGAAAAGGGATGGAGTATTCCGATTATCCCTTCTGAGCAGGTAAGGACATACTCAGAAAAACTAGCTCAGTCTTTATACAGAAAGCCAAGATTTTCCTTACATCTTCTTAAACAACATTTAGGAAGGCATATTTTAAGGTTGACAGATAAACTAAGAGTAGTTGAACCATCAAAAATAGAAGATACTACAGTTCTGGCACCTGTCAAGATTTCTTCTCGGTCAAAGTATATTACAATAGAACAAAAAGAGAACCAAGTACTGGTAATCAGGATACATACAGAAAATAAGAAATATCAATTAAAGACTCTGGTATCCGGATTAGTTGATATCCTTGTTCAAGTAGAAAAGAAAGAATATTATAAAGCAATCGTACTTACCAGCGATGATGAAGGTTTTCTTAGGGTGCCAGATATATCAGGATCGGTAAGAGAGGTTCTGGAGCTACAACAACTATTTTTGGCTTCCTCAATTCCTGTACTATCAGCAATAAGAAAAAATGCAAAAGATATAGGCTGGTTAATTGCTCAGTCTTGTGATGTTTGTATTTATCAAACAGATGGAAACTATTCAGCTTCTGAACTTTTAGAAATACCTGAGCTATCCACGCGAGCCGGATACATATTCAGTAAACGATTAGGGGCTTATGTATGCCAGGAAATATTATTATCAGGTAGGATATACAAAGGCATTGAACTTCAGCGACAAGCGGGCGGAGTATTTGTATCCAAGGACTCCTTTTCATCGGCTTTAGAACTGGCAGCTTTATGGAGTACCTTTTCAACAGATACTATAAAAAAATGGAAGAAAGATCGGGTATTAGTTACTCTTGAGGAGATAGATCAGTTACCGCTGCATCAAGTAACGAAAGAAGAAACAATAACTTCTTTACCAAAGGCACCTGAGGCTATTCCGCTACGATCAGAAGTTATAAAAGCCACTGTACACCCAGAAGGGATAGTAGAGGTAAGAATTGAGGATCGGGAGGCGAAGAATATGTTTTCTGAAGCTTTTATGGAAGGTATCACAGAGATATTTGAGCATATAGAAGAATCTCAAACTTATAAAGTAGTGATATTGACAGGGTATGATAATTATTTCATTTCGGGAGGTACAAAAGAAATGTTACTGGACATTCAGGAAGGTAAAATTAAATTTACAGATACTCAAATATATCACTTAGCACTTAAATGTAAGATCCCTGTGGTAGGCGCTATGCAGGGGCATGGCATAGGTGCCGGCTGGTCGATGGGGATGTTTTGTGATTTCACGTTATTTAGTGAAGGAGGGCATTATGTAAGTCCGTATATGAATTATGGTTTTACACCAGGAGCAGGATCAACCCTCATCTTTCCAGAGAGGATAGGATATGATCTGGCAAGAGGTACTTTAATGACAGGAGAGGAATACTCAGGACAAGAGTTAAAGGAAAAAGGATTATCTCTACCAGTTTTACCCCGTAAAGAAATTTTTTCTACAGCATTTAGTCTTGCCAGAAAGTTGTCTGGTAATTCTCGAAACAGTTTAATTAATCTTAAGAATCAATTAACTGGCAAATTAAGAGCCCGTCTGGAAGAAACATACAGTTTGGAGCTTGCTATGCATGAAGAAACCTTTGTTGGTCGATCGGAAACACTGGAACGTATTGAGAATAATTTTAATGATACCGCAGCAGATACACAAAATCATACTATCCAAACAGAAAGATCCATTCCTTCTGGATCTCAAAACATATCTCAGGATATAGATGTATTACCTGTTATTCTTGCAAGTCTAAAAACACTGTTAGCACAAGAGTTACACATGCAGGAAGAGGAAATAGATGAAGATAGCCAGTTTGTGGATCTTGGTTTAGATTCTATTATAGGAGTTACCTGGATACGAAAGATTAATGAAAAATATAAGATTTCCATTAATGCTACCAAAATTTATAGCCATCCAAATCTTACCGAATTTAGTAGCTATGTAAAAGCAGAAGCAGAAAAAAATGGAACATTACCTGTTCAAGAAAAACAAGTTAATCAAGATAATAATTCTATAAAGGTACAAAGCATAGATACTTCTATGCCAAGATTAGAGAAGTTAAGTTCCCAAAGGGATTTGTTAGTGTCAAAATCAGGCACTTCTTCAAAATCAGATTCTATTGCTATAATTGGTATGGCAGGTCAGTTTCCTGAAGCCAAAAACATAGAGGTGTTTTGGCAAAACATAGCAGAAGGTAAAAACTGTATTAAAGAAATTCCTAGGAAACGCTGGGATATTGACAAGCATTATCAGGAAGGAGATGCAGTTTCTGGAAAAACGTATAGCAAATGGATGGGAGCATTGGATGGATATGATCTTTTTGATCCTTTGTTTTTCAATATTTCACCTTCAGAAGCAGAAAGTATGGATCCACAACAAAGGCTGTTTTTACAGACTTGCTGGCATGCTATAGAAAATGCAGGATATAATGCAAAATCATTGGCAAATAGTAAATGTGGTGTTTTTGTAGGTTGTGGTCAAGGAGATTATCATCTATTATCGAAAGATTTACAAATAAGTGCCTATGGTTTTACTGGGGGCAATAATTCTATTTTGGCTGCACGTATATCCTATTTTCTTAATTTACAAGGACCTTGTTTAACGATCGATACTGCCTGTTCTTCATCACTGGTAGCTATAGCTAACGCATGTGATTCCTTAATATTGGGTAAGAGTGATCTTATACTTGCAGGGGGAGTGTATATAGGTGCCAGTTCAGATATGCACGTTAAGACTTCACAAATGGGTATGCTTTCTCCAGATGGTAAATGCCATACCTTTGATCAAAGAGCTAATGGATTTGTGCCAGGGGAAGGTGTAGGGGTTGTTATGCTAAAACGACTGGAAGATGCAGAAAAAGACCAAGATAACATACTTGGTGTTATTCAGGGATGGGGGGTGAATCAGGATGGTAAAACCAATGGTATTACTGCTCCTAATGCAGAAGCGCAATCGAAGTTACAACAAGAGGTTTATAATACATATAAAATCGACCCAGCCTCTATTCAGTTAGTGGAAGCACATGGTACTGGTACAAAACTCGGTGATCCTATCGAGGTGGAGGCATTGGTAGAATCCTTTAAAAAATATACTCCGAAAAAAGAATACTGTGCTCTGGGATCTGTGAAGAGTAATATAGGGCATTGCTTAATGGCTGCCGGAGTAGCTGGTATGATCAAACTTTTGATGTCGCTAAAACACAAAAAACTACCTCCAACAATTAATTTTGGAGAGTTAAACGAACATATAAGCTTGGAAAATAGTCCGTTTTATGTGAATACAGAGCTAAAGGACTGGGAAGTTGAAGAAGGGCAAAAACGTTTGGCAGCCATTAGTTCTTTTGGTTTTAGTGGGACCAATGCACATATGGTTGTAGAAGAATACCCGTTATCGTTCGAAGCAAATATTGCGATAAAAAATAGTATTCAAAATACAGACTGTATTATTCCGCTATCTGCTAGGACAGAAGAGCAGTTGCAGGAAAAGGCTAGAGATCTATTAGATTATGTAAATAAAGAAAAAGCATCCCTAGATCTTGTACAGATTGCATACACCTTACAGATAGGTAGGGTAGAAATGGAACAACGCTTGGGGTTTGTAGCAAGTTCAATAGAGCAATTAGCTAAAAAATTAGAGGCTTATATTAAAGGGATTCAGAGTATCGATAGCATTTTTGTAGGAAAAGCAAAACGTAATGAAGATACTATTTCCTTATTTGTCCACGACTCAGACTTGCAAGAAACAGTTGACAAATGGATACAGCAGAAAAAGCTTTCTAACCTTGTCAATTTATGGGTTAAAGGATATAATCTGGATTGGAATAAGTTGTATGGCAGTGCTAAGCCCAGACGTATTAATTTGCCGGTATATCCTTTTGCAAAAGAGCAATATTGGGTTGATGTCACAGAAACTAGTCATTACTTAACTCCAAATGGTTTAGATGTCTTATTACATCCTTTACTGCATAGAAATACTTCTATCCTTCATGAGCAGCGTTATAGTTCGATATTTAGTGGAGAAGAATCTTTTTTAAATCAAGATCATGATAGTAGACTAAAAGTTTTACCTCAATTTACTTCTTTGGAAATGGCTCGTGCAGCCATAGAACATTCTTTACCATCACTACCAAAGGAAGGGATTATTGAGTTGAATAATATAGTATGGGCAGAACCAATGGTAGCTACTAAACATACAGAGTTTACTATTTCTTTATATGAAAAAAGTAATAGTCAAATTGATTATGAAATCTGCAGTTATTTAGAAAATGAAGAAATTATTCATAGCCAGGGAACTGCATATACTGGCAACTCATCAGTATCTGATAGACAAGATATAGAGAAGCTTAAAGCTCAGATGAAAAAAGGAGAACTAGGTATAGTTAATCCAGAAATTATAAATATATATCAGGAGGAAAATCAATTACTAGCTCAGTTAAGGTTATTAAATAATACAGTGCTCGATCAAAGTAGATTTGTACTTTTTCCAGTGATCATGAAGCATACGTTACAAGTTGCTAATTTCTTTTTGGATGACCATCAGCAAACAATTCCATTAAGCTTAAGATTCATACAAATAGTATCTGCTTGTACACAGGATATGTTTGTATCCGTTCGTTTTTCACAAAATCACCAACCTAGCGATGAAACTTTTAGTTTAGATATTGATTTGTATGATGAGCAAGGTAATGTTTGCGTACAGATGAAAGAATTAGTATTGGGGATTAATGATCAAAAAAACATACAAGTAACCGATAGCGAAAATACAATCAGCTCAAAACAGGAGGAAATAGAGGAAGCAGTACAAACACTTTTTTTTAAGGAAGATTGGCAAGTCCAACCCTACACAGATACTTCATTAAGGTCAAACGATCAACAAACTATTATTTTTACAGATAGATATTTTTGTGAAAGATTAGCCGAAGAAAAGGAGAATCCATTATCCAAAGCCATTATTGTTGAGCAAGCAAATGTTTTTGAACAAGTAACACCAAAATCATATCAGTGTGGTTCTAATAACCCAGATGATATTGGTAGAATACTTAATCAGGCTACGTCTGAAAAAAATAAACCTGTCCATATCATTTACACTTGGGCAAAAGATCAGGGTGAAAAAGGGGTTCACATGCTGTTTGATTTATTTAAAACTATTAAATCATCAAAATCCTTAGTAACTCATGTAACGCTTGTTGGGCACTATAACCCTTCAAAAGTAGATACTTGTTGGGATTATTCCTGGATTGGTTTTGAACGATCCTTAAAACTACTACTACCAAATATTCAATTATCCTTACTTTATACAGATAAAGCTTCATATACACCTAAGCAGTTGTTAGATGCATCACAGCATAACGGAGTATTGTGGTATAAGAATGGAAAAAGATATATACTATCATTACAATCATGTAAAATCAATAAAACAACCAAAGAATCTGTACTTAAGCAAAAAGGAAGTTATTTAATTACAGGAGGTTGTGGTAGTTTAGGGCTGCAGTTTGCATATTATCTGGCAAAAAACTACAATGCAAACCTTATATTGGTAGGTAGACGTCAGGTAAATTCTGATATTGAGGAAGAAATTAATACGTTAAGAGAGTTTGGTACTGGAGAAATACACTATAAATCTCTTGATGTTAGTGACAAAAAAGCATTACTTGCTTTAAAATCAGAGTTATCTTTTAACCTCTCAGGTATTATTCATGCAGCAGGTGTAGAATCCTCAGAACCTTTTTACAATAGGTCAACACAAGATATCAATACAGTCCTTCGTCCAAAGTCCATTGGTTCTATATTATTAGATGAGGTATTCGACCAACCTTCACTAGATTTTATCTGTTACTTTTCATCCGTATCCGCTTTACTAGGTGATTTTGGTTCGTGCGATTATGCAGTAGCCAGTCGTTTTCAAATGGCGTATAGTCAATATCGTGAGCAAAAAGAATCACATAATGGAAAAACAGTAGTGATCAACTGGCCATTATGGCAAGAAGGTAGTATGGGTACCAGTGATTTAGAGCAGACCTCATTTTACTTAAAAAGTAGTGGGCAAGAGCCATTACAAACATCACATGGCATAAATCTTTGGCATGACCTTTTGGGGTCCGATAGTACGCAAACATTCGTAATTCTCGGCAAACCATACCGCATGGAGCAGATGTTGAATCGATTGTATCAAACCAAGTTGGCTATAAATGCCGAAATCACCTCGGATAAGGCAACAGGTATAGCTGATAAAGAATGGAAACCTCAATATCAAGGTTTATCATTGAAGGAATGTATTACAGCCGATATAAAACAACAGGTATCCATAGTAACAAAAATCAATCAAAACCAACTGAATACAACCGAAAATCTAACGGATTATGGATTTGATTCAATTAGTCTAAGCAAATTTGCAAGAATACTAACCGTTCATTTCGGGTTAGAAATAACACCAGCAATATTTTTTAGTGCTACTACGATTAGCAAGTTGAGCGATTATTTTCTGCAAGAGTATTCTACGCATTTGGAGAGTTTTTATAATCCGCCTAAAACCCTTGATAGAACCAATAAAAGAAAAACAAATACAGTTACGTTAAAAAGTATTAAACTATCAGATCATCGTTTTACACCTCGGGTTAATACAGAACTACCTGTTGCACTTAATAAGGAGCCTATCGCTGTTGTAGGTATGTCCGGGCGTTTTCCAAAAGCTCATACAGTAGATCAATTTTGGGCATTGCTTGCAGAAGGTAAAGATGCGGTTACCGAAATACCTTCTTCCAGATGGGACTGGCATACTCAATTTACCGTTGCTGGCGATCCCAATAATAAAGTAACGACTAACAAAGGAGGCTTTATTCACGGTGTAGATGAGTTTGATCCGTTGTTTTTTGAAATCTCACCAAGGGAAGCCGAAAATATGGATCCTGCCGAGCGTCTACTCCTTATGGAAACATATAAGGCAATAGAAGATGCAAGAATATCTCCTAATGATATCAGAGGTAAAAAGGTAGGTGTTTTTGTAGGAATGGAAGAAGGACAATATGACGGAATTACAAAACAAAAAGGCATTACTACCAGTGGTAATGCTATGATAAGTTCACGACTTTCTTACTTCCTCGACTTGCATGGGCCAGCAATTGCAACAAATACAGCATGTTCTTCTGGATTGGTAGCTCTGCATCAGGCAGTTTCAAGTTTGCGTCAGGGCGAATGTGAGACAGCAATAGTAGCAGGTATTTCATTACTCCTTTCACCAGAGAATTATGTAATGATGAGTGAGGCAGGAATGCTCTCAGAAGATGGTCATTGTCATTCCTTCTCAAAAAATGCAAACGGTATTGGAGTAGGAGAATCTGTTGTAGTATTAATGTTAAAACCATTATCTGCCGCAATAGCAGAAGAAGATTCAATTTACGGAACCATTAAAGGTAGTGGTATTAACTTCGATGGTAAAACAAATGGAGTTACTGCTCCTAATGGAGAAAGACAAGCAGAATTAATAGAAAAGGTTTACACAGATTACCAAATCGATACTAACGACCTGTCCTATATTGTAACTCATGGTACAGGTACAAAACTTGGTGATCCTGTTGAAATAAACGCTTTGGTTAGGGCTTTTAAAAGGCTAAAGGATAACCAAAAATCAGATACTAAACGCGAACATTGTGCTTTAACAAGTTGCAAAAGTAACGTAGGACATACATTGGCAGCCTCAGGATTAGTCAGTGTGGTTAATTTGTTGAAGGCGATGCAATACCGTCAAATTCCGGCAAGTTTAAACTGTGAAGAGGAAAACGATTATATTACATGGAAGGATAGTCCGTTTTTTATCAATAAAAAAACCCGTGAGTGGAATAAAGAAGACGGCAAATCGTATATGGGAGCTGTAAGTTCCTTTGGGCGAAGTGGTACAAATGCTCATGTCGTTATAGAAGAGTATCAGGAACCCGTAGATAAAGTAAAGTCTATTCCCGTAACCCCTCAGGATGACAAAGTAATCATTCTTATTTCTGCAAGAACTGAAGAACAATTGCAACAAAAAACTTATGATTTGTTTAATCATATCATATCACGACCACAAGAGACCATTGAACTAAATGACTTGGCTTACAGCCTTCAGGTATGTAAAGAAGAGTTTGAAGAACGTCTTGGGTTTTTGGTAAGCTCTATTGCTCAGTTAAGTGAAAAACTTCAAGCGTATCTTGATGGAGTAGAAGATATGGAAGACACTTATAAAGGCAAAGCAAAACGTAATCAACAAGATATTGCTATCCTCAATAATGATGATGACATGAAAGAGGCGATAGATAAATGGATCGCTCGTAAAAAACTTTCTAAATTATTAGAATTATGGGTTAAAGGTCTGACTATCGATTGGAAGAAATTTTATAGCAATAGTAGACCCAAACGTATCGCTTTGCCTACTTATCCATTTGCAAAAGACCGCTATTGGATACATACAACGACAAAAGATCCGCTAACAGTATCAAAAAGCTTTTTAAATAAACTTCATCCATTAGTACATCAAAATACATCAGACCTCATTCAGCAAAGCTATGATTCTACTTTTAGAGGAAATGAATTCTTTTTAGAAGACCATGAATATAGCGGACATAAAGTGTTGCCAGCAGCCATTTATTTAGAAATGGCAAGAGCAGCAGTTGAAATGGCGATGCCAATAACAGAAGGATCGGTAATTATGAAGATGTATGATTTAGAATGGGCAGAACCATGCGTTGTAAATGAGAATAAAAATATTAAGACAGTATTATCAGCACAAGAGGATAACCAAATAAGTTATGAAATTCTTAGTTATGAAAACGATGCAGAATCGTTTCATTTTCAAGGAAATGTGGTTTTTGATGTAGAGTCGAGCATTCCAAAACTAGATGTTCAGGAGCTGATGAAACAAATGAGTGAAGATTCGGTACAAGTATCTGATCTATATAAAGTGTTAAACAATATAGGTATAAGTTATGGGCATTCAATTCAGGCATTAAAAGCAGTATACCAAGGAAATCAACAGTTGCTGGTAAGGCTTAAAACACCATATGTTGGGCAAGACAATTATGTGTTGCATCCCAGTATAATAGATAGTGTATTGCAAGCAAGTATGGTTTTAATGGAAAATAAAGAACCTTTAGTGCCAATAGCTTTAGAATCTTTAACCGTTGTGACGACCTGTGTCGAAGAAATGTTTGCGTGGGTACGATTTTCACAAAGAACTCCTTTGGATAAAGAGGGTATTCAACTCGATATTGATCTGTGTGATTTGCAGGGTAATGTTGTAGTAATAATGAAAGGTTTGGAACTCGAATATTTTCGTAATGTTCCTGTTGTAATTGCACCAAAAGAAATTACAACAGCAACACCTCAGTTATGGGATAAAGTAAGTTACCTGACGAAGTGGGAAGAACAACCGATACAGACAAAAAATACTATGGTATCTCATAAATCCGTATTAGTTGTTTGTAGTAGTGCCACTTTAGGGTTTGAAGAAGAAATTCTAAAATATTACAAGCAGAATAAGGATATAAAAACCATTCTAATCAGAATAGCAGATAAAACAGAACAGGTGTCTGATACAGAGTGGTTGTGTGGCTTAAATGATTCTGAAGGGTTTCAAAACTGTTTACAAGATATTAAGGATATAGATACATTATATTTTCTATCCATGCCAGAGCCAAATTTAAATTCGAACGTATTACAAGAGTTAGAGCTAAGCTATGAAAGAAATGAAATTCAATTTTTACGCCTGATTAAATCTCTTAAGCAAGGGAATAAGATAAAAGATAATATCGAGTCTTATGTGTTAACGGTAGATACATGTTCAATCAATACAAAACCTAATCATTTTATAGGAGCAGGTATTACTGGTTTGGCTTATTCTTTAGCCCAAGGTAATTATCAGTTCCGTGTAAGAAACTTAGATATATCTTCAGAAGACTTAAAAACACCAGAAGATCGTAAAAAATTATTAGAGAATATACTTCAAGAAGCACCGACAGATAGAGGAGAGGTATTTAAAATTCAATCAGGAAAGCGGTATCGTCAAATTCAGTATAAATTAAACTGGGATACAGATACGCATTCGACTATTTGTGAGGAGGGGACATATATTATTGTAGGAGGAAGCGGTACTGTAGGTAAGATTATGACACGTAATTTGATCAAAAAGTACAAAGCTAACGTAGTGTGGTTAGGAAGAAGTACAGAAACCTCTGAGAAAGTACAGATAGCTTTGCAACTGTTTGAAGAATTTAGTGAAAAACTACTCTACATACAGGCAGATGCAACAAATTTAGATTCTATGCAACAAGCAGTAGCATCTATTAAACAAAAATATTCCAATATAAATGGAGCCATTTTTGCAGGAATGGTCTTTAACTTCGAAAATTCAGTAGACCAAACTACAGAAAGAGAATTCAGGTCAATTTTTGATTTAAAAGCTAAGGGAAGTTGGGTATTCTACCATGCTCTAAAAGCAGAACCCCTTGATTTTATGTGTTACTTCTCTTCGGGGCAAGCGTATTCTTTTTCTGGAGCGTCGAAACTCTCAGCGTATGCTAGTGGTATTACATATTCAGATAGTTTTGTTCGTTCCATTCAAAAACATGTTGATTTTCCAGTAGGGATTATCAATTGGGGATTTTGGAAATCTACCATAGAAACCATTACAGAAAGAGATAACGAAGTTGCGGTAGGAAATTTTGACGCTCTGGAAGATAATGAAGGATTCCAATGTTTTGAGCAGTTTGTTCATGAACTCCAGAAAGGAAGGGTTCATCAAGTTTTATGTATGAAAGCATCAAAACATATTGAAACACTCATGAATTGTAATGATGAAGAGCAGATTTCTCTTACAGGTATGCCAATGTCGTCTTCAATATCCTTATCAGAAAGTATAATTGAAATTCCGCATAAAAAGATTAAAGAACTAAGACGCAGGGAAGAAACGAGTGAGCTAGAAGACTGGATCACGCAATTATTGTTCTGTCAGATAGATCGATTAGTAAAGTTAGGTAGTAGTGAACAAAAAAACCTAAAAGTATCGGATCTTCATAAACAATGTAGAATTTTAGATAAATATATCCCTTGGTGGGATGTTTGTCTCAATAAGCTTCGCCAAAATAATTATATTCAATGGGAAGTAGACACTATTATCGATTGGAAAAAGGTAGACAACAAAACGATTTGGGAAAAATGGAAAGTAGAAAAACAAAAATATTTACAAGATCCGGATCGTAAAGCATGGGTGGCACTTGTAAATGATTGTTTAGAAAAGTTACCAGAAATTTTGCAAGGCAATATTCTCGCTACAGATGTTATATTCCCAAATTCTTCTATGGAAAAAGTGGAAGGAGTATACAAAAACAATCTGATGTCAGATACGTTTAATGAGGTTGTAGCAAATGCTGTTGTTGCTTACGTTCAGCAAAGAGTACAAGCAGATCCCAAAGCGCGCCTAAGGATTCTGGAGATTGGGGCAGGCACAGGAGGTACATCTTCGATTGTTTTTGCAAGTCTACAACCCTTTAAGGAGTCTATCGATACATATTGCTATACAGATCTCTCAAAAGCATTCCTTTTCCATGCAGAAAAAAATTATGCTCCTAATAATCCTTATATACAATATCAACTACTAGATATTGAAAAACCTATAGAAGATCAGGGTATTGAAGTTGGAACCTATGATCTTGTGATTGCAGCCAATGTATTACATGCTACAAAAGATATAAGATATACCATTCAGAATGCAAAAACTATCCTGCATCAAAATGGATATTTATTAATTAATGAATTAAGTACTCCGGCACTCTTTAATCATTTAACATTTGGGTTGTTAGATGGATGGTGGCTTTTTAAAGATGCAGATCTTCGAATGCCAGGGAGTCCGGGGTTATATCCTGTTGGTTGGCAACAAATTCTTGAGGAAGAAGGATTTCCTTCAGTATTGTTTCCTGCAAAAAAAGCACATATTCTTGGACAACAAATAATACTTGCACAAAGTGATGGAGTAGTAAGACAAAAAATATCAGTAGAAAAAGAAGAGAAAATAACTCTGCCAGTTTCAACAATTGTGAAAAATAAAACTGTTCAGTTACAAAAACAGAACAATGTTGAATTACAAAAACCAAACATTGTATCACAACCTTCACAAAAAGTACAAGAATATATTCGTACTCAAATATTGAATAGCTTGTCAGAATCTTTAAAAATATCTTCGGAAAGTATTGATCCAGATATTGCGTTTTCAGATTATGGTATTGATTCAATTCTGGGAGTAAGCTTTATAAAACAAATCAATGAGTCGCTTTCTATTTCGCTCAATACAGCAGTTATTTTTGAACATTCATCTGTACATCGTTTAAGCAAATATGTAATGAGTTCTTATAAATCCCAAATAGAACTCAATATGGTAATGCATCTGGATAATACAAGTATTACAAATGAGGATCCAGTATCAAATGTACATGAACAAAATACAAATGGTAAAGTAAGTAGGTTACCTCAAAATAGATTTACTTTTAGAAACGAACCCTTATCAAGAAGGGTTTCTGGAAAAAAGGAAATTAACATATCAGAGATTGCAGTAGTAGGAATATCTGGAATGTTCCCAAAAGCGGATAATATTGAAAAATTTTGGGAGAATTTAGAGCAAGGAGTCGATGGAGTTGAAGAACTTCCTAATCGTTACTTAGATAAGAAAAACTATTTCAGTTCTCAAAAACAACCAGGTAAAACCCGTTGTAAATGGGGTGGAATAGTAGAAGATAGAGATTGTTTTGATCCTTTATTTTTCAACATTTCTCCAAAAGAAGCAGAGTCCATGAATCCCCATCAACGATTGATTTTACAGGAAAGCTGGAACGCTATCGAAAATGCGGGATATAATCCTAGAGATTTTTCTGGATCTCAGACAGGTATATATATAGGGGCAGAGCCCACAGGCTATTCAGGAGAAACTTTTACAGGCTACTCAGATGCGATTATAGCTTCTCGATTATCCTATATTTTAAATTTGAATGGACCTTCTTTTGTTGTTAATACAGGTTGTTCTTCTTCAGCAGTAGCTCTTCATTTGGCTTGTGAAAGTCTAAGAAACAAAGAAACAGACATGGCTTTGGCAGGAGGAATTAATGCCTGTCTGGAACAAGATATGTTAGTCCGTTTAGATGAAATAGGAATGGTATCTCCCAGTGGTCGTTGTTTTACTTTTGATCAAAATGCAGATGGTACTATTATGTCAGAAGGAGTTGGCGTAGTTGTATTGAAACGTTTGGAGGATGCTATAGAATCGGGAGATAAAATTTACGGACTTATTTCTGGATCGGGTATTAATCAAGATGGAGCAAGTAATGGGATTACAGCACCTAACGGAGCCGCTCAGGAAAAGCTTATTGTGGATACGTATAATAAATTTAAAATAGATCCAGAGAAAATCAGCTATGTTGAAGCACATGGTACAGGAACGAAACTAGGAGATCCTGTAGAAACAAATGCTTTAGTAAGAGCTTTTAAGACTTTTACTAAAAATAAAGAATTTTGTGCCGTTGGTAGTGCCAAATCATACATCGGTCATACTGCGGCTGCAGCAGGCGTTATAGGATTGATAAAAGTCTTATTATCCCTTCAGCATAACAAGATACCTAAGTTACTAAATTTCAAAACCATTAATCCTTTGATAGAATTTAAGGACTCTCCTTTTTACATCAATACAGATGTACAGGATTGGAAACCATCAAAAGATACACCTCGTATGGCAGCGATTAACTCTTTTGGACATAGTGGAACCAATGCACATTTGGTGGTTAAAGAATATATACAACCTAAGAATACTCTAGTTTCTAAAAGAATACACCCAGTAATAATACCGCTTTCGGCAAAAACATCAGAGCAGTTGCTACAAAAAGTTATGGGTCTTTTAGAATTTATTAATGTGCAGAAGGACAGCTCGGTGTCATTAGAAGAAACCCTTGATTTGGTAGAAATGGGGTATACTTTACAGGTAGGCAGAGAAGCAATGGAAGAACGTTTAGGCTTTATTGTAAACTCAGTAGAAGATCTCGAAAAAAAGCTTCACAAGTATAGTAATGGAGAGCGTAATATAGAAAACATATGGATAGGACATGGTAAACCAAATAAAGATATTCAAACTTTATTTAGTAGAGATGTTGATTTACAGGAAATTATTGATAAATGGATAGTCGAAAACAAATTAAATAGTCTTATAGATCTATGGATAAAAGGAGTTGATCTGGATTGGGGTAAATTATATGCAGAAGTTAAGCCTAATCGGATTCATTTACCATCATATCCGTTTGCAAAAGAACGTTACTGGTTCCATAAATCTAAAAACAAGGAGCTTACGAAGAAAGAAAATGTTGTTTCTACAGGGCTTCATCCGTTATTACATCAAAACACTTCAGACTTAAACCAACAAAGCTATACTACTAATTTTAATGGAGAAGAATTCTTTTTGAAGGATCATCAAGTAAATAAACATAAAGTTTTACCCGCAGTAGCCTATTTAGAAATGGCTCAGGTTGCTATAAATAAAGCGTTACCTGAACAGGAAGAACCATTCATTTTAGAACTGAAAAATGTAGTATGGTTACAGCCTGTTGTTGTTTCAGAATACAAACAAGTTTCTATAGTCTTATTTGAAAATGACGAAGATGGTAATGCTATCGAAAAAATTGATTTTGAGATTTACAGTACAAACAGTGAAACAGAGAGTCAGAATGAGGAAGTGATACATTGTCAAGGGCAGGCAATCCTCAAAAGGAAAGAAGAAATCCTTAGACTTGATATAGATCAGCTTAGAGAAGAAATGCAGTATAGTAGTATAGAACCCTATACGGTTTATAATTCTTTTAAACAGATGGGACTTGATTATGGCCCAGCTCATCAAGGCGTAACTGCGATATATATGGGAGAAGATCAACTCCTTTCGCATCTTAGCCTACCTCTAATTGTCGAGGATAGTCAGGGTGATTTTACACTGCATCCTAGTTTGATAGATTGTGCGCTTCAGTCCTGTATTAGTTTAATGGTTGATTTAGATAGTTTACCATCTCAACCTTTACTTCCTTTTGCTTTGGAATCTGTACGTATACTCTCCGCTTGTACCAAAGAAATGTTTGTTTGGGCACGCTATGCTAACGGAAGCAAACCTGGAGATAAGCTTATTAAACTCGACCTTGATCTATGCGATCAGGAAGGGAATATTTGCGTCCAGATGCACGGATTTTCATCTCGGACTTTGGAAAGAGAAATTGGGATTATATCTCAAAACAATTTGAATGATCGCCCCTATGATGATGATTTTTACAACAATATAATTGAGAAAATTTTAAATAATGAAATCTCAGTGGAGGAAGCTGCGAAGTTAAATTGACCTTAAACACATGAAATTACAATTAAAAAAAATATATCAAGATGTTTCCAGCGGCAAACTTACACAAAAAGAAGCTCTGGAAAAGATTAAGGTTATCAAACAACAGGAAGAAGGTAAGACTACAAGGGCATTGCTTTCTAATCAAGTATGGGAAGCTGCTTCTTTGAAGATAGCCTCTGAGAATACGCCAGAGTACGTTCAACGACATATTATTCTGTGTGAAATGCCTCAAATTAAAGAAGAAGAAGTTAAGGCATCTTTTCCCCATAGTAAGGTTTTAGTTTTACAAGCAGATCCGCAACAAAATATCGCAAATAGATACAGCAATTATGCTCTTATTTGTTTCGATTACCTGCGTACTCTGCTTACCAATAAGGTTCAGGGTAAAATTCTAGTACAAATAGTAACAGGTAACAATACAGAACAGCTTATTTTTACAGGTCTTTCGGGATTATTAAAAACAGCTGGTTTGGAGAATCCAAAGCTAGTAGGTCAGGTTATTATTACCCACCCAGAGGTAGAAGCAAATACACTTTTCTTACAATTAGAAGAAAGCCAAACCATGTTTTTGGATCCTGTTATTAAATATGAGCAGGATATTCGGTATGTTTTAAAAAATAAAGAGATATCAGCAACTCATAGCGATCCAAAGATTGCATTCAAAGATCAAGGAGTATACCTTATCACAGGAGGTATGGGAGGTTTAGGACTTTTATTCGCAAAAGAGATCCTTAAACAAACAACGCATTCTCGAATTATTTTAACAGGTCGCTCTATATTAACTCCTGAAAAGAAAGCAGTTCTGGATGCATTACCAGTACTAAATGGTAGTGTGGAATATCATCCATTAGATCTAAACAATTTGGGTCAGGTAAGCACTTTGATTTCTTCTATAAGTGATGGAGGTAAGCAAATTAATGGTATCCTTCATTGTGCGGGGATGACCTCGGATAATTTTATTATTAAAAAGACCAGTGATGAATTTGATGAAGTACTAACTCCAAAAGTTTCCGGGACATTTAATCTGGATTATGCGAGTAAGGATTTGGATTTGGATTTTATGGTATTATTTTCTTCGGTAGCCTCCTTATTTGGTAATGTAGGTCAGTCAGATTATGCCGTGGCCAATG
The DNA here is from genome assembly GCA_964353005.1 of uncultured Flavobacteriaceae bacterium. Classification (GTDB taxonomy): domain Bacteria; phylum Bacteroidota; class Bacteroidia; order Flavobacteriales; family Flavobacteriaceae; genus Aquimarina. Next base: position 8,229 of record CAYGUC010000027.1, on the reverse strand, counting down.
GATTTATGGATTGGTTTTCTGTATATCGCAATGGATTGGTTTCCTCAGGCGATCGACAGGGGCATACCGTATCTATCAACTGGCCATTATGGCAAGAAGGAGGTATGCAAATAGATCAAAAAAATCAAGAGGCATTGCGTAAAACTTTTGGAATGCACCCCATGCCTACAACTACTGGAATGTATGCGTTTTATCGTAGTCTGGAGTTGGGACTAAGTCAGGCTTTAATTATGGAAGGGGATGTAGCCCAAATGCGTCAATCACTTCTCGAAGATCAAAAAATACAGAAACAAAGAATACCAACACCATTCAATGAGGAGCAGAAAATTGCTTTAAATGGGAGCTCTGAAAGCTATGAAGAGAAAATTGAGGAATATTTATGTAAGCAGTTTGCAACAGTATTAAGACTCACTTCTCATAAAATAGATCCTCAGGAACCGCTAGAGAAATATGGAATTGATTCTATAATGGCGATGAGTCTTACAGATCAACTGGAAAAAACCTTTGGTTCCTTACCTAAGACTCTATTTTTCGAATATCAAACTATTCGTGAACTTTCAGAATACTTTATTAAGTCTCATGCTTCGCAGCTATCCAAACTTTTTACGAATAAAGAGAATAGTCAACAAAAAATAATTGAAGAACGATCAGAACCTCCAATAAGAAATATCAATAAAAAAGGTCTAATTCGTAAGCGAAAAATCGTTACTTCAAAAAACACAACCAATGCAAATGAGACAGATCCGATCGCGATAGTAGGTTTAAGTGGTCGCTACCCAGAGTCTGTTAATATCGAAGCCTACTGGGATAATCTTCGTGCAGGTAAAGATTGTATCACCGAAGTACCCAAAGAACGTTGGGACTGGCGAGAATACTATAGTGAGGATCGTACTAAGAGTGGTCATCATTACAGTAAATGGGGTGGTTTTATAGAAGGGATGGATGAGTTTGATCCAAGGTTTTTCAATATTTCTCCACGGGAAGCAAAATCGATAGATCCCCAGGAGCGTTTGTTTTTGCAGCATAGTTGGATGGCAGTAGAAGATGCGGGATATACCCGAGCAAGCCTTCAAATACCACATGGCGATATGGCTGGTCAAGTAGGTGTATATGCGGGGGTGATGTATAGTGAATACCAATTATTTGGGGCAGAAGCTAGTATGCGTGGTGATCGCAAAGGGATTTCTGGTAGTTATGCCAGCATAGCGAACCGTGTATCTTATTTTTTAAATTTACATGGTCCTAGTATGACATTGGATACGATGTGTTCTTCTTCTTTAACAGCAATACATCTTGCCTGTCAGGATTTAAAGGAAGGTCGTACCGATTTAGGTATTGCGGGGGGAGTAAATG
>CAYGUC010000027.1:0-6776 GCA_964353005.1 uncultured Flavobacteriaceae bacterium | reverse complement strand
TGTCAGGATTTAAAGGAAGGTCGTACCGATTTAGGTATTGCGGGGGGAGTAAATGTTAGTGTCCATCCCAATAAATATTTAATGCTTAGTTCTGGTCAGTTTATCTCCAGTGCTGGTCATTGTCAAAGTTTTGGAGAAGGTGGCGATGGCTATATTCCAGGGGAAGGCGTTGGCGTTGTTGTATTAAAAAGGTTATCAGAAGCCAAAAGAGACGGGAACCATATTTATGGAGTCATAAAAGGAAGTTCTTTAAACCATGGCGGTAAGACCAACGGGTATAGTGTTCCTAATCCAAAAGCTCAGGCGAGTGCTATTACGCATGCCTTACAGGAATCTGGGACCGATCCTCGCCATATTAGTTATATAGAGGCCCACGGTACTGGCACAAAACTAGGAGATCCCATTGAGATAGCAGCCCTTTCCAAAGCTTTTCATAAAGAAGGTCAGGATACTGGGTATTGCCTATTGGGTTCTGCCAAGTCCAATATTGGTCACTGCGAATCTGCTGCAGGTATTGCAGGAGTTACCAAGATATTGTTGCAGATGCAACATCGTCAGATCGTTCCTTCGTTACACTCTACCCGACTAAACCCTCACATTGATTTTGAGAAAACCCCTTTTATAGTTAACCAAAGCTTAACAGATTGGGATCGACCAGTAGTTGCCGGGAAGACTCTATCGCGAACGGCAGGAATCTCCTCTTTTGGAGCAGGAGGCTCTAATGCCCATATCATTATAGAGGAATATGTAGAAACCACTTCCGTTCCTTCTGATACGGAATCCGGAGATAGTGTTGCGATCCTTTTATCTGCCAGAACCCCAGAACAATTGGAGCAAAAAGCTCATGATTTGTTAGGTTTTCTCAAGAGATCAAAGGAAGAAGAGCATTCTTTGGATCTTTTGGCAATGGGATATACCCTACAAGTAGGCAGGGAAGCAATGGATGTACGTTTGGGTCTTTTGGTAGATTCTGTAGTTGATTTGTCAGAAAAGCTGGAGGCGTATCTGGAAGGCAAAAAAAATAACAAAGCCTTTTATCAAGGACAAGTAAAAGATAAAGAATCTGTTTTATCTCGTTTAGGAAGTGATGCAGAAAGAAAGCAAACCGTAAATGACGGGCTATCTGCTAAAAACACCTCCAAATTATTGGAGTTATGGGTAGCAGGACAGGATTTGGATTGGAAGGAATTATACAAAGGTCAGCACCCTAAATTTATTAGTCTGCCTGGTTATCCCTTTGCCAAAGAGCGGTATTGGATCGCTGTTTCAGAGAAAACCAATACGGTATCCAATTCAGGATCCGGATCTGTTTTACACCCGTTGTTACATAAAAACGCATCAGACTTCCAAGAGCAACGTTATAGTTCGACCTTTAGCGGAGGGGAGTTTTTTATATCGGATTATAAATTGGGGTCCAATCCGGACTCGAAACCAAAAGTACTTCCAGTAGTTGGGTATTTAGAGATGACTCATGCTGCAATTAGGGAAGCCTTAGCATCGCAGGAGGAACCTTATATTTTGGAGTTGCAGGATATTGTTTGGGCAAATCCAGTACAGATTACAGAAAACAGCTCGGTGCATATAGCCCTTTTAGCACAGACCAAACAAGAATTTGCTTTTGAGGTGTATAGTACAGATACAGATAAAGAGCTGGTACATTGTCAGGGATATGTTACCGTTAAGGCATCCTCTTTAAAAAGAGTTCTTGATCTCACAGATTTAAAGAGACAAACACGATTAGGAGAGGAAAACTCGGCTACTATATATAATTTTTTCACCAGAATGGGACGCTCTTATGGTGCTTCCTATCAAGGAATAACGACGATTCATTTGGGAGATAGGCAACTATTGGCAGAGTTAGAAGTACCAGAAGTTGTCGTATCAAGTTTACAAGACTATGTCTTGCACCCCAGTATAGTAGAGAGTGGTCTTCAAGCAGGTATCGTTTTACTGGGAGGAGATATCCACCAAGCTTCGGTTCGATCGATGGTATTGGATGGATTGGATAGCGTACAGGTTTTAGGAGCATGCACCCAGAAAATGTTTGCCTGGGTTCGTTATAGTGCAGATACGGATTTGGATACCAAACTGGATATAGACCTTTGTGATTCCAAGGGGGATATATGTGTGGAGCTAAGGGGTGTTTATTACAAGGAAGAAACTTTTACCCCTGTAGGACAAGAAAGTTATGCGAAGGTGGTATCACCAAAGCAACTAGAGGCAAAAGAAAAAGAAGTAACAAAAGGATCCCTAGCCCCCAAAGAAATCTATATACCATTAACAAATAGTAACAAAGCAGATACATTTCATACAGGAGAAAAAGCAGTTTTTACAGAGATTCCTTTACAAAAGCCCTCTGGTATTTTACTGGTTTCCCCGGAAGAGTTACAAGAAGAAGGGCAACAAGAAGTTCCTGTTTTAAAATTACAAATAGGTCTTTCCAGTACTACGGCAAATACTTTAGGAGAAACCCATATCCCTGTTGGGGTTTCTTATGTACGATTATTGGATCATGGCAATGGGATGTATTCGATACGTATAGATTGCAGAACTAATGAGAATACACTTTCAAAGGAAGTTATCAACCAACTAGTAGAAGCTCTTGAATTTGTACAACAAATATCTTCTTTAAAAGTTTTGCTATTGAAGGGTGTTGATAGCGTTTTCTTACAAGGAGATCGGGAGGCATATAATGAAGCAGTTCTACAAAATCTGTATGTGGCTGTAGCGAGTTTTCCTTATCCGTTAGTTTCTGTTGTGCAGGGAGACGCTACAGGAGCAGGCTTTTTGATAGGAGCCTTGAGTGATTTTATGATATGTAGTGAAGAAAGTACGTATGGGTATAGCGATCTTGATGCAGGGATGTTTGCCTCTGTAGGAGAAGAAGCCTTGTTTAAAGAACGCTTTGGAGAAGCTTTGACCTTAGATTTGTTATACCAATCGAGAGTATTACAAGGAAAAGAGCTACAGCAAAAGGGTTGGAGCTTTCCAGTTCTTGCCTCAGAACAGGTAGAGGAGTATGCAGAACAACTAGCAGTATCTCTTTCAAAGAAATCCCAAACTGCACTGCGTTTGCTAAAGCAGCATTTAGGACGTCATATATTAAAATACACAAAAAAGTTAAAGACAGTTGCTATAGTAAAAGAGCAAAGTAGTTCTACACCCAATAAGCCCAAGATTACTTGTTCTTCCAAATACTTACAGTTAGAAAATACAGACCCCTATGTACTAACCATCCAAATAAGTACAGGCAAAAAGCCATATACACTTACAGATCTGATTTCTGGTTTCACAGATATTTTTAGTCAGGTTGCAAAAAGCAAGTATTATAAAGCAATTGTACTTACCAGTGATGAACCAGAATTCATTTCGGTATCCGATAGAACTTCGGTAGAAGATATCTTGAAGCTTCAGGATTTGATCTATGGATCCACGGTTCCTGTGATAGCCGCTATTAGATCCAATGCAAAAGATATCTCGCTATGGATCGCCCAGTCTTGTGATGGATGCATCTACCAAACAGAGGGGAAGTATTCTGCGGGCAAGCTTTTAGAAAGACCAGAATTAGCCAAACTAGCAGCTATGGTTTTTGCAGATCGCCTAAGTCCGTATGTTTGTAAGGAACTCCTTTTAAGAGAAAAAACATACACAGGAGCAGAGTTACAACAGCAACTAGGAGCTGTAATGGTAGCGGCCAAAGCAGAGGTATTGGCAAAAGCCAGGGAGTTGGCACAGCAATGGAGCAAGCTACCATTAGCCAGGGTAACATCCTGGAAGCAGGAACACGCTTTGCTGATCCGTGAAAAGATAGAGCAACTACCGGTTTGGTCAGAAACCAAAGCACCAACAGAGGTATCCTTTCCTAAGGTACCTACAGCAATAGCACTTCATACCCAAGTACTACAAGCCACCCTTTATCCAGAGGGTATTTTAGAGGTGAAGATGGAAGACAGAGATGCGAAGAATATGTTTTCTACCGCATTTTTAGAAGGGATCATCGAGGTTTTTCAACACATAGCAGCTACTCCTACCTATAAGGTAGTAGTATTAACAGGGTATGACACCTATTTTGCATCTGGAGGTACCAAAGAAAGTTTATTGGCGATTCAACAAGGAAAGGCCAAATTTACAGATACAAAGGTTTTTCAATTAGCTATGGAATGTACGATACCTGTCATAGCAGCGATGCAGGGACATGGTATCGGAGCAGGCTGGTCTTTGGGTATGTTTTCCGACTTTATTTTGTTTAGTGAACAGAGCCATTATGTAAGTCCTTATATGAATTATGGATTCACCCCCGGAGCTGCAGCTACCCTTGCCTTTCCGGATAAAACGGGGTATGATCTTGCCAGAGAGACTTTACTGACTGCGGTGGAATATTCAGGAAGAGAGTTACAAGAAAAAGGACTCTATTACCCTGTATTCCCCCGAGAAGAATTGTTGTCTAAGGCATTTGATATTGCCAAAGAAATAGCAAAGCACTCCCGGAATAGCTTGATAGCGATCAAGGAGCAACTCACCAAACACCTTAGAGATCAGTTAGAAGATACCTATCGTTTGGAACTGGAGATGCACGAAAAAACCTTTGTAGGCAAGACAGAAACCTTACAACAGATTGAGCGTAATTTTTATAATGCAGCAACCGATACACAGACAAATACAGTCCCAGAGAAAAATATACAGGACTATCAGACACAAGGAGTAGTAGAGAGTAGGGATATCTTTTTACCCGATATTATATCGAATCTTAAAAAGCTTTTAGCCCAAGAGTTACATTTAGAAGAAGAGGAAATAGATCCGGATAGCCAATTTGTAGATTTAGGACTGGATTCTATTGTAGGGGTGACCTTTATCCGTAAGATCAGTGATGCGTATAGCATACCATTACAAGCTACGATTGTGTATAGTTATTCCACCCTTGCCAAGCTTAGTGCACATGTTAAGGAAGAAGCAGAAAAACTAGGAGTATTAGTAAGTGAACCCGATTATCAGGATCCAATAGATACTAGGAGTAATATATCACAAATATCACAGAGTAAGGATATCTTTTTACCCGATATTATATCGAATCTTAAAAAGCTTTTAGCCCAAGAGTTACATTTGGAAGAAGAGGAGATAGATCCGGACAGCCAATTTGTGGATTTAGGACTGGATTCTATTGTAGGGGTGACTTTTATTCGTAAGATTAGTGATGCGTATACCATACCATTACAAGCTACGATTGTGTATAGTTATTCTACTCTAGCTAAGCTTAGTGCGTATGTTCAGGAAGAAGCAGAAAAACTAGGCACCCTTGTAGGGGAGGGATCTACTTTTGAAGATAGGCAACAAAAGGTAATAGATAGAGGAGTTTCCAGAAAGGAAATAGAAAAGAAAAAGAAACTTATTTCTTGGCGGGATAGTTCAAAATCGTTAAGAACAGCATCTAAAAATAAGAGGGGTACCTCATCGCAAGCTATTGCGGTAATAGGTATGGCGGGACAGTTTCCTGAGGCAAAAGATGTAGAGGAGTTTTGGCAAAATATAGCAGGAGGTAAAAACTGTATCAGAGAAGTTAGTAAAGATCGATGGGATATAGATACATATTATAGCGAAGGAGAAGTAGTTTCTGGAAAAACCTATAGTAAATGGATGGGAGCTTTGGAAGAATACGATCTTTTTGATCCAATGTTTTTTACGATTTCTCCGGTGGAAGCAGAAAGTATGGATCCACAACAACGTTTGTTTTTACAAAGCTGTTGGCATACTATAGAAAATGCAGGATATAGCTCAAGTACATTATCGGGTAGTAAATGTGGGGTATATGTTGGATGTGCTTATGGAGACTATCAAATGTTATCGAGAGAGCAGCAACTAAGCGCACAGGGGTTTACTGGTAGCTCTACTTCAATATTAGCGGCACGAATTTCTTATTTTTTAAATTTACAAGGCCCTTGCATTTCTATCGATACGGCTTGTTCTTCCTCATTGGTGGCTATTGCCAATGCTTGCGATAGCTTGGTATCTGGTAGTATTGATTCGGCTTTAGCAGGAGGAGTTTATGTGATGTCAGGTCCGGATATGCATATAAAAACGGCACAGTCAGGTATGCTCTCTTCGGATGGTAGATGTTATACCTTCGATCAACGAGCCAATGGTTTTGTGCCAGGCGAAGGCGTTGGGGTAGTTATGCTAAAAAGACTCGAAGATGCAGAAAAGGATCAGGATACTATCCTTGGAGTTATTCAAGGTTGGGGGGTTAATCAGGATGGTAAAACAAACGGAATTACCGCACCAAACACAGAATCCCAAACACTTTTAGAACAACAGGTATATGACCAATTCGATATAGATCCTAATAATATTCAGTTAATAGAAACGCATGGTACTGGTACTAAGCTGGGAGATCCTATTGAGGTAGAAGGATTGCGAAAATCTTTTAAAAAATATACCGAAGAAAAAGCATATTGTGCTCTAGGCTCGGTAAAGAGTAATATCGGACATTGTTTAACGGCTGCGGGTGTTGCAGGATTTATTAAAGCACTTCAGGCTATAAAACACCAACAGTTGCCTCCAACAATTAACTTTGAAAAATTGAACGAACATATAGGATTAGAGGGGAGTCCGTTTTATGTGAATACAGAGCTAAAAGATTGGAAGGTAGATGAAAATCAACCCCGTCAAGCTGCTATAAGTTCCTTTGGTTTTAGTGGCACTAATGCACACTTGGTTTTGGGAGAATATACTGCTCAGAGAACCATTAAAACCCCTGTTCAGGGGATTACCCAAAACTCAGA
>CAYGUC010000026.1:0-76799 GCA_964353005.1 uncultured Flavobacteriaceae bacterium | reverse complement strand
GGAAAAGTGGCTTAAAAACAGGAATGTACTATTTAAGAACAAAATCTGCGGTAGACGCTATTAAGTTTACACTAAAAAGTGAAAATAAAGAAGCACCGCAGCCAGAAAAAGTAGCTGTAGCTGCTGCACAAGTAATGGAAGCTCAAGCTGTTAAAGCAGAGCCAAAACCGCAACCTGTTGCAGTAGAAGGGACAGCGCTTACTCCAGAAGAACTTCGTGCCATTATAGCACAATCTAAAGAAGCAGAAGGAGATGATTGTTTAATGTGTGGGTCTTAGACCTAGATTTATATAGGGTAAAAAGGGAAGTTTTCTTTACAGATGCTTCCCTTTTTTGTTATTTTTGAACGAATTCTCGAAATAAATCGGGGGTGGGTTATTTGCTGTATTTTTTATGGAGACTCCTTTTTTTAAGCTCTGGGAAACTATAAAAAATGCTGTTTTTATTCCTTTTGTAAACAGTAAGTATATATTATGATGAATTGGGAACAACTTCTGTCATTAAAAAGGCAAGGAGATAAAAATAAGAGATTACGTAAAGAGCAGGATGAAACTCGATTAGGTTTTGAGGTAGATTATGATCGTATTATCTTCTCCTCGGCATTTAGGAGCTTACAAGATAAAACACAGGTTATTCCCTTATCTAAAACTAGTTTTGTACATACTAGATTAACTCATAGTTTAGAGGTTTCTGTAGTAGGACGTTCTCTGGGTAGAGTAGTAGGAAAACAAATTTTAGAAAAACACCCACATCTGGCAGAAGTTTATGGGTATAAATTTAACGATTTTGGAGCTATAGTAGCTGCAGCAGCATTAGCACACGATATAGGAAACCCTCCTTTTGGACACTCTGGAGAAAAAGCCATAGGGGAGTATTTTAAAACAGGTAGCGGTAAGCGATATAAAGAACAAATAACAGCAAAACAGTATCAAGATTTAATTGATTTTGAAGGAAACGCCAACGGATTTAAAATCCTTACCGAATCCCGAAAAGGAATCGAAGGAGGTCTGCGATTATCCTATGCTACATTAGGAGCTTTTATGAAGTATCCCAAAGAGTCCTTGCCTAAAAAACCAACAAAACACATAGCGCATAAAAAATTTGGGTATTTTCAAAATGATGTTTCTTTTTTTAAAGAAGTAGCAGAAGAGGTTGGATTGTTATCCTATAAAATAGATAATGAATATACCTATAGCCGACACCCATTAACCTTTTTGGTAGAAGCGGCAGACGATATATGTTATACCATTATTGATTTTGAAGACGGAATTAATCTGGGGTGGATCGAAGAAGAGTATGCTCTCGAATATTTGATTAAACTGGTTAAAAACTCTATCAATACCTCAAAATATAATAATTTGGTTACTACGGCAGATAGGTTAAGTTATCTTAGGTCTTTGGCTATAAATACTTTGATACAAGAGGCGGCAAGTGTTTTTATAGAAAATGAAGAACAAATATTATCAGGAACTTTTGATACTGCGTTGATTGATAAAAGCAAGTATCAAGCACAGATTAATGATATCATCAAAATAAGTGTCGACAAAATTTACCAAAGCCAAGAGGTAACCGAAAAAGAAATTGCAGGGTATGAGATTCTTGCAACCCTTTTAGATACATATTGCGTAGCTACAGACAATTTTAATCAGGATATAAGCTCTAATTATGATACGTTAATCCTTAGAGCCGAAGGAAGTAATTTTGATTATAAGAATGAAGACGTATATACTCGTCTTATTGGTATCTGTAATTATGTAGCGAGCTTAACAGATGGTAATGCATTGCTAAAATTTCAGAAAATACGAGGATTACAGATATAAAAAACCACTTGTTTTAATCAAAACAAGTGGTTTGTATGATTTGATAATATTTAGTTATATTTTTTTGTAGGTATCTATTATTTCTTCAGAGGTACTTGAATTAGGTTGATATGTATGTTGGGTTTTAAGTGTAGTGTCTGTTAATTCCAATATTTTTTCAGGATCTTCATTAGGATCTGTAAGTTTATCTTTTATGTAAATAGTGTTATTATCTACTAATGTCCAAAAAAGTGTTCCTTTAGACTCAATACAGCCGATAGGTTCATTGGGTTGTGTACGATAAGGGTCAACCCAGTTAAGAACATTATTGCTTAAAAATTCAAGAGTGTATTTAAGTTCACATTCATTAAGAGCTTCAACTTCGCCGTTTATAGTAGAACTAGTCAATTGCCATTTGCCGATAATTAATTCTTTATTTGTTTTAGTAGAAGCATCATCATCTTTAGAACAAGAAATAAAAATTGTAGCGACAAGTAGGATAAATAGGCTTAGTTTTTTCATAATAGTATTGATTTATATTTTGTTTATATATCCTTTATGTCTTGTTTGGATAAAATGTTACCTATTAATTTAAAAAATCTTTATAATTATAATTTTTTCATTTATGTGGGAAGTTCTATAAATATAATTTATAGAGTAGAAAAGGCTGATTATTAATTTTTTGTGTTTTAAAGGTAATTATAATTCTTGCTGAATTACTTTTAAAATTCCTTCTGTAGAAATACCACAGATATTTTGTAATTCATTAACTGTACCATGATGAATAAAGATATCGGGTATGCCTAGGGTTATGATTTTGTTCTTAAAATGATGTTGATTGGCGTAAGCAATAACAGAACTTCCAAAACCACCTTTTATAACTCCATCCTCTACAGTAATAATTGTTGAGTATTGTTGTAATATTTTTTTTAGAACAGTAGCGTCTAATGGTTTGATAAAACAAAAATGATAATGCCCTATTTCTTCTTCGATTTGTTTTAATGCATTAGTAACATCATGAGCAATGGTGCCAGTAGAAAGTATAGCAATTTTAGATCCCGTTTTTAAGGAGGTAGCTTTTCCTATTTCGATTTTTTTCATAGGTACTTCCCAATCAACAATATGACCCCTGCCTCTTGGGTATCGTATGGCAATAGGATAATCTAAGCCCAGAGATGCAGTATACAACAAATGTCTTAATTCGATTTCATCAATAGGTGCAGCAATACTAATGTTTGGAATACAATTTAAATAGGCTATATCAAAAACACCATGATGTGTAGCGCCGTCTTCTCCTACCAAACCAGCACGATCTATACAAAAAATCACAGGTAGATTTTGTAAGGCTACATCGTGAATTACTTGATCGTAGGCGCGTTGTAAAAAAGTAGAATAAATGGTGCAAAAAGGAACTAAACCTTGTGTAGCCATTCCTGCAGCAAGAGTTACTGCGTGTTGTTCTGCTATGCCTACATCAAATGCCCGATCTGGCATTTCTTGCATCATATATTTAAGTGAGCTTCCTGTGGGCATTGCCGGGGTAATACCTACGATCTTTTTGTTTTTTCTTGCTAACTCTAAAATAGTATATCCAAAAACATCTTGAAATTTAGCGGGCAAACCTGTGCTATCTTTAGAAATTAAATCTCCTGTAGCGGCATCAAATTTACCAGGGGCATGATATTTTACCTGATTCTCCTCTGCTTGTTTTAATCCTTTTCCTTTGGTGGTAATAATATGTAAAAGCTTAGGGCCTTTAATAGATTTTAAATTCTCTAATGTTTTAAGTAACATTGGTAAATCATGACCATCGATAGGACCGAAATAGTTAAAATTTAAAGCCTCTATAATATTATTGGTTCGTGGTTTGACTCCAACTTTAGCTTTGGTTAAATACTCTTTAAGTGCTCCAACACTTGGGTCGATCCCTATTGCATTGTCATTAAGAATAACCAGCATATTTGCATCGGTTACTCCAGCATGATTAAGGCCTTCAAAAGCCATTCCACTAGCGATAGAAGCATCTCCTATTACAGCGATATGTTGTTTTTGGACTTCTCCTTTTAGTTTAGAGGCAAGTGCCATACCTAATATTGCAGATATAGAAGTAGAAGAGTGTCCTACACCAAAAGTATCGTATTCACTTTCTTCTCTTTTGGGAAACCCACTTATACCATTTAGTTGGCGATTGGTATGAAATATATCTTTTCTTCCGGTAAGAATTTTATGGGGATATGCCTGATGTCCTACATCCCAAACCAAAAGATCATTAGGAGTATCAAAAATATAGTGAAGTGCAATAGTGAGTTCTATAACGCCAAGACTTGCACCAAGATGCCCCTCTTTGGTAGCAACAATATTAATTACAAAATCCCGAAGCTCCTTTGCTAGTTCTGGTAATTGATCCAGAGATAATTCTCTAAGATCAGAGGGGTATTGGATGTTGGATAATAACTTGTTTTGCATTCAAAATTAATTGATATGCAAAATTACAACTTTAAAATATTATTCCTCTATTTTAAACACTATTGGTAGACTGTAAATTGTTCTTACAGGTTTACCGTTATATATTCCCGGAATTAGTTTTGGTATTTTTTGAATTACTTCTTTGGCTTCTCTTTCAAGTTTAGTATGGGGAGCTCTTACTTTTATGTCTTTAATTATTCCTTCTTTATCAATTTCATATTGTACATAGATTCTTTGCACCCCTAGTAGCCCAATATCTTTTCCTATTTGAGTATTAAAATGTTTAGAAACAATTTTTTTTATTTGTTTAAAATAATTTTCTGATGTTCTTTTCTCTTTTTTAGTTCCGCTTAACGCAGGAAATGTATCAAGCAAATGTGCAGGAACAGGGTTGTTAAAGTTTGTTATTTTATTTGAAGTAAATAGATCACCCATTACAATTTCACCCTCAACCACAACTTCTTCAATAGGTTCAAAAATTTCTAGTTTTTCAGGAGTGGTTTCTGTTTTCTTTTTTGTGTTACAAACAGGTGTGTCTTTGCTACATTTTTTTTGTACACTATTGGGAATAATAACATCTTTCTTTGAATTTATGGTTTCTTTTATTTCTATGGTTTCAATTTTTTGTTGTTTTCCTTCATGATTCGTGCAGTTAACTAAAGTGGTTCCCATAGCAATTAATAGTGCTAATAAAAATGACCTTCTAAAAGTATGTTTAGTTTTTATGATTTGAATCGGAATCGAAATGTGTATAGTATCTAGTTGTGTTTTTTTAAAATGACCGCATATCTTTTGGTGTTGTTTGTTCCTAACAAATTCGTGTATTTGTATAGAGGACATTTTTGTAAAGTCAACTACTGTTTTTGCGCAAGAATTACAAAACCTACCTTTCTCTGAAGGGTTCATGGTATTCCAATCTTCATGACAAGGTTTTGGAATGGATATTTTGTAGAATTTTTCCATAAATCAAAAGTTAGTTTTTATTGATAATCAAGTTTCCTGCCAATTTGCTTAAGTTTGTGTATAAGCTTAAGTTGTAAATATGTTACTAGATCCATTAGATGATTCTTATTATATGAAAAAAGCCTTGCAAGAAGCAGCATTGGCGTATGAAAAAGATGAGGTTCCGATAGGAGCGATTATCGTGGTTGCAGACCGAATCATTGCTCGGGCACATAATCTTACAGAACTATTAAACGATGTAACTGCACATGCCGAAATGCAAGCCATAACTGCTGCAGCAAATTATCTTGGAGGAAAATATCTTAAAGAATGTACCTTGTACGTAACTCTGGAACCATGCCAGATGTGCGCCGGAGCTTTATATTGGAGCCAGATTAAAAAAATAGTATATGGTGCTGTGGATGAAAAGAGAGGGTGTGGTACAATGGGAACAAAGTTGCATCCAAAAACAGAAATAACAGGAGGTGTTTTAGAAGAAGAATGTAAAGAACTGCTTACTCGTTTTTTTGTAGAGAAACGTAATACAAATTAAAAAGGAGTTTTTTGTAAATGAAAAATACGATTGCAGAAAGAATACAGGATTTTTTAAAGCAATTTCCGCCTTTTGATAGCCTAAAAGGAGCAGACTTATTATCTATTTCGAGTCAGATTAGAGTTTTATACGTGCAGAAAGGAGAATATGTTTTTAAACAAGATAATCCTTGTAATGACGAGTTTTATATAGTTAGGGAGGGAGCTGTTGGACTGTATCGAAATTTTGATACAGATCAAAGCCTGGTAGATATATGTGATGCTGGCGATCTGTTTGGACTTAGAGTTATAATTATTAAAAAAGAATATAGAATGTCTGCAATAGCAGATGAAGAATCTATCGTTTATGCAATCCCGACGCAAGTATTCGAGCCTTTTATTGAAGAAAACAAAGAAGTAAATAAATTTCTTTTAGAAACTTTTGCTGCACATGCCAGAAATTATTTTACCGAAACAGATAAAGGGCAGCGTATTGATAATACAATTTCTATAGAAGCAGCAAAAGATCTTTCTACATTACGTAGTATTTCTTATTTAAAAAAACCAGTAACCTGCTTGCCAAAAGATACTGTTAGGGATATTGCCCAGAGAATGACAGAAAAAAAAGTAAGTAGTGTTGTTATTGTAGACGAAAATAAATGCCCTTTGGGAATAATAACAGACAGGGATTTAAGGGTAAAAGTTGCTACAGGAATATTTGATGTAACCTCCTTTGTAGAACAAATTATGATATCCCCTTTGATAACATATCCAAAAACAATAACGGTTGCAGAAGCTCAGATAGCTTTAATAAAACATGATGTTAGCCATCTTTGTATTACTAAAGATGGAACTCAAAACTCAAAATTAACTGGTATACTTTCTGATCATGATCTTTTAGTTACTTTAGGTAATAACCCTTCGGTATTAATTAAAGAAATAAAGCGAATAAAGAAAACCCAGGAGCTTAGATATATTCGTAAGCAGGTAGAAAAACTTTTAAAAACCTATTTAGAGCAAGATATCCCTACGATTCATATTTTAAATATTATTTCCGAAATAAATGATGCATTAACGACGCGAATAATAGACTTAGCAATAAAAAAAATGGTATCTCCGCCTCCGGTTTCCTTTTGTTTTTTAGTTTTAGGAAGCCAGGGTAGGAGAGAACAATTGCTTTTAACAGATCAGGATAATGCATTTGTTTTTGAGGATGTAGCAGAACAGGATTACGAAGCTATACAGCAGTATTTTATAGAGTTGGGTATAGAAATTACCAAAGGATTGCATACCATAGGTTATGAGTATTGTCCTGCCGAGATGATGGCCAGCAATCCAAGATGGTGCATGTCGTTGTCTAATTGGGAAATACAGTTTAAGGATTGGATGACAACCCCTACAGAAGAGGGAACTTTGCTATCTTCTATATTTTTTGATTTTCAGTATATATATGGCGATGCATCTATGGCAGATAAATTATCACAAGTTGTATTTGAAGGGGTTAACAGAAGCAATAGGTTTTTAGCATTATTAGGGGTTAGCGCTATTCAAAAACCATCTCCTTTAGGGTTCTTTAAACAATTTTTGGTAGAACAAAACGGGGAGCATAAAGATACTTTTGATATAAAAACAAGAGCGATGATGGTTTTAATTGATGCTGCCAGAATCTTAGTGCTTTTTCATAATGTAAAAGGGGTAAATAATACTTTGTTACGGTATGATAGACTTGCAGAAATAGAACCAAATAATAAAGAACTTTTTGAAAGCTGTGCAAAAGCATTTAGAGTTCTTATTAAATTTAGAACCAGACAAGGGTTACTTCATCACGATTCAGGTAGGTTTATAAAATTAAATACATTGAGTAAGAACGATAAGTTACGCCTTAAAAGATGTTTTAGACCAGTAAGGGATATTCAAGAATTATTACGAGTGCGTTTTCAACTTAAGAATTTGATATAAATGCAGTTTTGGTTTAAAAAAAATAAAAACTATCCTCTTTTTTGGAAAAAATATGAGAGTCTTTTCAGTGAAAAAAAACAAAAGCAAAAGATTCAGGATATCCGTTTTGTAGCTTTTGATACAGAAACTACAGGGTTTGATTATGCTCATGATCGTATTTTATCTATTGGGGCGATAGCCATTAAAAATAATGTAATAGATGTGTCAGATCAATTAGAGGTATATCTGGATCAGGAAATCTTTAATAAAGATACGGTAGAGATTCACGGAATTCGAAAAAACAACGGTTTAACCAAGGTTACAGAAAAAAAAGCTATTGAACTTTTTATAGAGTATATTGGCGACGCTATTCTTATCGCGCATCATGCAGAGTTTGATAAAAAAATGATTAATAAAGCTTTGTCCAGACATGAACTAGGTACATTAAAAAACAAAATGTTGGATACCGGGGTTCTTTTTAAGAAAACGAAGCACCAAGTATACCTTACAAACCCGCAAAATGTACATTATAGTTTAGATGAATTATGTAATGATCTTAAGATATCTAAAAGTGATAGACATACAGCATCTGGAGATGCATTTATTACAGCACTGGCTTTTCTAAAAATTTTCAAAAAGATAAAGAAAAATAAAGAGATAAGAGTTTCAGACTTGTTTAAGTAGTGGTTTTTAATACTTTCTTTATATGTATTGTGAATTTTTAATTAATGAATTACAAATGCCTAAAAGCAAAAGTGTGAAATTTTATAGATTTCTTAAATGAACATACCATGACAAAGGAGATTTTAAACTTTGGAAATTAGCTTAGCGTTCTTGAGTTTTTAATTGATCAAAGCAAAAATTTTAAGGCAGAATCTAAATTGGATTAAAAACAAAAAAAACACTACAATGTAGTGCTTTCAGGAATTAGAAGTACAATGACTTAATCATGAATTACGCGAACTCTTGCGGCGATAATTCCTTTTTTTCCTTCTTGTTCCTCATATTCAACCTTGTCTCCTTCATTTAATGCTTCGCCGTTTAATCCAGAAGCATGAACAAAGATGTCTTTCCCTGTTTCGTCGTTGGTAATAAATCCATACCCTTTTGATTCGTTAAAAAATTTTACTGTTCCTTCCATGGTAATAAAAATAAAAAAATTGAATACTAAAATTAGTTTTTAATTTTTTACGACTTGTTATTAAAATGTGAATATTTTATAAATTCAACGACTATTATTTTCTTTTTCTGTCTCATAATTCCTCATTTTATTAAGATTTTCTTCGGTAAGCATATAATCTTTTACATTTTTGTTTTTCCATCGGTGGTATATGAAAACAGGCATTAGTATAAAAGATGCAACCAATATGGCAATACCTACTAATTTATCTCCGGTTACATGATCTCCGGTATTTTTAAAGTAGTATCCAACTCCAACAGAGATAAGAATCGCTATAAAAAGAATTCTAATAATGTATTTCATTATTCATTAATTTTTAAAAAATCATGGATTTATCTGGTAAAGTTAATTAACTTTCGTCGATAAGATGTTAGAAGTTTTGATTTAGAAATAAACCCAAAATATTTTCCGTTTTTGACTACAGGAAGATTCCAGGCTCCTGTATCTTGAAATTTTTTCATGACTGTTTTTACAGTATCTTCTTCATAGATGATAATAACAGTAGTTTCAGACATTAATGTTTCTACTTTTGTTTTATGATACATAGTCACATCAAACATAATATCTCTTATGCCATCCAAAGTAACCATACCAATTAAATGATCTGATGCATCGGTAACAGGAAAAAGATTTCTGTTAGATTTTGCGACAGCTTCGCTTAAAAGCTGTTTTAAAGTATATTCGGGTTTTACAGATACAAAATTAGTCTCTATACAATCTTCCAGATTCATAAGGGTCAATACTGTTTGATCCTTATCATGGGTTAATAGTTTACCTTGTTTTGCTAACTCACGAGTATATATATTATGTTCGATTCTGTTTTTAGAAATAATAAAGGATATTGCTGTCGTGATCATGAGTGGTACAAATAACTCATAACTAGAAGTTATTTCTGCAATAAGAAATATAGAGGTTAGGGGTGCGTGTAATACTCCGGCTATAAGCCCGGCCATCCCTAATAGGGTAAAATTAGCTTCAGAAACTTCAAAACCTATACCTAGATTATTAATAACTTTAGATACTACGTTACCCAGTGCACTACCCATTACCATAGTAGGGATAAATATACCTCCATATCCTCCTGCAGCAAATGTAGCGGTCATCGCCACAGCTTTAAAAATGGTAATGCCAGTTAATAAAGCAATAACAACCCAAATGTTATGCGTCATATTATCAAAAGGTGTTTTGCCTATTGCCTTTATATGATTACCATGTAAGAGATCATTTATAAATCCAAGTCCTTCACCATATAAAGGAGGGATAAAATATAGCATGATTCCGATAGCAAGTCCGCCAATTAACAATCGATATATTTTTTTTGAAAAACGATTAAAAAATTGGAGTATTCCAAAATACATTTTAGTAAAATAGATAGAGGCTATTGCGGTGCCTATCCCTAAGATAATATAAAAGGGGGTGTCATAAATATCAAATTTTTCTAAAACATTAAATCTAAATAATACTTCATCTCCTAAAAAGAAATACGATGTAATTATAGAAGATACAGATGCAAATAGAAGAGGTAGTAAGGATGTTAATGTAAGATCCAGGCTAAATACCTCTACGGCAAACACCAAACCTGCCAAAGGGGACTTGAATACTGCAGAAATTGCACCAGCAGAAGCGCAACCAATAAGTAATACCCGAGTTTTTCGGTTAACATGAAACAAGGTGCTAAAGCTAGAGCTAAGCGCAGATCCAGAACTAATGGCGGGTCCTAAAAGTCCTACAGAACCTCCAAAACCAACTGTAATTGGTGCTAGAATAAGGGGTAAGTATCCATGTATAGATTTTATACTCCCGTTTTTTTTAGAAAGAGAATGTAAAATCAAAGGAATAGCAGATTCTACATTTTCTTTAAATATATATTTTGTGAGTAAATAGACTATCCATAGACCTATTATAGGAATAACAAAATAAAAAGAAGTTTGCCAAGAAATAATATCACTTTGTAAAACTACCTGAATTAGGTGCGTAATGTTTTTTAATAATAAAGAAACCAAACCAGCGGTAAAGCCCACAAGGATACTTAAGATAAGAATAAAATTCTTATCTGAAATATGGCGATATCGCCATTTAAGAATACGATAAAGTAATGTCTTTTTTTTAGAGGACATATCTAGTTGCCTTAACTAGTTTAAAGGTAGTAAAAATCCCGCCATAAGCGGGATTAATATTATACATCAAGTTTTATATGTAATTCTTTGAGTTGTTCGGTATCAATAGTAGCTGGTGCATCGATCATTACATCTCTTCCACTATTATTTTTTGGGAACGCTATAAAATCTCGTATAGTTTCCTGACCGCCAAGAATAGAAACCAATCTGTCAAACCCAAACGCTATACCTCCATGTGGTGGCGCTCCATATTGAAAAGCATCCATTAAGAATCCAAATTGAGCCTTTGCCTCTTCTGGGGTAAACCCTAAGTGATCAAACATTAATGCTTGTGTAGCTTTATCATGTATACGAATAGAACCACCACCAATCTCGTTTCCGTTTAAAACAAGATCATAGGCATTAGCGCGAACCTCTCCTGGTTTAGTGTCTAATAAAGCAATATCTTCAGGTTTAGGTGAGGTAAACGGGTGGTGCATAGCGTGGTATCGTTTTGTATCTTCATCCCATTCTAATAAAGGAAAATCAACTACCCATAGCGGGGCAAATTCTTCAGGGTTTCTAAGTCCCATTCGTTCTGCTAATTCCATCCTAAGTGCACTTAATTGTGCTCTTACTTTATTTGTAGAACCAGAAAGCACGCATATTAAATCTCCTGAATTCGCTCCAGTAATTTCTGCCCACTTAGCCAAATCTTCCTGATCATAAAATTTATCGACAGAAGATTTATAAGTTCCGTCTTCAATGCATTTTACATATACCATGCCTAATGCTCCAACCTGTGGACGCTTTACCCAATCGATTAGCTTATCAATTTCTTTTCGTGTGTAAGAACCCCCGTTAGGAACTGCAATACCAACAACAAGCTCAGCATCATTAAAAACTTTAAAATCTTTATGTTGTGCAACTTCGTTAAGCTCGCCAAACTTCATTCCAAATCTAATATCAGGTTTGTCATTACCATACATTTTCATAGCTTGCTCATAAGTCATTCTAGGAAAATCTGCAATGTCAACCCCTTTTATTTCAGATAATAAATGACGAGTAAGTCCTTCAAAAATATGTAGAATATCTTCTTGCTCTACAAATGCCATTTCACAATCTATTTGTGTAAATTCTGGCTGTCTGTCGGCTCTTAAATCTTCATCTCTAAAGCATTTTACAATCTGAAAGTATTTATCCATTCCACCAACCATAAGCAATTGCTTAAATGTTTGTGGAGATTGTGGCAGTGCATAGAACTGTCCTTCATTCATTCTGGAAGGAACAACAAAATCCCGTGCTCCTTCTGGTGTAGATTTAATCAAATAAGGAGTTTCTACTTCTACAAAATCATTAGCAGATAAGTAATTTCTAACCAACATCCCTACTTTATGGCGAAACATTAGATTGTTTTTTACAGGATTACGTCTAATATCTAAATAGCGATATTTCATTCGTATATCTTCGCCTCCGTCTGTTTCATCTTCGATAGTAAAAGGAGGTGTTTTTGATTCGTTAAGGATAGTAAGTTCTGAAACTAATACCTCAATGTCCCCAGTAGGTGTATTAGGGTTTTTGGATTCTCGCTCAATGACAGTTCCTTTAATCTGTATAACAAACTCTCTTCCTAATTTTTTAGAGTTTTCTAAAAGCTCTTTAGCAGTTCGTTCTTCATCGAAAACTAATTGAGTTATACCGTAGCGATCTCTAATTACGACCCAATTTAAAGAGCCTAAATCTTTTATTCTTTGAACCCATCCGGCAAGAGTTACTTCTGTGTTGATATTTGCGGCCCGTAATTCACCACAAGAATGACTTCTGTACATAGTTACATATTAAGGCTGCAAAAATAAGAAGATTTATGTATTAGTTGCTGTTTGGTAGTGGATAGTTTTTCTAAACAACAGATTTTAATAGATAGGTTATAAGGTGTCGTTTCTGCGTTGTATTATTTATGGTTTTTTGATCCTTTTAGGGTGGGATTATCTGCTTTTGTGATGTTTTTTTACGAACAATTGTTAGTTTTAACATTTTTATATCAAATTCTTTTAATAGATTTAACCAAACATTTAAACAGATCATTATGAAAAAACACAAACATTATAGCAAAATAAAGTTTTTGCTACTTCTAATTTTTGCTCCGGCTATTTTATTTGCTCAGGAGACCATCACAGGTAAAGTGGTCATTGAGGGTAGTGGACAAGGGGCAGCTTTTATGAATGTTGTAGAAGAAGGAACAAATAATGGTACTTCTAGTGATATTGATGGTAATTTTAGTATTACTGTGAGTAAACTACCTGTTAATCTTAAGATATTCGCATTAGGATTTGCAGAAAAAATAGTGCCTGTAGCAACTGCAGGAGATATTACCGTGCAGGTAAAAGAATCTACAGAATCTTTAGAAGAGGTTGTGGTAACTGGTTTGGGGTCTTCTATTAAAAGAGCGAATTTAGCCAATGCAGTTTCTACCGTTTCTTCTGAAGAATTAGTGGGAAATACTAGTCAGACTACAGTAGATGGAGCTTTGTATGGTAAGGTTACAGGAGTAAATATAACCTCATCATCAGGTGCCCCAGGGGGAGGATTCGCTTTACGATTAAGAGGGATTTCTTCTATAAATGGAAATAATCAACCATTAATTGTAGTAGATGGAGTGTACATAAATAATGTAGAAATTCCATCAGGATTGCGATTTGCTTCTGGGGGTAATGCTGGTAACGAAGAAAACTCCGGAAATAGATTAGCGGATTTAGATCCTAATGATATCGAGAATATAGAAGTGTTAAAAGGATCTTCTGCTGCTGCAATTTATGGACAGCGTGGTAATGCAGGTGTTATTATAATCACTACAAAGAGAGGACAAGGAGGTAAAACAAGAATAAGCTTTAATCAGGATACAGGAGTTAATGTGATCCAAAAAAGATTAGGATTAAGACCATGGACTGCAGAAAGTGTATTTAATACATTCTTTACACCAAACGCTGATGATCCAGTTGCAGAAGCCAACTCCAGAGCGTCTGCAGAAGCAGAAGTTGCAGCTTTTAATAATGCTGTACGAAATGGAGGGCTATTTGATTATGAAGATGAGATTTATGGAAATACAGGTTTTATAACAGAAACCCGATTAAGCGCAACAGGAGGTAATGAAAAAACTAAATTTTATATAGGAGGATCCTACAGAGATGAAGAGGGTATTATTAAAAATACTGGATTTGATAGATTGTCATTAAGAGCAAATATCGATCATCGGATTTCAAATATATTTGATTTTACTTCCACTACAAATTATGTAAGAAGTAATTCTAGCAGAAGTTTTACAGGAAATGAAAATGAAGGAGGTTTAAGTTATGGATACACTTTAGCATTTACAAGACCTTGGAATAATTTATATCCCGATGCGGATGGCAACTATCCAAACAATCCTAATTATTCAGGGAATCCTATATTTGTAAGAGATCAAGCAAAAAATGAAGATACTAATAATAGAATAATACAAGGGTTTAAATTCAATACGAAACTGCTTACTAATGAGAATAACAGGGTGCGGTTTGTTCTTAATGGGGGAGTGGATTATTTAGCAAATGAAACGTATGTATATGTGCCAGAAACACATCAGGCACAAGCAGGTAATCAAAAAGGATTTATTGCTCAGGGAAAAAATAATTTTACACAATTTAACGCTCAGGCAATAGGTATATGGGACAACACTTCTCTTAATGGAGATTTAGATTTAACCACACAATTCGGGATTACGTATTTAGATCAGGACTCTAATTTAGTTAATAGTCGTGGTGCTGGTCTAACAGGAGGGCAAACCAATGTAGATCAATCTGTAAATCAGGTAATAGATCAGTTCATATCTTCTGAGGAAGATTTTGGTTATTTTGGGCAATTAGAAGGAAATTATAAGAATCAGTTTATAGCTACCTTAGGATATAGGTTAGATAAATCTTCAAGAAACGGAGATCCTAATAAGTTATATGGATTCCCTAAAGCATCGTTAGCTATAAATGTTGCTAATTTTGATTTTTGGACTTTAGATGCAATAAATCAATTTAAACTTAGAGCAGCTTATGGAGAAACAGGTAACCCAGCTGTGTTTGGAGCAACATTTACTAGTTTGGGTTCTGCAAATATTGGAGGTATAGGAGGTACGTCTGTTGTAGTACGAGGAAATCCAAATGGCGGTTTAAAAGGGGATCCTGATGTAGAACCAGAGACAGCATCAGAACTAGAGGTCGGTTTTGACTTGGGATTATTCAATAGCAGAGTATCTTTAGAAGCAACTTATTACAATAAAAATGTACGAGATTTAATTCTTTCGAGAACCTTACCAGCTTCTTCAGGATTTACTGTCGAAACTACAAATCTAGCAGATCTTAAAAATGAAGGAGTAGAATTAGCATTACGATCAGATGTAGTTACTACCGATAATTTCTTTTGGAATACAGGGATTCAGTTTTACTTAAACAGATCAGAGGTTACCCGATTAGATGTTCCTGCATTTGCACAACCAGGTGCAGGTTTTGGAGTAGGTTTAGGTACATTTTTTATTGAAGAAGGAAAACCGGTAACCCAATTGGTAGGAAGTATTGATGAAGAATTAGTACAGGTAGGAAATGTAGAGCCAGATTTTCAAATGGCTTTTAACAATCAAATAACCATCTTTAATCAGTTGGATATTTCTTTTCTTTTACAATGGAAAAAAGGAGGAGATAACCTAAACCTCTCTAGATTTTTAACAGATTTGGGAGGAACAGCTCCAGATTTAGAAACGGCAGAAGGACAAGCACGTTTAGCATCTCCTGCTAATGCTTTGCGTTTTGTAGAGCCCGCAGGATATGTAAGATTAAGAGAAGCTGCAGTATATTATAGATTCCCTTCGAAATTGATTAATAACTGGTTAGGAGAAACTGTAGAAGGTGTAAAATTAGGAGTGTCCGGAAGAAACTTATTTACTATAACAGACTATAGTAGTTATGATCCGGAAGTTTCTGTAAATGGAGGAGCAGGCCTGTCTAGTGGTATCGAAGTAGCTCCATTTCCCAGTTCAAAACAATTTTACTTTCATTTAAATGTTAATTTTTAATACAAACACCTAATGAAAAATATATATAAAAATATAATGAAGTTTACTGCATGCGGAGCAATTTTGGCTTTGTCGGTAACTTCATGCACAATAGAAGACGTAGTAGATCCAAACGGACCTAGTTTGGTAGGAGTACTCGACGGAGCTACAAAAAAACAATTAGACGAACTACTAACAGGTGCTATAGCTACATCTAGATTTGGAATTGGTGTGGAGGTTACTGCAAGTGGTACTATGGCAAGAGAACTGTATTTATTTGATGCTGACCCCAGAAATACAGGAAATTTATTAGGAAAAAATGGAGTGGCATTAGATAACAATTCATTTTATAGCACAGCACAGTGGAATGGTAATTACAGATCTATTAAAAATGCCAATATCCTTTTAGGAGCATTAGAAAATACATCATTCATTACCGAAACTGAAAAGAACGGATATAGAGGCTTTGCAAAAACGTTACAAGCTTATGAATTAATACAGATACTAAAATCTTATGGAAAAGCCCGACTGGATGTTTCTGACCCCGAAAACCTTGGTTCTGTTGTAGAACTGGATGCTGCTTTGCCCGCTATTATTACAATGCTGGATGAAGCAAATACAAATTTAAGTAATGCAGGGAGTGATTTTATATTTGAGTTAAATGAAGGGTTTACAGGTTTTAATACTCCTGAAACTTTTGCTCAATTTAACAGAGCTGTTAAAGCAGTAGCCGCAGTGTACGCAAAAGATGGTGCTGCAGCTCTAACCGCTTTGGATAATTCTTTCTTTGGATTAACAGAACCATTAAATTTAGGGCCTAAACATGTATTTGGCTTGGGAGGCGGTAATGATATTCCTAACCCGGTATTTAAAGTTCTTTCTGAATCTGCCCAAAGACCAAATAACGGAGATCAGATCATAGTACATAATAGTTGGATTAACGATGCAGAAACCGGTGACAGCAGAGTATCCGAAAAAACAGCAGTACGCCCGGATCCAAGTACACAGGATGGACTTACAGGTACACACGAAACCAAGTTGTATGAAACTAATGTATCTCCTATAGATATTATAAGAAACGAAGAATTAATTTTGGTATATGCCGAAGCCAGTATATTAGCTACTAATCTTACGGACGCAGTAACTGCGCTTAATGTTATTAGAAATTCTGCAGGATTACCCGATTACTCAGGTGCAGTAACATCAGAAGCTTTAACAGCTGAAATGTTAAAGCAACGAAGATATTCTTTATGGGCAGAAAACCATAGAATGTTTGATTTAAGAAGGTATGGTTTATCTAATACTTTGGTTGTTGATAGAGCAGGGGATAAAATATATAATGTTTTTCCTATACCACTGTCAGAAAATGAATAGTAGTTAATCTCTTAAAGTTACTATAAAACGCCGCATTTTTGCGGCGTTTTTTATAATGCTCCCTTTTTGTTTATTCTCCCTGGCTAGAATCAAAATCATCATCCAGTTCTTGCGGGATGCCTGATTTGTTACTAAGCCGACGTTCTATAGATAAGTTATACTGGTCAGTAAGTGTATTAAGATTGCCTAAATAGATTTTAAACTGTGCAATATCTTTGGTTTTGGAACTAATAAAAATCCAATCCAGTAATTCTCTTAATGCTTTTGTAGTTATTTTTCTTAATTCAATACACCACGCTAAGACGTGGCACTCGAAGAGACAAGGAATAAATTAAAACGAAGGGTCAGTTCGAGTATTTTTTATGTAGCGTAGCGCAGTAAAAAATGTATCGAGAACCTACTTATTATTTGTCAAAATTCTTTTTACTCAAATTTGGAAGAGTATCGTATTCCCCATTTATCAAAGCTTCTTTTTTAGCTTTGGACCATTTTTTAATTTGCTTTTCCTTTTCAATAGCGATATTAATATTGGTAAACTCATAATAAAAAACTAAATGTACAGGTCTCCTTGTAGAAGTATAAGAATTTTGATAAAACCCTGAATGATGTTGAAAAAATCGTTTTTCTAAATTAGAAGTGACCCCTGTATAATAATAGGTTTTATCTGAGCATTTTAATATATAAACACAGTAGATTTTCACTCTGGTAAAATACAAATTAAAACACTTTTCGATACAATTTCGATCATCATCATTACAGAAATCACTACCTTATCGATACACCACGCTAAGTCGTGGCACCCGAAGAGACAAGAGGGCTCAAAAAACCAGCCTCTGGCATCGGTCATAAGACTTACTATTTATATAACCAACAAACCAATTTCGTTTAGTTTTTGTATTGGTTTAGAAAACCAGAATAGCTCAAAACAGTCTAAATTAGTTTCAAAATCTGCTTTAAGTTGTGCAAACGAAGCAAGCTTATCCTGTTTGGGAGAAAGTTTAGGCAAGGTCTGTAAAAACCATTCGCCTTTGTCTTTTTCTAGACTAATCTGAAAAGTCTCTCTTTTATCATGAAAAGTTAATTGAAGAGAGTGCCAGGTCACCCCTTTTTTAGTTTTAGATTGTTCAGTAACAAAAGGTGTTCCTCCCAGCCATACTATTTTTGCAGTAGGTTTTATGCTAAAATTAGGTTCTTGTTCTAAACAGCTAAAAATATAATCTTTTTTGATTTGTGTTTTCGGAATTTTAAAATCAAACCATTCTTGAAGCGGCAGTTCAAAACCAATACCATGCATAAAATTAAAAAGGGATTTTTTTAACCCAAAGCTAAATTTGCTGTGATCAATTCCTGTTTGGTCTGTAAAAGCAATATCGTTATTGGCAAACGTAATTTCTTTATAGTTTGGATTAATGTTGTAGTCTGAAGGTTGTAAACCTATAGGACTATGGGCGGTTAAAGCAAATTGGTGCCAAAATCCAGATTGTAATATTCCTGTTTCAAAAAGTTGACGCACCATTTCTAAGCTGTCTATAGTTTCTTGAATGGTTTGTGTTGGATATCCATACATTAAATAAGAATGTACCATGATGTTGGCTTGCGTAAAGTTTTGGGTTACCCGTGCTACTTGTTCTACCGTTACCCCTTTATCGATTAATGCTAATAATCTGTCTGAAGCAACCTCAAGACCTCCAGAAACTGCAATACAGCCAGATGCTTTTAATAAATAACAAAGGTCTTGTGTGAAGTTTTTTTCGAACCGGATATTGGTCCACCATGTAACGATAAGTTTTCGTTTTATAATTTCTAAAGCTAAAGCCTTCATTAAGGCAGGAGGAGCAGCTTCATCTACAAAATGAAAGCCGGTTTCGTTGGTTTGAGAGATTAATTCTTCCATTCGATCCACCAAAAGTTTAGCCGCAATAGGCTCATAGATTTTTATGTAATCTAGTGAGATATCACAAAAAGTACATTTTCCCCAGTAGCAACCATGTGCCATGGTAAGTTTGTTCCATCGACCATCACTCCACAGACTATGCATTGGATTTGCAATTTCAATTACCGAAATATACTTGTCGAGTAATAAATCAGAATAATCTGGGGTGCCAATCTCGCTTTGCTTGTAATCTGGTTTAGAAGAGGTGTTTTTATATACGACCGTATTATCCTCCAGAACAAAGGTGCGTTTAAATTCGATATTTTGATCAGGCTTGGCATGGTATAGATGCTGGTGCAATAGCTCTATTGGTAACTCCCCATCGTCTAAAGTGATATAATCAAAAAACTCAAAAACCCTAACATCTGTAAGAGATCGTAACTCGGTATTAGGAAAACCTCCACCCATTGCTACTTTAATATGCGGGTGGTTTGCTTTTATATGTTGCGCACATCTAAACGCACTATATAAATTTCCGGGAAAAGGAACAGAAAAACAAACTAATTTTGGTTGCGTTGTTTTTAGCTCTTCCTCCAGAATTTGTAAGGTAATATTATCAATATGTGTGGTGTCGTATTGTAAGTAATTATACAGTTCATCAAAGGAGTTGGCACTTTGCCCTAAACGTTCAGCATATCTGCTAAAACCAAAATTTTCATCAATACATTCAATAATAAAATCAGATAGATCTTCGAGATATAAGGTAGCTAAATGCTTTGCTTTATCTTGAATGCCCATAAAGCCAAAAGCCCAATCCATATTCTCTAACTGTTCAAAACGAGAGGCTTTTGGTAAAAAATTTTCTGTGCAAATTTGCCGTGCAAAAGTTTGATTCTTTCCTTGTAAAAATAGAATAACATTATCCAGAACTGCTAAATAATCGTCTTTTAAAGCATAAATTCTCTGGCAATTTGCTGAGGTTATTTTATGGTTTTCATAAGCTTCCATAAACATAAACTGTAAGCTTTCTTTGGAAAACAACTCCAGGATAACTTCAATACCAAGATCCATTTGGTAAGCACTAATATTTTTAGTGTTCAAAAAACCTTTTAAATAAGCCGTTGCCGGATAAGGCGTATTTAATTGCGTAAATGGAGGTGTTATAAGTAAAAGATCTTTCAATAATGTGTTTTTAAACTTTAAGAGGGACAAAGATAGTCGAAAATTTGGTGGTGTATTCAAGCATATTATCTTATGTTTTTAATGCACATTATGGAGTTTTATTTTCTAAAGCTTGTGTCGAAATGAAAGAAGGGACGCGCTAAATACCTGTTGCGTTTTTCAGAGATAATAGATTTTTTAACGCATAATTCGGGTTTAAAGAAATATTAATATTTTTTTGTGTCTAATGAGTTTGTATTTGGATAGTTTTGTGCCCAAAGTTAAGAGGCTCATTTTTTATGATAAAAAATAAAAGGGTACTAATCGTTGAGGATGAATTTTCAATTGCATTAGATATTAAAATCAGTTTAGAAAAACTAGACTATTTTGTAGTTGGTATAGCAGATAGTTATAAAGAAGCAATGAAATATATGGCAGAAGCTATACTGGATATAGTTGTTATGGATATTAATATTTCTGGAGATAAAAATGGTATTGAAACAGCAAATGAGATTTATAAAAAGTATAAAATACCAGTTGTTTTTCTTACTGCTTATGATGATGATACTACTTTTAAAGAGGCTTTACAGAGCAAACCTTTTGGTTTTTTGTTAAAACCTTTTAAGATAAAAGAACTGTCTTTTGCTATACAAATAGCTTTGCAAAAGCAATTTGAAAATAAAAAGGTAGTGCCCTCTGTAGCTAAAAATAAATTATGTGACACCTTATTTATCAAAGACAAATCACAGTTAACAAAGGTTAAAATAGATGATATTTTATGGGTAGAAGCAATGGATAATTATACTCAGGTTATCACTAAGGATAAAAAAATAGTGGTGAATATGTTTTTAAAAGAATTTTATGAAAAAGTACCAGAAGACAAATTTCTAAGAATTCATAGATCCTATATTGTTGCATTAGAAAAAATTGATAAAATAGAGACTAGATTTGTTTGCATTGGAGATAACAATATACCTATAAGTAAAGCATATAAAAGTCAACTATTAGAACGATTGGATATTTTATAGAATGAGGATAATAATATGTTTTTTAAAGAGAAGTAGTTTGTTGTTTTTCTTGCTCTTACATCTTTCATTGTCAGGGCAAACAGATAGTTTAATTCAAAAACTGGAAACGGTTTCTAAGAAAGAAAAAATACAGATATATAAAGAGCTAACCCTTAAGTATAGTAACTCAGAGACAGAAAAGGCACTTCAATACGCTCTGGAAGGATTAGAGTTATTAGAAGATAAGAGGTCTAAAAATGCAGGCTATTTCTATTTTATTTTAGGTAGGCTATATAATGCAAGGGCTGATTATGAACAAGCATTATTTTATTATACTAAAACATTAGAGATAGCTAAAGGGTTACAATATGAGTTGGGTGTTGCCAAAAGCCATCAAAACATAGGATTAGTACATATAAAAAAGGGAGATTATCATCAGGCACTTGACCATTATTTAAAAGCAGTTACGATTTATGAAACCCAAAAAGAAGAGAACTTTCTTGTAGGGGTTATAGGTAATATAGGCTCGTTATATTCTTGTAGGCTAAAAGATGATGAAAATGGTTTACTGTATTATAATAAAGCATTAAAACTATCAGAAAAGATAGGGAATGCAGAGCATAGAGCCAGTATATTAGTAGCGGTAGCAGAAATGTATATGCGCCAAAAAGATTTTGAAAAAGCAAAAAAAATATTAAAAGAGTCTATTGAGGTTGCAGAAAAAATAAATGTTCCCCAAACAGTTATAGTTGGATTGAGTAATTTATCTGCCATAGCTGAAGAGGAAAACAAATTAGAAGAAGCATTAGTGTATGCAAAAAAATCTCTAAAACTAAGATTAGATACTGGTAAAGTAAACGAAAATGCTTCAGAATATTTAAGATTAGCTAATATCTATGAAAAACTTGGAGAGGCAAAAGAAGCAAAATTACATTACGATAAAGCTTTGTCTACAGCTTTAGCTACAAATGCTTTACCACAATTGTTAAAAGTATATGAATCTCTTCAGGATTATTATAGTAGAGAAAAAGAATATAAAAAAGGATATCAATATTTGCTAAAATATAATACAATTAAAGACTCGTTGTTTAATGAAGAAAAACATAAACAACTTAAAGAAATACAAGCAAAATTTGATATAGAAAGTAAAGAGAAAGAAGTACAACTGCTAACTAGGGAAAACCAAATAAAAGCCTTAGAAAATAAGAGCCATCGAATTGCCAGATTTTTATTGGTAATAGGGTTAGTTGCACTATCGGTAGTATCATTAACAATGCTATACGCGTATAGAAATAAAAAGAAAACCAATACGATCCTGGCAGAAAAAAACAAAAAAATATCACAAACCCTAAAAGATCGCGAAATCCTATTGAAAGAAGTACATCATAGGGTGAAAAATAATTTACAGATTGTTTCTAGTTTATTAAGGTTGCAACATAAGTTTGGAGATCATAAATCTTCTGAAGAGATTTTACAAGAGATTCAAAATAAAATACAAGCAATGGCTATTATTCACGAAAGACTATATAAATCAAGCGATCTGTCTTTTATTGATTTACAGACGTATTTAGATAATTTATTAAATTATTTTAGGACAAGTTATGATCTGCCAAAACAAAATATCACAATAAGCGCTGCTGTAGATACTATTAATTTAGATATGGATTATCTGGTACCGTGCGGGTTAATTGTTAATGAGATTATTGCTAATAGTATAAAGTATGCTTTTGAAAAATCGCCAAGTGGCCATATTAGTATAGAAGCATCCAAAAAAGAAGACACGTGTTTATTAACAATAAAAGATACAGGAATTGGTTTTCCAGAAGGTTTTAGAATGAAGGATAGTACATCTTTAGGAATGCAGCTTATACAAGGACTTACCAAGCAAATTAAAGGCTCTGTAGAAATAACCTCTAATCCGGGAGCATGCTATATTATTAAATTTAATATAGCGTAACAAATAAAAAGAAACCAGCTCACCCTTTTTTATAGCTCATTTACCAAATAAATAGGACACTATACCAGATTAATTTAGAAACGATAGTATTGTATGGTAGCTTTGATTAATAATCCATTTAAAGGAAATTAAAAATGAGGAATATTTTTAAACAATTAAGAGTAGGAAGCGCTACTTTATTTATAAGTATTATAATTGGTTGTAGTTCTGGCGATGATAATCCTGTTTCACTTACAGAAGATCCAGGTATAATACTCGTAGAAGAAATAAAAATAGAGGACGGAAAACTTTCTGCTTTTCCGTTACTTAGTATACAACCAATAACAGTAGATATAATTGATCCCGAGATCGTTGATAATAAAGAAGTTAAATATGGGGAGATTAATATTACAGTACCCAGTACAACGGTTTTGGATAATATAAGCGCTTTAATTACATCTAAAGAACTTAATTTAAGTAAGTTTAGTGTCTCTCCTGGTAATGATGTAAAATTATCGTATGCAGAAGGAAAAACAAACGTATATGTTATCCATAATGCAGTAGGGGACAAAGAAGAATTATTGCATTATAATGTAAGTATTACAAAAGAACCAATAGTGGTATCTGAAACCTTAAAAATAACAAGTTTCACTTTTGAAAAAAGCAAAAATCCAAGTCTGCCTAATGATATAGAAATTTCTAGAATAGTAGATGGTGTAGGTATGGATAAGATATATGTATTTGTACCCGCAGGAACAGATTTTACCAATCTGGTTCCAACAATTACTTATGATGGCACAAAACTTTATTATTACCAAGACTCTTCACAAACACCAGGTAGTACTAATAATGAGTATCCTGCGCAAGGTAAAAGCATAGATTTTAAATATCCTAATTCTTTTATTCTGGAAGTTAAGGATCGGGACAATGAAGGATTTAAAACTACTTCTGTAATTGTAGACGTAGTGAACCCTCTTATGGTAGAAACCACATCGGTAACTATGCCCGATACAAAAGAAGGGAGTTCACAATCATTTGTGATTACAAAATGGATTAATCAAGGAAATCACATGCTTGTGTACGGAAAAGCCGATGCTCAGGAAAATCAGGATCCTGATTTAGGAACAAATGTAATTAGAGTAAATAGAGCTTTGCCATCAGTAGGTTTGCTACCAGGTGAAAGCGCAGAGGTGAAGGCTGGTATTGCAGGTACTACTTTTCCAAAAGGAACCTATAAAACAACTGCAGTGTTTTATCCCAGACTAAGGTATAATCAAGAGGTAGATGATTTATTAGAGCCAGCAAGATTACATATAACTGCGAAAATTATTGAGTAATAGGATCTTTTAAGATAGTATCAAAGTAAGATAGAGTTAAAAAAAACAGGCAGTATTCTTTGGTCTTTCCTTAGAATACTGCCTGTTTTTAAATCAATTTTAAAATCTATTAAACGGTTGCAGTGGTTGCTGGTACTTCTGCAATTTTCTTTTTGCTAAATCTAACCTTTATTCTATGCACAATATAAAATAAGCATGGTACAATGAT
This sequence comes from uncultured Flavobacteriaceae bacterium, assembly GCA_964353005.1. Lineage (GTDB taxonomy): Bacteria > Bacteroidota > Bacteroidia > Flavobacteriales > Flavobacteriaceae > Aquimarina. The sequence continues at coordinate 51,880 of CAYGUC010000026.1, read as the reverse complement.
AAGAGTTAAGAATGTAGCTATAATTAGTCCATAAATTACAGCCCAAGCTAGGGGCCCCCAAAAAATCACGTTGTCTCCTCCTAAGTAAATTTTTGGATCAAAACTCGAAAACAACGAAAAGAAATCTATATTAAAACCTATAGCCAGGGGTATTAGCCCCAGAACGGTTGTGATAGCTGTAAGCAATACTGGTCTTAAACGCGCTTTACCTCCTTTAATAATAATTTTCATAACCTCTTCATTAGGTAAAAGCTCTTTTTCTAAAACATCAAGTTCTGCTTTTTTTCTGTCTATTAAAAGCTGTGTGTAATCTAATAGCACCACCCCGTTATTTACTACAATTCCTGCAAGCGATATAATCCCCATCATAGTCATCATAATTACAAAAGAAGCTCCTGTAATTAATATACCTCCAAATACACCAATAAAACTCAAGAAAATCGCAATCATTATTATAGTAGGCTTTGAAATAGAGCTAAATTGAAAAATAAGAATTAACATAATAAGTCCTAATCCAGAAAAGAACGCACCCATTAAGAATGACATTTGTTTGTTCTGTTCTTCGATTTGCCCTGTATAATCTATTTTAACACCTCTTGGTAATTCTGAAAAACTAGCCATTTCAGTACGTATCTGGGATACTATTGCACCTGCATCTGTAAAACCAGGCTGAAGACCAGAATATACAGTTACCACCCTCTTGGTAGCCTTATGTTTAATAGCGCTAAAAGAAGAGGTGTTTTTTTGAGACGCAACTGTAGAAACAGGGATTTCTATAAGTTGTCCTGTTGCTTGATTTCTAAAAGTGATGTTTTGATTAAAAAGGGCACTGGTGTTATATCTGTTTTCTTTATTAAAACGCACATAGATATCATAATCTTCTCCATCCTTTTTATACACTCCAGCTTTTTCCCCAAAAATAGATCTACGCAGTTGATTACCTACCTGCCCTGCGGCAACATTAAGCTCTCCTGCTTTTTCTCTATCTACCACCACCTGCATAGCAGGTTTTCCTTTATTAACGTCTATTTTTAGTTCCTCTATACCAGGTATATTTTTTTCGTTAATAAAATTACGCATTTTCTCTGCCATAGTAATCAGCTCGTCATAATCCGGGCCTTCGATTTCTATATTTATAGGATATCCAGCAGGTGGCCCTACAGGGTCTTTTTCTACAGAAATAGCAACACCAGGGTAGATTCCTTTTAGGGCGTTCTGTACTTTTTGGCGCAATACCTCAGAGTCTTTTCCTTTTCGGTATTTAAACTCTCTCATAGTAGCTGTAATCTTTGCCTTATGGGGCATCTCGGCATTACTTCCTCCATCTGTCTGAGGATTTCCTGCACCTTCTCCTACCTGCGATACCGCAGACTCTACCAAGAAATTATAATTTTGACCCTCTACATATTCTTTATCATTTACAACCGCATATACTCGTTGTTCTATCTCTTTGGTAATCGCATTAGTTTTATCAATATCGGTCCCCTGCGGGTACTCTACATATACTACAATCTGGTTTGGTTTGTTATCCGGAAAAAATTCTACTTTGGTACGTTGGCTGCCAACAGATCCTCCAAACATTGCAAATACGACAACTAACAGGATAAAAGTACCTATAACCATAGTATAAGATCTCCATCCTTTTAGGGCAAAGTTTAAAAATCGTTGGTATTGGTTTTCTAACCAGGCTAAAATCCTTTTTTGAAAGAAGTTTGCTGCACCTTTTAATACATATCTGTATAACCAGAATAGGATTGCAGTAAAGATCATAAGACTGCCTAAACCTCGTACAGCTCCACCAAAAATTAAGATAAAGGTACCTATACCTCCTAAAATAATACTTAAACGTATTAGCTGTTTACGAGTTAGTTTTTTTTCACCTATCTCCATAAACTGGGATACTAACATAGAGTTAATAAAAATGGCTACAAATAAAGAGGATCCAAGTACTACAGATAGTGTAATAGGAAAATAGATCATAAACTGTCCCATAACCCCAGGCCACATTCCTAAAGGAACAAAGGCTGCTACGGTAGTTAAAGTAGATATAATGATAGGAAAAGCGATTTCGCCGATACCTTTTTTAGCAGCTTCGATCCTAGACATTCCCTCTTCTTCCATTAAACGATATACGTTTTCTACCACGACAATACCATTATCTACCAGCATTCCTAATCCCATAATCAATGCAAAAAGGATCATAGTATTCATCGTATACCCTAAGGCAGACAAGATCATAAAAGACATAAACATAGACATTGGTATAGCAAAACCAACAAATAATGCATTTCTAAAACCTAAAAAGAACATTAGTACTCCTACCACCAGAATAATACCAAATATGATATTGTTAACCAAATCACTTACCTGATTATTTGTTTTTTCAGATTGGTCGTTTGCCACCGATATCTTAAGATCTTTAGGGAACACGTTTTCTTTGGCATCCTCTATAATTAAAGCTATTTTTTCTGCAGCTTCAATCATGTTTTTTCCAGAACGTTTCATAACGTCCAGCATCACTACGCTATGCCCAAACTCTCTGGCAAAAGTAGTTTGATCTTCATCTTTAAATTTTACTTCGGCAATATCCCTAAGATAAACTGCACCATTTTGGGATTTTACTACAAAGTCATTAAGTTGTGATGGTTTTTCTATTTCTCCTAAGATTCGTATCGTACGTCTTTGTCCGCTTGTAATCATATTACCTGCAGACATCGTCATATTACCGTTACGGATAGAGTTAATAATATTGTCGAAACTAACTTTTGCTGCCATCATTTTATAGATATCTACGGCAACTTCTACTTCTTTTTCTTGGGCACCACGAATTTCTGCTTTTTTAATTTCAGGAAGGTCTTCGATCTCGTCTTCTAAATACTCTGCAAACTCCTTTAATTTGTCTACAGGATAATCTCCTGCGATATTAATATTCATGATTGGAGTTTCTTCAGAAATACTTAAATCAAAAACATTAGGTTCTACTTTCGCGCCATTAAAAGTAGGCCAGTCTTCGTTTGCTTTTTCAGAATCTACTTCATCTTTCACCTTTTGCTTGGCTTCAGGTATACTAAGATCTTCATCAAACTCTACCGTTATAATAGCGTAGTCCTCTTGCGAGGTAGAAAGAATTTCTACTACATTACTTACGTTTTTTAATTTATCTTCTAAAGGATCTACGATTAAACGCTCGATATCCTCTGCAGTGTTACCAGGGTAGGGTACACTAATATAGATTTTAGTTTCATTAATCTCAGGAAAGTTTTCTCTTGGCATAGAAAAATATGCCGAAAGTCCTAACACGAGAAATATACCAATCATAACATATATAGTAGTAGGATTGTCTATCGCCCAAGACGATAACCTAAACTCCTTATCTACCTTTTTTTTATTGATTTCCATAAATGTGTTAGTTTAAAATTTTAACTTTTTGACCATCTTTTACACTTCTGGCACCTTCACTAATCACAGCATCCCCATTTTGAATACCTTCTGTGATTTCAATTAGATCTCCTTGTGTTTTTCCAGTTTTTATGATTACTCTTCTTGCTTCTGCAATATTTTCTGTGTTTTTGTCTGAAGTAACATAGGTATATTGATCTCCTTCTGCATTTTCAGAAATAATACTTTGTGGGATTAATATTGCTTTTTCGTTGGTATAATCATTAATTTTTACTTTAGCAGTAAGGTTAGGTTTTACAGTACCGCCATTAGATGGGACACCTACTTCGACCATAAAAGAACGATTGTTTGGGTTGATGTAATTTCCTACCTGTCTAATTTTTGTGGTAATTGTTTTTCCCAAAACAGGAAAATACACTTCAACATCTTTACCGGTAGTAATACTAGAAATATATCTTTCAGGAACCTCGGTTTCGATATACATGTCATCTAAATTAACAATTCTAATTACAGGAGTTTGACCAGGAGATACCACACTTCCTTGTTCTGTTATGATGTCATCGATAACTCCAGAAAAAGGAGCATTTATAGTAGTTCTTGCTAATTGACGTTTAATTTGACTTACCACGTTTTGTTGTGCTTCAAAATTTGTTTTAGCTTCTAAAAATTGAATTTCTGAACCTATCTTTTGTTCCCATAGCCTTTTTTGGCGATCAAAAGTAGTTTTAGCTAATTGTGCTTGTACTTCTACTTGTGATAATTGTTGGCTAAGCCCGCCATCATCAATTCTAGCTAGTAATTGACCTTTAGATACTTTTTGTCCTTGAGTAACATATATTTTGGTAAGTATCCCATTCATTTCAGGATATAGAACTATATTTTTCTTCGTTTCTACGTTTCCTTGTAATTCCAGATAATGATTAAACAAGGTGTCTTTTGCCATAATAGTAGTTACCAAAGGCAATTTTTTAACAGAATCTAAAGCAGCTATTGCTTCGTCTAACTGTTTCAGCTTATTAGTTATTGCTTGTTGTTCTGTTATTATTTCAGTTCTTTTAGAACGTAAATTTTGTAGGTTGCCTTCTTCGATAATTTTTTCGATAGATTTGGCATTATCTTTCCCGCACGATAATATGAGAAGTGATATAGTTAGTATAAAAAGTATCTTTTTCATGATAGACTAGTTGTTATTATTTGGAGTGTTTATAATCGTTTCTAGCTCTGCTTTTTTATTAATAATAGTAAGCATAGCATTTAATACTTCGTTTTGGGAAGAATATAATTGTAATTGTGCTTGTCTTAGTTCAAAACTTGTAGCAAGACCCTCAGAATATTTAATTTGATTTTTTTTCTCAATTCTTTCTGCTAGTGTAAGATTTTGTTTTGCAGTGTCATAGCTTTCTAATGAAAATGTATAGTTACTTATGGCATTATCATATTGAAGCCGAATCTCTTGTTGTGCTCTTGTAAAATCTGTTTTAGATTGCTCGTTTGCAATTTTTGCTTGTTTTGATCTGGCACTTCTTTTAAAAGAACTAAAGATTGGAATGTTTAAACTAGCTCCTAAAATAGAGGATTGAAACCATTTAGTATCGCTATCTAAAAACACAAAATCATTATTAAAAGCAGAAGTACCATAGTTAACGAAAGCAGATAGAGAGGGTAAAGCTTTACTTTTTTCTAACTTTAATTCTAATCTGGTTTGCTCAGTACGAAGATGTGCTAATTTGTAATCTATGTTGTTTTCAATTACAAACGGGCTAGTTATAATAGAGGGATCCATATTTTTTAAAGCTAGTCCTTCTAATGTTTCTGTAAGTACGATATTCGAATCCAAATCTTTTACTCCGATAGCCAGGTTAAACATTTGCATGGCAATTTTCTCTAATCGCTCTGCATTGCTTAGTTGGTTCGTGATTTGTAATAGAGTTATCTGTAATTGTTCTACATTTTCTTCTTCTGCCAGACCGTTTTCAAAAATCTTTTTTGTCTCTTGATAGTTCTTTTCCAGAGTCTCAAGATTGTTTTTAAGGATTTTTACACTCTCTTGAGATATAAGTACACTGCCATAGGCATTAATAACTCCTTTACGAACTTCGAGCTGCGTTTTTTCTTGTGCATCATTATTATATTGCAAAAAGCTCTTTGCAGCTTCTAAACCTACCAAATAAGATCCATCAAAAATTAGTTGACTTAATGTGGCTGTTGCAGAAGCTTGTTGTTTTGTGCCAAAGATAACTGGTACAAATGTCCCTGGTTCTCCACCAGTTACTTCGCCAGGAATCAATGTCACTGGCTGTTTTAATTGATTTTGATAGTTAACAGCAGCATTAATTTGGGGGAGACCATCTGCGGTTGCTTCCCATTTTCTTTTTAATGCTTTTGCAACATCACGTCTGGCATTAATAGATTGGTAACTATTTTCTAGTGCAAATTCTATTGCTTCTTCTAAAGTGAAAGAATATGCAGAACTTGCAGATGGTTCTTGTTGGGCTGATATTGTGGTTGTAATTAACCAACCAAGGCAGATTAACCAAAGGTTGTTTTTCATAAATATTACTCTTTTGTTAGTAGATTGTTTAAAATTTCTAGTCCTTTTTCTGTTGCAATTCCTCTAACATGATATTCCAGATAATCTTCCATAAGTTGAATCATAGGAAATTTTTGCATAGGAAATGTATCTTGATCCTTTATTCCAATAATTCCAACAAAATAGATTCGTGAAATAAACTGGATATCTATATTTTTTCGGTAAATGCCAGATTTAATACCTCTGTCTAAATTTTCAATAACACATTCCTGCATTACCTCAAACTGTTTAGATTTTAGGGCACTGTATATTTTGGGATAGTATTTTTGAAGTTGGTATTGCGGAGAGGTTTTTTCATCCTTTAAATGATTCATCACAAAGGCTTTGATCTCATATAGCTCTTCGATAGGTCCATTTTTTTGATCTATAATAGTGTCTATGCCATCAGATATACAACAGAATAAGTGATCTGTAGTTGCTTTTACTAACTCTGTTTTGTTTTGAAAATGGGTATAAATAGTTTTTTTTGAAATACCCATTTCGGTAGCAAGATCATCCATCGTTACACTTTTAAAACCAAGATTTAAAAACAGGTCGTTGGCTTTCTCTATTATTTTTTCTTTCATCAAGGGATGGTTAATTTTCTGCAAATGTACATTTGGAAACTATAAAAACAATAAAAGTTTCCAAAGTTTTACATTTTTTTAACACTACTATTAATTTTGAGGATATTTTTTATAAAATGTTTTAGATGGTGTAGAAGGATTAACTTCTTTTTTTTAAAAGTTTCGATTACTTTAGCACAAAAAAATATTGTGCATACAGTTTCCGATTATCAAGCCTATTTTTTAGAGTACTTATCTCAAAAAACTATTATTAAAGATCCTAAAAATCTATACGAACCTATTTCTTATATTCTTAATCTTGGAGGGAAGCGGTTAAGGCCAATACTAGTTTTAATGGCTTCTGAGACTTTTGGAGGCTCGTATGAAAAGGCTCTGGATGCTGCATTAGCGATAGAAGTTTTTCATAATTTTTCTTTAATACATGATGATATTATGGATGCGGCTCCTCTTAGGCGGGGTAAAGAGACTGTTCATGAAAAATGGGATACAAATACAGGCATACTTTCTGGAGATGCTATGCTAATTAACGCATACCAACTATTTGAAAACTATGAAAGCGATACTTTTAAAGAATTAGCTACCTTATTTACTAAAACAGCAATAGAGGTTTGTGAGGGACAGCAGTATGATATTGATTTTGAAACCCGTGATGATGTTGTGATTTCTGAATATATTAAAATGATTGAGTATAAAACAGCTGTTTTAGTTGGTGCAGCTATGAAAATGGGTGCTATCGTGGCAAACGCTTCAGAAAGTTGTAGACAATATATTTATGATTTTGGAAGGTTACTAGGTCTGGCATTTCAACTTCAGGATGATTATTTAGACGCATTTGGAGATCCTGATACTTTTGGTAAACAAGTAGGAGGAGATATTATCGAAAATAAAAAAACTATTTTATATTTAAAAGCTCTAGAATTTGGTAGTGAAGATGAGAAAAAACAATTAACAGGATTGTTTTCTCTTAATCCCGAAAACCCTTCAGAAAAAATAAGTACAGTAAAACATCTTTTTGAGACTACAGGGGCAAAGGAGCAAACGCGTATTGAGATTAAGAAATATACAGCCAAAGCTTTTGCGGTATTGGATAGTTTGTCTATTGCAGAAGATAAGAAAGTGATGTTGCGATTGTTTGGAGAAAAATTAATGAACAGAAGTGTCTAAATCCTATCATCCAGTAACTGCAAAACAATGGATAGAGGAGGTTTGTAAATCGGACCTTTATCCCCAGTTTATCGTTCAAATACAAAAGGATTTGAATCGTGCAGGAATGGATCATAATATTGAAAGTGAAAAACCTCAAATATTGTTTTCAGAAATAGCAAATTTACTTTTAGATAAATTACATAATGATTTTAATGAGTTCCTTAATTTACTATATGCTGTCGATGTTTCTGAAACTGAAATAAGAAAGCTTAATTCAGAAAGCAGTACAGATATAGCAGAATATGCTACCTATTTAATTTTAAAAAGAGAGTGGCAAAAGGTTTGGTATAGAAATAAAGAGTGAGGAAGGCTTTTATAAAATAATTTATAAAATACAATATAGGGCAATTAGAAATTTTAAATGCATGAAGTTATATAGTAGTATTTTTTTATTTTTCTTCTTAACCTTTAATTATGGTCAGGAGAGTTCTCAAAAGCAAGTTAATACTTCTTACGAAGAGATTTTAAAAGCGATAGGTGAAAAAGAAAGAGATACTTTGATTAAACAAGTGTTTAAAAGATATCAATGTTCAGAGTATTTGTCTGGCAATATCGAATATTATTACAAAAAAGATCAGTTAAGATTAATAAAGCATAGTTATAAGCAAAACAGCGATCATAATTTTGAGTATTATTATCTGGAAAATGATACATTAAGGTTGTACACAACATTTACTGAAATTCTTCGATCTAATACACATTATATACAAAGTGAAAGAGCAACATCTTTTTCGATGGAAAAAGTGTTGGATGTTACAGAAAACCGAACGTTTTTGAGTCAAAAAGATATATTAATGTGTGTTGAAAGAAAGGATATGCAAAAGCAATCAGAGTGGAATAATGATTACTTTAATACTCTTAATTTTGAAAGAGCAGATTGTACTACAGATCTATTAGATATACAATATAAATACAGAATACTTCGCAAAGCTGAAAAAAAACTCGTAAAGTATGGAGGGAAACCTCCTGGTTGTATTTTTTATTTGTGGTAATAATCAACAACCTCAGAGTAAGCAGGAATTACGATTCCTAAAAATATATTTTATTTTCGCAACAAGTCTCGGGTAATTAGATGCTAATGAGAAGTTAAAAATTTGTTTGTAAAATTACCTTTTAAAAAAATACTCTAACAAATGGTATGTATGCGCTACCATAAATACTTTTTTTATCATCATATAGTACATCATATTTAAGACCAACACTTACAAAGCCAACTCTATATGCACTGCCAAAAAATAAGGCAGGATACCAATAATCATTAGTGATTTTTTGATTTTCGATTTGTATTGTTCGATGTACTCCCATTTCTTCAAATTCTACAGAGATTTGTAGTTCTGGTAAGGGATGGAATAAAGTAATAACGCTTCCTCCATAGGTGAAGCTTTTCCATTTTTCATTAAAACGATTATTTTCAAAGCTGCTATATCCAAAACTAAAGCCTAATCCAGCACTAAACCATTCATTAAACTCATATATGGCAGATGGAGCAACAACAGCATTAAATGTATTGTTAGAAAACCCAATGCCCAGATTGCCTCCAAATCGCACATTTGACCAAAATAAGTTGTCTTGAGAATAACTTTTTTGTAAGGAAAAAAGAATACTAAGAACTAATACTAGAATTTTAGGATTTATACAAAGATTTACTTTCATTATTAATTTTATGAAAAATTATAACATAAATATAATTAATTCGATGTCTAATATATCGTAATTGTTGTATTTTTGTGGCGTTTTGTTATTTAAAAGACAGTTGAATACTTACATATGGATAAATATTCATTTTTGAATGCGGCTAATACCGCATTTTTTGCAGATTTATACGATCAATATCTACAAAATCCAGATGGTGTAGAGCCTAGTTGGCGTGCATTTTTTCAAGGATTTGATTTCGGACTAGAGAGTGCCGATGGATCAGGAGAAACAATTTATGTAGAACGCGAACCTGATGAAACAGTTGCGGTTCCTCAAAATGTTCAAAAAGAGTTTCAGGTAGTTAAGTTAATAGATGCCTACAGAACTCGTGGACATTTGTTTACCAAAACTAATCCGGTAAGAGATCGAAGAAAGTATACCCCTACTTTAGCGCTAGAAAACTTTGGACTAAGTCAGGGGGATCTTAATACGGTTTTTAATGCTGGAGAAATCATAGATATTGGCCCAAATACGTTAAGTAATATTATTGTTCATTTAGAACAGATTTATTGCGATTCGATTGGAGTTGAGTATATGTATATTCGTAATCCTGAAGAACGAGAGTGGATACAGGCACGAATAAACTTTAATACCAATAGAACAAAGTTTTCTGCCGACCAGAAAAAACACATTCTTAAAAAATTAAACCAAGCAGTTTCTTTTGAAACCTTTTTACATACAAAGTATGTGGGACAAAAACGTTTTTCGCTGGAAGGAGGGGAAACTCTTATTCCTGCATTGGATGCATTGGTAGAAAAAGCTGCAAGTTTTGGAGTAAAAGAATTTGTAATGGGTATGGCACATCGTGGTCGTTTAAGTACGCTTACCAATATTTTTGGAAAAAGCCCTAAAGACATTTTTAGCGAATTTGATGGTAAAGATTATGAAGAAGCTGTGTTTGATGGGGATGTAAAATATCATCTAGGCTGGACCTCTAAACGTAAATCAGATTCTGGAAAAGCTATCAATATGAATATAGCTCCCAATCCTTCACATTTAGAAACGGTTGGTGCAGTAGTAGAAGGGATTACCAGAGCAAAACAAGATACACATTATAAAGAAGATATCTCACAGGTATTACCTATTGTAGTGCATGGAGACGCTGCAGTAGCAGGACAGGGATTAGTGTATGAGATTGTTCAAATGGCTCAGTTAGATGGGTATAAAACAGGAGGAACAATTCATATCGTAGTAAATAATCAAATTGGTTTTACTACTAATTACTTAGATGCGCGATCTTCAACATACTGTACAGATATAGGAAAAGTTACTTTGTCCCCTGTTTTGCATGTAAATGCAGATGATGCAGAAGCAGTAGTACATGCCGCTAATTTTGCATTAGAATTTAGAATGAATTTTGGTAGAGATGTATTTATAGATTTATTAGGATACCGTAAATATGGGCATAATGAAGGAGATGAGCCGCGCTTTACACAACCAAAATTATATAAAGCCATTGCTAAGCATAATAACCCAAGAGATATATATGCTCAAAAATTAATATCTGAAGGGATTATTGATGCAGACTATGTTGCTAAGCTAGAAAGAGAATATAAAGAATCTCTTGAAGAGGAGTTAGAAGATTCTCGTAAGCAAGAAAAAACAGTGATCACCCCTTTTATGCAGGATGAATGGGCTGGTTTTACCAGAGTGCAGGAGGATGAGATGATGAAAGTGGTAGATACCACTTTTGCTAAAGATGAACTAACAGAAATAGCAGAAGTAATAACTAAGCTGCCCTCTAATAAAAAGTTTCTTCGTAAAATACAAAAAATCATCAATGAACGACATAAAGGTTTTTTTGAAGATAACCAACTAGATTGGGCAATGGGAGAGTTACTTGCTTATGGTTCTTTACTGAAAGAAGGATATAATGTTAGAATGAGTGGGCAGGATGTAGAAAGAGGAACATTCTCTCACAGACATGCGGTAGTTAAAGTAGAAGATAGTGAAGAGGAGATTTTATTGTTAAATAATCTTAAAGGAGATCAAGGAAACTTCTATATCTATAATTCATTACTATCAGAATATGGAGTAGTAGGTTTCGATTATGGCTATGCTATGGCGAGTCCAGAGACATTAACCATTTGGGAAGCACAATTTGGAGACTTTAGCAATGGGGCACAAATTATGATTGACCAATATATATCCTCTGCAGAGGATAAGTGGAAACTGCAAAATGGATTAGTAATGCTATTGCCGCATGGGTATGAAGGGCAAGGAGCAGAACACTCCTCTGCAAGAATGGAACGTTACCTTCAATTATGTGCAAAGGATAATATGTTTATTGCAGATGTAACCACCCCTGCTAATATGTTTCATTTGTTAAGAAGACAGATGAAGGCTAATTACAGAAAACCTTTAATTGTATTTACTCCAAAGAGTTTGTTAAGAGATAAAAGAGTAATGTCTTCTGTAGAAGAATTTGCAAATGGAAGTTTTCAAACCGTAATTGATGATGTAGATGCTACGCCAAAAGATGTAAAAACACTTGTTTTTTGTACAGGTAAATTCTATTATGATCTACTAAAAGAAAGAGAAGAATTAGGAAGAAAAGATGTTGCATTAGTTAGAGTGGAGCAACTATTTCCTTTGCCAGCTGCAGAAATGGATACGTTGATTAAAAAGTATAAAGCAGAAGAAGTAGTGTGGGCGCAAGAAGAACCTCGTAATATGGGAGCGTTAAGCCACATGTTAATGAATTATGAGGAAGCAAAAACATTTAGGTTTGCGAGTAGAAGACCTTATGGAGCTCCTGCAGCAGGTAGTGCAACCAGATCCAAAAGAAGACATCAAGAAGTAATCGATTATGTATTTGATAAAACAAAGAATAATCAAAGAAGATAAAATTTAGTAAATAATCATAGATTAAAAGTTTCCGAAGGAAATTGTATAAAGGATAAATTCAAAATTATGGCTTTAGAAATGAAAGTCCCATCACCGGGAGAGTCTATAACAGAAGTAGAAATAGCACAGTGGCTTGTTGAGACTGGTGATTATGTAACAAAAGATCAGGCGATTGCTGAAGTAGACAGTGATAAGGCAACTTTGGAGTTGCCAGCAGAAGCAAGCGGAATCATAACTCTTATGGCAGAAGAAGGTGATGCTGTTGAAGTTGGACAAGTAGTTTGTCTTATTGATACAGATGCAGAAGCTCCCGAAGGTAATGCAAACAACGAAGGAGATGAAGGCGGAAATGGAAATGCAGCAATGGATTTGGACCAACAACGAGATAAAACAGCAAATACAGCAAATAGCCCAAAGGCAGAAGCTAAAATACAAACACCATCCAAACCAACGACACCATCACAAAAGCAAGATACTTATGCCACAGGTACTGCGTCTCCTGCAGCAAAAAAAGTGCTTGCAGAAAAAGGAATGGATGCAAATCAAGTAAAAGGAACAGGTAGAGACGGTCGCATAACTAAAGCAGATGCATTAGATGCAAAACCATCTATGGGAACCCCTGGATTAGGAAGTAGAGGAGAAGAGCGCAAAAAGCTATCGATGCTTCGTCGTAAAGTTGCAGAGCGTTTAGTTTCTGTTAAAAATGAAACTGCAATGCTTACTACATTCAACGAAGTAGATATGCAGCCAATTTTTGATCTTCGTAATAAGTACAAAGAAGCTTTTAAAACTAGACATGGAGTTGGTTTAGGATTTATGTCTTTCTTTACACTAGCATGTGTTAGAGCTTTAAAAATGTATCCTGCAGTAAATTCTATGATTGATGGAGACTTTATGGTTTCTTACGATTTTCAGGATATTAGTATTGCGGTATCTGGACCTAAAGGGTTAATGGTTCCTGTAATTCGTAATGCAGAAAATCTAAGCTTTAGAGGAGTAGAATCTGAAGTGAAAAGATTAGCACTCAGAGCTCGAGATGGTCAGATTACTGTAGATGAAATGACAGGAGGAACCTTTACTATTACTAATGGAGGAGTTTTTGGTAGTATGTTATCTACGCCAATTATTAATCCTCCACAAAGTGCTATTTTAGGAATGCATAATATAGTAGAGCGTCCAATTGTAAGAAATGGTCAAATTGTTATCGCACCTATTATGTATGTAGCGCTATCTTATGATCATAGAATTATAGATGGCAAAGAGTCTGTGGGATTCTTAGTTGCGGTCAAAGAAGCATTAGAAAATCCAGAAGAGTTGTTAATGGATAATAATATAACTAGAGCATTAGAAATGTAATTAGTTCTTATAATATATTTTACAAAAACCTTAGCTCGAAAGAACTAAGGTTTTTTTTATTTATAAAATCATTTCAGAATAAGGGATGATTGTATTATATCCTTTATTTCTAAAGTATTCCATTTCTATATCGCTTCCAGTTACTAAGATAAAATCACCACCCCATCCACCAAGACTTTTGATACTACCAGGATAATCAGAAAATAAGATAGACTTTACCGTAGGAGTTTTAATAATTTTAGAAATAGTATCTTCGTGAGATTGTATTAAAATTTCAAATTCTTCAACTGTCATGCAATCTAATATTTTAGAAGTGATTTCATTGATAATCGCCTCTGCTTTATCAAAATCTTTTAAAGATAAAGATTGATAATGTTTTATAGATTCTTTACTGTCCTGTTTTTGATTTAAATAAATGAAAAACAGGTTTTCTTGAAAAGTAGGATTAAAGTTAGAGGTCGTTACTATTGGTTTTTCGCTATTACGTTGGTACAAAATAGGAGAATTATATTGTGCACAGGCAATATCATATCCACTGCCCCCAAAACTTTTCTCCAATAAAACAAAAGCATCTACTTTTGCCCATTGAGCGATATTATTAATTAATGTAGAAGAAGATCCAAGTCCCCATTGTCTGTCAAATTCTAAATGAGTTTCAATTATATACCCTTTTTTTAAAGAAAGAAACTTTGGATTTATTTTTTTTGCAACAGTAAGGATGTCTATTAGTGTTTTTGTGATAGTATGATCTTTATTATTGTCTTCAACCTGCCGAAACGTATTATTTTCTAGTATTAAATCCGTCTCAAACCAGCAATTACCTTTATTATCAAAACTTTTCCAGGTAATTTGATTTGTATTATTTTCTTCGACATATAACCATTGTCCTTTTTTTGTAGGAATAGCCAAAGCCCTCACCCCATCAAGAACTAAATATTCTGCGGTGAGTAATAATTTACCATGACTATAAAAGGATTCTTTCATTTTTGTATTTATTAATGTTCTGTTTTAGTAATATACATAAAAGCCAGAGTTAATAGTATTGCGGTTATTAGGGCGCTTAATATTTCAGGTAAGAAATTAATTTCTTCTAGGGTGAAGTAATTAAAAATAACATGTACTGCTAATAGAATTATAAAGTTAATCGCAAAATTTTTAAGAAATTGTTGTTTTTTCATTTCAAGTTCTTAGTTTTTCAATTTGTGTTACTACCTCACTATGAGTAACTGTATTTGTTTTGAAATAATTTATTAGGTGCTTTTTTTCAGTTTCGGTAGCTTTAAACTGGTTTAAGATATTCATAAGGTGCATTTTCATGTGACCTTGTTGTATACCAGTAGTTATTAATGAATTTATAGCGCCAAAATTTTGAGCAAGTCCAGCTACAGCAGTAATTTCCATTAACTTTTTTGCATTTGGATTTTTTAATAGCTGTAAAGATAGCTTTACAAGAGGGTGAAGCGATGTTAATCCACCAACAGTACCTAGCGCTAAAGGGATTTCTATAGAAAAAAAGAAGATATTATTGTCTTTAATTTCAGCATGAGTCAAACTGGTGTATTTTCCATTTCTTGCAGCATATGCATGTGCTCCTGCTTCAATTGCTCTAAAATCATTTCCTGTCGCTAAGACTACAGCATCAATACCGTTCATAATGCCTTTATTATGGGTTACGGCACGATATGGTTCTACTTCGGCAATACGAACTGCTCTCACAAATTTTTCAGCATATTGTTGTGAAGAAAGCAAAGGAGTAGCAGGTAAATCTTTTATTTTACAAGAAACAGAAGCTTTTACTAAGCATTGTGGGACGTAATTAGAAAGGATACTCATAACTACTTCGATATCCTTTTCTTTACCAAAAAAACTAGGATATTCTTTTGCTTCAATAGTTATTGTTTTTGCAAATTGTTCTAGGCATGAGTTTATGAAATTAGCACCCATAGCATCTACAGTCTCAAAAGTACAATGTAATTGATAATAGTTGTCTATCTCGGTAGTTTTGTTTCTAAGTTCGATCTCTAGTACACCTCCATCTCTTTTTTCCATGTTTTTGGTTAAGTGAGAAATAGAGGATAGTAAGTTAGGTTTTGTTAGGTTAAAAAATTGCTGTAGCTTTTCATAATTCCCTGAATACATAAAATGTACTTGTCCTACTTTTGTAGTCGATATTACTTCAGTCCGGAAACCTCCTCTTGTCTGCCAGAATTTGGCCGCCTTACTAGCAGCGGCAACTACCGAACTTTCTTCAATAGTCATAGGTATGGTATACCGCTCATTATTAATAAGGAAATTTGGAGCAACCGAAAAAGGAAGGTAATAGTTAGAAATGGTGTTTTCAGTAAACTCATCATGAAGTTGTTGAAGCGCATCATCAGTATTCCAATATTGCATCAAAATTGTTATAGCATTTTGGTCATTGTTAAAATGATGTTCTACTAACCAATTTATTTTATCCTTTTTTGAGAGTTTAGAAAATCCAGAAACTACGGGTGTCATTGTCTTTTTTGTTATTAATGAGGTCAAATATACTATTCTGTTTTATCATATCTATTGTTAAAATATTTTTGAAAGATTAATTTTTTAGAAACTAAACAAGGTTTTTAATCTCTTATCAAGAGTTTAATTTTTGAAGACTTGTCTTGAAAACAAAATATATTTTTGGAAGCATAGCATAGGGACTTATTCTAAGGTTATTGATTTTAAGTAAGTTTAATCTTAATAGATAACAGGATAAACTAATAGGATTTTAACCTTTATTGATGATATGCTAAAAAAAATCAAGTATGCACCTACGAATTTATTGTATTTAACAGCAATTGTTGTATTTTTCGAGGATTTTTTAGTATTCTTGGCGTTAATAAATTTTAAAATTACGATATGAAAATCACAAAATTACTTTTTGGGATTATGTTTTTTGTTGTACTTGTAGCATCTGCACAAGACAAAGCTTTTACTTTAAAAGAAATCTGGAGCGGAGCTTTTAGTACAGAAGGGTTGCAATCACTTCATTCTATGAAAAACGGGACAGAATATTCTGTTATAGAAAAAGATGCAGTGTCTGGTGCTATCAATATCGAAGTTTATAATTATGAGTCTGGAGAAAAAACAAAAACATTAGTAACTTCTTCTTCTCTTGGAGATCTATCCACATTTCAAGGATACTCATTTAGTAAAGATGAGAATAGAATTTTACTTTCTAGTCAATTAGAACAAATATACAGACACTCCTCCAGAGGGATTTATCACGTATATGATGTTCCTTCTAAAGGGATTTTTAAGGTTAGTGATAAAAAAATCCAAGAACCTTTATTATCACCTGATGGTAACAAGATAGCATATGTACTGGATAATAATATATTTATGCTAAACTTTACAACTGGAGAAGAAGTACAGTTAACAGATGATGGAAAGAAAAATGAAATAATTAATGGGATAACCGATTGGGTGTATGAAGAAGAATTTGCCTTTGTTAGAGCTTTTGATTGGAGTGCGGATAGTAAAAAAATAGCTTTTTTACGATTTGATGAACGAGAAGTACCCGAGTTTTCTATGGACGTATACGGTAAAGATTTATATCCAAAACAAGAAGTCTTTAAATATCCTAAGGCAGGAGAAAAAAACGCAAAAGTATCCCTGTATGTAGCAGATATTACTGCAATGACTCTAGATGAGGTCAAGCTGGGAGATTATAAAGATTTTTATATTCCTAGAATAAAATGGACTGCAAGTCCAGATGTTTTGAGTATACAAGTAATGAATAGACACCAAAATAATCTGGATTTAATTTTTATAGATGCTAAGACCAAAACACCAAAAGTAGTACTTAATGAAAAAGATACTGCATATGTTGATATTACAGATAATCTTACATTCTTAGAAGATAATAGCTTTATCTGGACTAGTGAGAAAGATGGTTTTAATCATATTTACCATTATAAGGCAACGGGAGAGTTAATTAATCAAGTAACTAATGGAGATTGGGAAGTAACTAACTATTATGGTTATGATAAAAAGAATAAAAAAATATATTATCAAAGTGTAGAAAACGGAAGTGTAAACCGAGATATTTATTCGATTACCTTAGATGGAAAAAATAAAAAGAGATTAAGTGAAAAAGAAGGGACTAATGATGCAGATTTCAGTGCAGACTTCAGTTTTTATATTAATTATTTTTCCAACACTACAACACCTTATGAGTATACTCTAAATAATGGAAAGACAGGAGCTATAGTTCGAGAGATTAAAAATAATAAAGGGTTGTTAGAAAAACTAGGGAAGTATGATGTTAGACCTAAAGAGTTTTCTACGATAGAAATAAATGGAGAGAAGTTGAATACCTGGATGATTAAACCAAAAGATTTTGATCCAATAAAAAAATATCCTCTGTTTATGTTTCAATATTCTGGTCCAGGATCACAAATGGTAAAAAATTCATGGCATAGAGCTAATGATTATTGGTATATGATGTTAGCAAAACAAGGATATATTGTTGCTTGTGTCGATGGAAGAGGAACTGGTTTAAAAGGAGCTAAGTTTAAGAAAGTAACTCAAAATGACCTGGGGAACCTAGAGGTTCAGGATCAGATTGCCGCTGCAAAGCATTTTGGAACACTAGGATATATCGATGCTTCAAGAATTGGTATTTGGGGATGGAGTTATGGTGGTTTTATGTCTAGTAATTGTTTGTTTAAAGCTCCAGATGTTTTTAAAATGGCTATTGCTGTAGCACCAGTAACAAATTGGAGGTTTTATGATACCGTGTATACAGAAAGATATTTGATGACTCCTCAAGAAAATGCAAAAGGATATGATGATAATTCACCAATCAATTTTGTAAATGGATTAAAAGGAAAATTTTTGCTGGTACATGGTAGTGCAGATGATAATGTACATGTGCAAAATACAATGCAACTGGTAGAAGCATTAATACAAGCAAATAAAGATTTTGACTGGGCAATTTATCCAGATAAAAACCACGGTATTTATAGTGGTAATACAAGATTACATCTATATAATAAAATGACTAACTTCATTACAAACAACTTATAAATTAAATAAAGATAATGGCAAATACAGTTAAAGCGGCTCATCAAAAAGAGCTTTTTGGACATCCTGTGGGATTATATATTTTATTTTTTACAGAAATGTGGGAACGTTTTTCATACTATGGTATGAGAGCGTTGTTAGTCTTATATATGACAACAGAAACTATAGGGGATCCAAGAGGAGCAGGTCTAGGTTGGACAAGTAAAGAAGCTTTAGCATTATATGGTTGGTATACCATGTTAGTATACGTTGCATCTATACCAGGAGGAATGATCGCAGATAAGATTTTAGGACAAAAAAAATCAGTCTTATTGGGAGCTATAATATTATGTCTTGGTCATGGAGTATTGGTTTTAACAGATACTTGGGCATTTTATACAGGTTTGGGCTTAGTTATTCTAGGTGTTGGATTATTAAAACCAAATATTTCGACTATGGTAGGAGGTCTTTATAAAGAAGGAGATATCAGACGAGATAAAGGATTTAGTATTTTCTATATAGGGATAAACTTAGGATCACTATTAGCTACAATGATAATAGGAGTAGTAGTTGCAACATGGGGATGGCACGCTGGATTTGGATTAGCAGGAATAGCTATGGTTTTTGGTTTGTTAAATTATATATATGGACAAAAATATCTTAAAGAAGTTGGAAATTTTGTACCGAGTAAGATGGATGAAAATGAAGTCTCTTATGCAAAACTATACGCAAAACTATTTAGTTCTCCTAAACAATTAGTAATCGTTGCAATTTTATTAGCAGCATCAATCTACGGTTGGTATACTTTAGAATGGGGCTTTGGATTGTTATTTATTTTCCTAACTGCTATCACAGCATTATTAGTGATGATATATAAAGAGTTAGATTCTCAGGTTTTTAAAGATCGTTTTTTGGTACTACTATTATCTTTTATTATGGTAATTATTTTTTGGGGTGCTTTTGAACAAGCAGGAGGATTAATGAATTTATATACAGAAACCAATACCGATAGAGATTTATTTGGTTGGGAAATCCCTACAGTAATGTTTCAAAGTTTAAATGCAGGTTTCATTATTTTATTTGCAACACTAGTTGCAAGTATTTGGGCTAAAAGAAAATTGAAAGGAAAAGAAGCATCTTCGTTGTTTAAAATGGCTCTTGGTATTATAATTATGGGCTTTGGCTTTTTATTCATGGTATTTGCCGCAATGCAGTTTGATAAGTCAGGAACGTCAAGTATGATTTGGCTGGTTTTAGCTTATCTGTTTCATACAATTGGGGAGTTATGTATTTCTCCAGTTGCATTATCATTTATAACCAAACTAGCACCAGTAAAATATGCATCATTAATGATGGGAGTGTATTTTGCAGCGACAGGATTAGGAAATAAAGTAGCTGGAATTGTAGGTGAATCTGCAAGTGAATATGGAGAATTAACTATTTTTTCTGGAATAGTGATTTTTACAGTAGTTTTTGGAACATTATTTATTTTAATTTTAAAGCCCTTAAAAAGATTAACGCATGGAGCTGAAGAAAGTGAAAGAGTTTTAAAAAATGAAGAAGCCGAAGGTTTTGAATTAGCAGATAACTAATACCAGTATTTATGAATACAGATATAGAGAACTTATTTAAAGATAAAGTTTTAGGGCATCCTGCAGGTTTATTCGTGCTTTTTTTTACAGAGATGTGGGAGCGATTTTCATTCTACGGGATGCGAGTTTTGTTAGTAATATTTTTAACTCAACCCTTATTTGGGGAAAATCCAGGATGGGCAAATTGGCCCAGAGAACACGCATTAGCATTATTTGGGACGTATGCATCCCTTTTATATCTCACACCAATTTTAGGGGGGTATATTGCAGATAAAATAACAGGGTATCGATGGGCAGTTACTATAGGTTGTTTAATTATGACGCTTGGACATGTTGCCATGGCTTTTGAGACAGAAACAACCTTGTATTTTGGATTAGCATTATTAGTAATAGGTACAGGGCTTTTTAAACCTAATATTACTTCTATTATTTCTGAAATGTATAAAGGTAATGATTCTAAAAAGGACGGCGCCTATACTATATATTATATGGGAGTAAATGCAGGAGCGTTTTTTGGTATTATGTTATGTGGGTATTTAGGTGAAAATTATAGTTGGGCTCTAGGCTTTGGTTTGGCAGGAATTTTCATGCTTTTAGGAACCATTCAATTTTGGCTTTCTAAAAATATTTTTGGAGAAATTGGAGCAAAACCCAAAAAAGAAGCTTCTGAAAAAGAAATTATTTTAGAAGAAGGAGATAAACTTAATCCTTTTACCCTTGTAGATAAGGTTCTTATTGCAATAACAGCAATAATAGGGTTAACCTGGTTAATTAATGATCCAATGTCAAAAATTGGTAATATTAATTTGTTTAATTTTAAGGTTGGTAGTTACGAAGGACCAACTTTTATGATTGTTTTAGGGATACTTCTCTTTATATATTTAATAGTTTCTAGAATTATTAGATATAGCCCTACGGTAAGAGATAGAATGATTGCAGTAGGAATTTTTGCTTTCTTTACAATTTTCTTTTGGGCAGCATTTGAGCAAGCAGCTGGTTCTTTAAATATTTTTGCAAGAGATTATACTGCAAGAGATTTATCAGGTTCTTCTGCTTTAATCTTTAAAATTATAGATACGATTTTAACTGTTGTACCACTAGCCATAATTTCTTGGGTGTTGTATTTATTATTTAAAAAAACATTCTCTAAGATAGGACTTTCTAATATCGTGTTGTCGATCAGTTTTATTATTATATGGGGAATTGTTGTGTGGAAACTAAACAATGAGTTTAGTAAAGATACTACAGAGGTAGGTGCAACATGGTTTGGAATATTAAATTCGTTTTTTATTATTGCTTTGGCACCATTGTTTTCTAGATGGTGGGAGAGTAAATATAATCCTAGTGTAGCTTTTAAGTATGGTTTTGGATTAGGGTTACTAGGTTTTGGTTTTGCATTATTGGCATTTGGTTCTTCAGATATTCCGCAAGGAGCAAAAACAGCTTCTGTAAGTATGATTTGGTTAATTATGGCATACCTGTTTCATACCTTAGGAGAATTATGTTTGTCACCAGTAGGGCTGTCTTATCTTAGTAAACTCGTTCCTGGTAGGATGATTGCATTTATGTTTGGTATTTGGTATCTTGCTATTGCTATAGGTCAAAAAGCAGCAGGAACTCTTGGTGGTATGATTGATGAAATTACTGCAAACTATAATTTATCTACCTTCTTTTTGATATTTACAATAGTTCCTATTGTAGCAGGAGGATTGATTATTCTTTTAAATCCAGTATTGAAAAAATTAATGCATGGAGTGAAATAAATAGTATTTAATTCGTTTACCCAAATACAATATGAATTTTTTAAATAAGGAATAGTTTTTGTTTCCGACTAGTTATAAAATTTTACACCTATGAAAAACCTACTTATTATTATGTTTCTTATGTGCTGTTCTGCCCAAGCGCAAGAAATTAAATGGATGTCTATGAATGATGCGTTAGAGGCTCAAAAAAAGGAACCTAAAAAAATCTTCATGGATGTATATACAGATTGGTGTGGACCGTGTAAACTTTTGGATAAAAAGACTTTTCATAATGAAGACGTAGTTTCTTATGTAAATAAAAACTACTATGCTGTAAAGTTTAATGCAGAAGGAACAGAGGAGGTAAAATATAATAATTTTACATATACCAATCCAAATTATAATCCAGACAGAAAAGGTAGAAACAGTCAACATTTTTTTGCTAATGCATTAAAAATAAGTGGATATCCTAGTATGGTGTTTTTTGATGAGAAAGCAAATCTCATAGCTCCTGTGGTAGGATATAAAACACCAAAACAGCTAGAGATATATCTTAAAATGATTCATAATAATGATTATAAAAAATTAACTAGTGCTGAAGCATGGCAGGATTATGAAAAATCTTTTGTAAGTACTTTTGCAAATTAGAAAAGCATAAAATAGATTATAAAAGATCCCTTTAATTACCTAATTAAAGGGATCTTTTGTTAGGGGATCTTTTACTTAAAGAAAACCAAGATAGTTTGCCGATGATTATTTTAGTATCTTCAAGGCACACAAACACCTTATTATTTTAATTATGATACGATCCGTTTTATTTTTTATTTTTCTGTTTATAAATATATTTCTTATAGCTCAGGAAAAAGCAGATATCAGCGCCAATAAAAAAATGATTTTAGAAGAGGTACTAAAGCAAAAAGAGAAAATGACTATAATGAGCGATCAGATATGGGCTTTGGCAGAAACTGCATTCGAAGAGAAGGAATCCTCTAAAATATTGTCTGATTATGCAGAATCACAAGGGTTTAAGGTAGAACGTGGGGTTGCAGATATGCCAACTGCTTTTGTTGCCACTTATGGCACAGGAAAACCAATTATAGGAATTTTAGGGGAGTTTGATGCATTGCCAGGAATCTCACAGAAGGCACAATCTACAAAACAAGCGCTCAAAAACGGAGCAGGAGGTCATGGTTGTGGGCATAACCTTTTTGGGGTGGCAAGTTTATCTGCTGCAGTTGCAGTAAAAGAATTAATCTCTAAAGGTAAATTAAAAGGAACTGTACGGTTTTACGGAACTCCAGCAGAAGAAAAGTTCTTTGGTAAATTGTTCATGGCCAGAAAGGGACTTTTTGATGACCTGGATGTATGTTTAGATTGGCATCCTAGTGCTAAAACAAAAGCAGATGTGCAAAGTTCTCTTGCACTTGTAGATTTTACAGTAGAATTTAATGGACAAGCAGCTCACGCATCGGCAGACCCTTGGAACGGTCGTAGTGCGGTAGATGCATTAGAATTATATACCACAGGAATTAATTACCTAAGAGAACATATAAAACCAACAGTACGTATACATTATCATATGCAGCATACCGGCGATGTAGTAAATGTAGTTCCTGATTATTCCAAAATATGGGTACGAGTAAGAGATACGAAGCGCGAAGGGATGCAGGAAGTTTGGAAACGGGTTGAGAAGATGGCAGAAGGTGCAGCTATAATGGCAAATGTAGATTATAAAATTAGTTTAATATCTGGTCTTCATGAGATTCTAGTAAATAGAACAGGAGGAAAAGCAATGCAAAAGAATCTGGAGTATTTGGGGGATATTACGTATACCGAAAAAGAGTTAGCATTTGCTCATGCTATTCAAGAGGAAACAGGTAAACCAAAAGCAGGAATAGATGCAAAAATATATCCTTTAGAAGAAACTAAAGAGCACCCAGGAGGCGGCTCTACAGATGTAGGTGATGTAAGCTGGTTAGTTCCTGTTATTCGCTTAGGAGTTACAACAGCTCCTGTAGATACACCTTGGCACTCGTGGGCAGTAGTAGCTTGCGGAGGAATGTCAATAGGGCATAAAGGTATGCTGCAAGCTTCAAAAGCTTTGGCTATGACTATGGTAGATTTATATGATGATGAAAAACTTGTGCAAGATGTAAAAACCGAATTTAAAGAACGAAAAGGAACATATCAATATAAAGCAATTTTACCAGAGGGGCCACCTCCTATTCCTGTAGGATCAAATTAGTAGTAACTACTTTTAAAAAAAAACAATTATGTTTTGAGGAGAGTTAAGAAGTAAAACTTACACTAAATGGGTTTTAGTAATTGTTAAAAAAGCACTTAATCTTTTATTTTTTATTTTTTATCGTATATTAGTTGTCTATTTTAATAATTTAGAAGGAATTTTCTTTCAATTTTTTGAAAGAAAATTTTATATCAAGTAAGAATGAAATATTTGATTTCTAGTTTGTTGAAATTAACAATTATTTGAAAATCTATACGTTACTAATTATATAAATCTAAAAATAATACTCTAAAATTAAATTCTAAAAAAGAAAGCGCCCCCTTAGCATAAGTAATTATTTATAGTAAGAACTACAAATTACTTTTCTAGTTTTATTTCTTTTTTGGGATAATAAACCTACTTATGAAAAAAATATTTATCATAGTTACCCTATCTATGTTGTTTGTTGCTTTACTTTTTTCTTTTGTTTCTGCAGAACAACCTAAAATATCTCATATATCACAGAAATCACAATTGTCAGAACCGTTATCTCCAGATATTCGTTTTTCTGATTACAAGAAGCAAAGACTAATAGATTCTATACAAGCGTATTTTAATCAAGCAGTATCTAAAAAACAGATAGTAGGAGCCTCTGTAGCTATTGTGAAATGTGATTCGGTTATCTATTTAGGAGGTTATGGTAATAGAAATATAGCATTAAAAGATACCGTAAATGAACAGACTATATTTAGAATTGGATCTGTCTCTAAAGGTTTTGCAGGAATATTAACTGGAATACATGTAGAAGAAGGGTTAATAAACTGGGACGATAAAGTGGTGGATCATATACCAGATTTTCAGCTATCTAGTAAACAACAAACTAATGATGTAACGTTATCTCATATATTATCTCATACAACAGGATTGCCATATCATAGTTTTACAAACCTTGTAGAAGCAGGATTACCAATAACAACTATTGCAAACCGTTTTAAAAAAATCCGATTAATTCAAAAACCTGGGAATATTTATAGTTATCAAAATGCTGTTTTTGCACTAAGTGGAAAGATATTAGAACAGGTTACCAGAAAACCTTTGCGAGATGTTATTCAGGAAAGGATCTTTAATCCATTACAAATGACAACAGCTTCTACTAGTTACGAAGCTATAGAAAATGCAGATAATGTAGCATATCCTCATAAACGTATAAGAAACAGATGGAGATCTACACATATCAATAAAAAATATTATAATAACGCGATTGCAGCAGGAGGAGTTAATGCAAGTGCAACCGATATGAGTAAATGGATGAAGTTTTTATTAGGAAACAATCCAGAGGTTATGATGCCTAATACGATGAGTGCTGTTTTTTCTCCTATTATTGAAGAAGAGGGTAGAAGAAAATATTATCAAAAATGGCCAGGGCATTCTAAATCTTTTTATGGACTTGGATGGCGGATACATTCGTTTAATGACCCAGATACAGGGGAGTCTAATACAGTTATACATCATGGGGGTAGCGTTAATAATTATAGAAGTGAAATTGCAATTTATCCTGAGGAGGATTTAGGGATTTGTGTTCTTTTTAATAGCCAAAATAAGATGGCTAAAGATTGTATCCCTAAAATTTATGAAATAATACAAGAAATAATGAATACTCAAGAAGAAGATTATACTAAAGAGTCTTTAGTTTTATTATAACAGAGTTTATTTTATTATAAAAGCTCCCTTTTTATCTGTACGATAAAAAGGGAGTTTTAGCTTAACACAGCTTTTTTCCCATCTATCTAAATAAGATTTATAATTACTACCATCTGCAATAATGCGCTTAGGTTTTAAGGTGCTGATTACTCTTTTTAAATGTATTTTAGGGGAATTTGATAAAATAAGGATATCAGGTTGTATATCTAATGGTTTATAAATATTTGTACTATCTAAAATAAAAATAGTTTGATTTTTATATTTGTAGATATTTTTTAATTTGATGGTGGAATCTATAAGGGTTATTTGATTTTGAATAAGGTAATTTTTAAATAAAAAATCACTAGTGTTTACAGAAATAGTGTCTCTGCTATAAAGTTGCATTTTTTTATTTTCTACAACCCCAACTATGGTATTTCGTTGATGATGAAATAAAATCAATTCTTCAAGATTAGATGCTTTATAATTTTGATAGATTATTATAGAAATCATCAAAATTATAGAAATTCCCATAATGTATGTTTTTATTCTTTTGTATCGTTTATATACCAAAATAAAAGAGATAATCACAAAATATGAAGCAATAAGAGTCCCCCACGAAAAAGAAATATTTTTAAGGATAAATATTTCTTGTTGTGCGACCCATCCAATTACAGTGTTCATACTGTAAATACAATCTCCAAATAAATTTGCTATAAATTCGGGAAGGATATTTAACAAAGCAAGCAAGATAACAAAAACACCAAATCCAAGAATTATCCCTAAAAAAGGAATAATAATAAGATTAGAAACAAAAAACAATAGAGGAAACTGATGAAAATAAAATAAGGATAATGGCAGTAAACCAAGTTGAGCAGTGATTGTTACTGTAAATATTGCCCATAATTTCTTGGTTATATAGAATCGTGGTTTGTATTTGTTTTCTATAATGGGTTGTATCCAAAGGATAGAAAAAACAGCTACATAACTTAATTGAAAACCTACTGAAAATAGTAATAAAGGGTTAAAGCATACCAATATAAATAATGAAATAAATAAGGAATTGTAAGTGCTTGTTTTAGATCTTATTTGCATGCCAATTGCAAGAAATGAAAACATAGTTACCGCTCTAAGAACAGAAGGAGATAAGCCTGCAATAATAGCAAAGCCCCATAATGAAGAAATGGCGAGTATTAACTTGATTTTTTTTCCATATTTTTTTATTCTACCGAGAGGTGTTAATACCAAATTTATAATAAAAAGAAGTATACCTACATGTAACCCAGAAACAGCTAAAATATGAATGGCACCAGCATCTCTGTAATTGCCAAAAGTTTCTTGACTGATATCTTGTCTTTGACCTAGATACAAAGCGTTAATGACAGAAAATTCTTCAGGATCAAAATGATATTTAGATAGTTTTTGGTTAATTCTTTTTCTTGTTTGATCAGCAAGCCGTAATAAAGATTGTTGCTTTTTTTGATTATAAACCAGTTGGTTGGGTTGAATGGTGATTTGGTGAAGTATGTATTGATTTCTTAAATATTTTGCATAATCAAATTGATTTGGATTTAGCGATTTAGTAATAGGTTTTATAATAGTGTAAGAAATATAGGTATCGCCAACGTCCAAAACATTTAAAGAGCTGTCTTTTGGTATCTTGAGTAGCATTTTACCATGTGCAGCTTTGTTTTTTATAAGTTTAACAGCAATAATATATTTATTATAGTGTGCAGTAGATTTTAGTCGCTCTGTAATATGAAACTTAATTCCTATAGAATTTTTATTTATCTCTCTTTTGTCAATTTCATTACTGTAATGGTTTGAGTAATTATAAAGGTTATGGATTTTTACTAAAACAATGCCAAAATTAATAAATACAAGAATCGTTAAAATAAGAAAAGAAGTAGTTTTACTAAACAGTTTTTTGGATTGTTGCCAAGAGATACCTAGCACACAAATAGAAATAAAAAAACTTATAATTACCAGATGTAATTCTATATAGATATAATACCCAATAAGGATTCCAGATAGAGTTGCGATAGTAATAATAACAAAAGGTATATTAAGGAGTTTATTGCTGGATTTTTTGTGCACGATTATTTAGAATCTGAATTATAAAATGAAAATAGTTGTCTTTTTCTACAATATTAAGAAATTATAGTTTCATTTTTTAACACTAAAGGGGTGTGCAGAATATATATGCGGTTATATAATAAAAAGTAACACCTAGTTAATAGGCGTTTGTTACTGAATGTTTTTTTGTTGAAAGTAGTCTTTTAAAAGATTCGTTAGAATTATAACACTCTTCTTGCCCACGCAAAACATTTATTCCAGTATGTTTCATCAAGACTGGATACTATAACTCCTTTAGAGGTAGAAGAATGTATAAATTTAATACTACCCTTGGTTTCAACAACTAGCCCTACGTGCGAAATAACATTTTTTCTCTTATTAGTTTTAAAAAAGAGTAAGTCTCCTTTAGTAACTTTTTTTAGAGAAATAGCAGTGCCTTGCGTGGCCATCGTTTTAGAAGTTCTGGGTAGAATAATATTCTCTTTTTTGAACGATGTATATACTAAGCCAGAGCAATCCATTCCTTTTTTTGTAGTGCCTCCAAATTTATAACGAGTACCATTAAAAGTTTTAGCATAACTCACAATGCTATTAATTTTTTTATAATCAGAATTTTTCTTTGATTTCGATTTTAAAGAAATTCTATTGTTTGAGGAAGAAATAACAGCTTTCTTTTTAGAAGAACTCCCACATGAAATTAATGCTACTATAAATAGAAGATATATTAAAATCCTTTTCATTCAATTTGGGTTTCTAACAAAGTACGTGTTTTTATATAAGATTTTCAAAAAATTAGAAATTCCTTAAGAAATACCCTTTAATTTTAATTGCGATAAAACTACAATTAAAATTAAAAATATAAGAAAATGATAAAAATTTAAGAATTTAACTTTATTTATTTGTGGTTTTAGTGTAAATATTAAGATGTTTTAATATCTTATATATGTAAATAGTTAATTCTACTCATGAAACTGAAACTAGCTCTATGTATTGTTTGCTTATTATTTTTTTTAAGCTCAATTTGTTCAATAGCGCAGGTTTCTGATAGAATGGTTAGTTCTGATAGTATAAAAATAATCTTGAAGAAATCTGTAGATGCGTTTACAAAATCTACTGAGCAAGGAATAAAACAAGGGGTTAGCTTATTAACTTTAGCAGAGAGTTTAGCAAATCAATCAAATGATCCATACATTAAAATACTTGTTAATAGGGAGAAGATAGGTTTTTACTTGAGTAATAGAGATTCTGTAGGGATAAAACGGTATCTGTCTAAAAACTTAGATATTATTTCCAAATTAGGAGATAAAAAATACTTGGGACTATATTATGAAGATCTCGCAGTCTACAAATACTCACAAGGGAAAAAAAAGGAAGGGTTTGAAGCTACAGTTTTAGCAGAAAAATTGTTAAGCGAGTATGGAGAAATAGAAGATGCTATCGATATTAATTATAATCTTTCACTTAACTATATGAGAGACGGTAAGCATAATATATCCATCAAACATGCTTTAATCTCCTTAGAAGCCATAAATACAACAAAAATCAAGCAAGATCGACGTAAAAATTTATATCTATTTTTAGCAGAGAATTACATTAATTTAAAAGAATTTGATTCAGCAGAAGTGTATCTGAATAAAGTAGAAAAAGAACATACGTATGATAATGACACACATTTTAAAGGAAGATTTTTTGAAAAAAAAGGGTTGTATTATGAAGAGTTAGGAGATTTTAAAAATGCAACATTTTTCTATAAAAAATCTTCTGCTCTTTTTTTTGAATCTCATGTGGAAACAGCTAAAGAAGTTACCGCTGGTCTTATTTTATCTGGTCAATTAAGTCTGCAAGAAGCTGAGAACAAAAGAATAAAAATTCAGAATGAGCTAAAAGAGCAAGAGCTAAGAAATATAAATTATATTATCTTATTGGGAGCTCTAGTAATTTTCGGTTTGGTGGTTTTATCTATAATTCAATATAGAGTTTCTAGATATAAAACAGAAACCAATAGATTACTTAAAAATAACTTTAAAGAATTAGTACAGGCTAATAAAAAAGCAGACAAAGCTTTAGAGGTTAAATCAGAATTTTTAGATTCGGTTACGCATGAACTTCTTACTCCTTTAAACACGATTAAAGGAACAACTTTTTTATTGCAAAAAGAAACATTAAGTACACAGCAGATAAACCAGATTAAATTGATCAATGTATCTAGTGATTATCTTTTAAATTTAATTAATGATGTTATTCAATTAAATGATCTGGAAAAAGAGAATTTAGAGTTAAAAAATGAGGAATTTGATTTAAAATCGCTATTGAATAATCTTATCGATTCTTCTTTAGCATCAAAGAATAATGGAAATAAAATTCATAGAAAAATAGATGATAATATCCCAGATATTTTAAAAGGAGATATGCTTAAAATTTCTCAGATTATTTTAAATATCCTAGATAATGCTTTAAAGTTCACAAAAAATGGAGATGTATACGTAAAAGCATTGTTTATTTCTGTTATAGATACTAAAGTAAAAATAGAAATTTCAATACGAGATACAGGAATAGGTATGACTAAAAAACAAATTCATGGTGCTTTTGAGGCATTCCGACAGGGATCTGTAAGAATTAACAGAAAATATGGAGGGACAGGATTAGGGCTGTCTATTGTGAAAAAAATACTTCAACTTTATGATAGTGATGTCGTAATAGAATCAAAACCAAATAAAGGAACATCTGTCACTTTTATTGTGAATTTTGAGATATGTAAGGAGGTAATGGATAAGGATAAGGTAAAAGAGGATTATAATGATAAACAACCATACGATGATTCGTTCAAGGAAATAAATATCTTACTAGTTGAAGATAACAAGGTAAATCAATTGATTACTAAAAAAATAATTTCAAATTATGGGATTTGTTGTGAATCTGCTAATGACGGAGAAGAGGCAGTATATATGGCTAAGAAAAATAATTACTCCATGATCCTTATGGATATTATGATGCCAAAAATGGATGGTTTTGAAGCAACAAAATATATAAAACAATACAATAATAAAATACCAATAGTTGCATTAACGGCTATATCAGAAAAAATTAATAAAAAAAAATTTAATGATGTAGGGATATATACTATTTTATCCAAACCAGTAAATCCAGAATTATTGTATAAAACTATAAAAGAATACTGTGCAGTGTTAGACTAGTTTGTTGTAGCTTCTACGATTAATTTAGCAGTTTTGTCACTAGCACCTCTACCACCTAGTTTTTTTTCTAAATCATAATAATCCAAAAACATTACAGCTCTATTATAATCATCAATTATATGGGTAAGTTCTTCTTTAAGTCTTTTAGGATTAAATTCATTTTGTATTAATTCTGTAACTACAGGTTTATCCATAATTAAATTTACTAAAGAGATATAGTCCAAATTAATAATTCGTTTAGCAATTTGATAGGATATATAATTACCTTTATAACAAACCACCTCTGGAACTTTAAATAGAGCGGTCTCTAATGTAGCTGTTCCAGATGTTACTAAAGCTGCACTACTAAGACTTAACAAGTCATATGTTTGATTCATGATTAAATGTACTCCTTCTTTTTTGATAAAAGGAGCATAAAATGAAGCTTCTTGACTAGGTGCTCCTGCAATTACAAATTGATAGTTAGAGAATTCATCTACTACAGTTAGCATAACTTCGAGCATCTTTCTAATCTCTTGCTTTCTGCTTCCAGGAAGTATAGCGATGATAGGGCGATCATCTAGATTGTGTTTAGACTTAAAATCTTCGGGCATTATTTGTTTATGATCCGCAATAGCATCAATTAAAGGATGCCCTACAAATTGAACAGGAAATTGATGTTTATCTTCATAAAAAGATTTTTCAAACGGAAGTATAACATACATCATATCGATGCACTGTTTTATACTTTTTATTCTCCCTTCTTTCCATGCCCATATTTGAGGAGAAATATAGTAGTGCGTTTTAAATTCTTTTTGCTTAGCCCATTCTGCAATACGTAAATTAAACCCAGGGTAATCTATAAAAATAAGCACGTCTGGTTGAAAATCTATAATATCTTTTTTACATAATTTTATGTTTTTTAAGATGGTAAATAGATTTAATATGACTTCTACAAACCCCATAAATGCAAGATCTCTATAATGTTTTACTATTGTACCTCCAACAGCTAACATAAGATCACCGCCCCAGAATCTAAATTCTGCTTGAGGATCTTCTTTAAGAATAGATTTCATAAGATTAGCTCCGTGTAAATCACCAGACGCTTCTCCTGCGATGAGATAGTATTTCATGAATTATTTTCTTGTTATTAAGAACTTAAATTTCTAAGATTTATGATAGATGACTAAGATTAAATTTTAATATTATCCAAATTTACTAATTGCTATACAAATAGCAGCAACAAGACAGGCAAGAAGTATCCCACGAGCTTTGTAAATATGGTTTTTTCTTAAAAAGTAAAAAAATATAATTAAATTAGGTATTGCCCCAAGTGCAATTAAACTTCCTAAAGATTCATTTTTTATGGATGCTTCAATAGTTTCAGTAAATGTATATCCCTGTCTAATTAATGCAGAAAAAATAAATATACATATTATAAACCCTAAACCATTAATAAGTAAACCAATGATAAGTCCTATAGTAATTTCTTTTTTAATCATTTAATGACCAGTTGTTTAGTTCTTGAATAAAATGATGTGCCGTAAGATCAAATTGAGTAGGGACAATAGATATGTATCCATTGTGTAAAGCCCACTCATCTGTATCTTCGCCTTTATCTTCGTTAATAAATTTCCCAAAAAGCCAGTAGTAATCACGCCCCATAGGATTTGTTCTTTTATCAAACTCTTCAACCCAATGGGCATTTGCCTGACGACAAATTTTCACTCCTTTTATTTCTGCTTCTGATAATTTTGGGATATTAACATTAAGTACAACTCCTTTTGGCAGCCCATTTTTCAGCACATTTTTAACAATTGTTTTTATATGTTTTTTTGAAGGCTCAAAATTAGCATCCATTGCATAGTCAAGCAAAGAAAACCCTATGGCAGGAATGCCTTCAATACCAGCTTCTACGGCAGCACTCATGGTACCTGAGTAAATTACATTAATAGCAGAATTAGATCCATGATTTATTCCGCTTACACATAAATCAGGTTTTCTGTCAAGAATTTCGCGAGATGCCATTTTAACACAATCTACAGGGGTTCCAGAGCAGCTAAACTCTTTTTGTGGTGCATTTTTGTTAATTGTGACAGGATCGCAGTATAAAGTGCTGTTAATCGTAATAGCGTGACCCATGCCACTTTGTGGACTATCTGGGGCAACTACAACAACATCTCCAATCTCATTCATAACATCTATTAAAGCACGAATTCCGGGAGCAGTTATACCATCGTCGTTGGTGACCAAAATAAGAGGTTTTTTTTGTGTCATATTCCTGAGTTTTATATCAGTAAAAATACAGTTTTTTATACTACAAGAACTATAACTAAAAGTCAATATATGCTAAAATAGGTTCAATAATAGCTTTATCAGACTGTTATAAAGTAACAAATAGAGGGTGGCTTGATTTTTGCTTAAGTAATAGTGGGAAAAATA
Source organism: uncultured Flavobacteriaceae bacterium (assembly GCA_964353005.1). GTDB lineage: Bacteria > Bacteroidota > Bacteroidia > Flavobacteriales > Flavobacteriaceae > Aquimarina. The sequence goes on along the minus strand of CAYGUC010000026.1, from coordinate 18,264 downwards.
ATATTAGTTCATTTAAGAAAAATTTAGTAATATTACCTGTTATTGGTACAATTTTTAATGTATTTTGCCATAAATCCCCTAAATTAAATGAGCATATGAAAAAGAGTTTTTTGGCATTGATGCTTGCTGTTATCGTTTCGGCAGCCTCTTGCAGTTTTACTACTAAAGTTGAAAGCGATCCAGATAAAGATAAGTTATTAATAGATTTAATAAGTTATGTCTTAGGTAAGGGGCATTATGATGCAAAAGATATTAATGATGATTTTTCTAGAGAAGTTTTTATAGATTATATTGATGCTTTAGATCCATTAAAGCGTTATTTCTATAAAAGTGATATAGAAGAGTTTAAAAATTATGAAAAGCTTATTGATGATGAAATTAGAAATAAGGAAATAACTTTTTTTAATTTAACTTATGACCGACTTCAACAAAGAATGGCAGAGGCCAGAAACTTACATAAGGAGATTCTAGAAAAACCATTCAATTTTGAGAAAGATGAAAACATAAATACGGACTATGATAATTTATCTTATGTGACCAATAAAAAAGAGATGAAAGATCGTTGGAGGTTACAACTTAAATTTAATGCATTATCCAGTTATTATGATAAGGTAGAAGAACAATTAGACTCTGTAACTAAAAACACTAATTATAAAAGAAAAACTTCTGTTGTTTTAGAGGAAGAAGCGAGAGATATAACTAAAACATCTTTAAAAGAATATTTTGAGTTTGCTGATGATTTAGAGCGAAAAGATTGGTTCTCAATTTATATTAATTCTATTGTCGAAGAGTTTGATCCACATACCTATTATTTTGCACCACAAGATAAAGATCGATTTGATATAGCTATGTCTGGAAAATTAGAAGGGATAGGAGCAAGGTTGCAAAAGAAAAATGATAATGTGAAAATAGTAGAAGTCATTTCAGGAGGACCAGCATGGAGAGGAAATCAGATAGAGGTTGGGGATCTTATCATGAAAGTTAAACAAGAAGATGAGGCAGAACCTGTAAGTGTAGTAGGAATGCGATTAGATGATGCTGTAAGTTTGATTAAAGGACCTAAAGGAACTAAAGTTTCTTTAACGGTTAAAAAAGTAGACGGAACTACAGAGGTTATAAATATAGTAAGAGATGTTGTAGAACTAGAAGAAACCTATGCAAAATCCTCTATAGTTAAAAAAGAAGATAAAACATTTGGGATTGTTAATCTACCAAAGTTTTATTTTAATATGCAAGATTATAACCAACGTAACGCAGCAAAAGACGTAAAACAAGAAATTATTCGTCTAAAAGAGCAGAATATGGACGGTTTAGTAATAGATCTAAGAGATAATGGTGGTGGATCTTTACAAACCGTAGTAGATATCGCTGGGTTATTTATAGAAAAAGGGCCCATAGTACAAGTTAGAACTAAGGGAGAATCTCCTGAGGTTTTAAGTGATAAGGATAGAAATATATTATGGGATGGACCATTAGTAATATTGGTAAATGAACTATCTGCTTCAGCTTCAGAAATCTTGGCAGCAGCTATGCAAGATTATAAAAGAGCTATTATTATAGGTAGTAAACAAACGTATGGTAAAGGGACTGTTCAAAATGTAATGGATCTTAACAGATGGATGCGCAGCAACGATTTTGGAGATCTTGGCGCATTAAAGTTAACTACACAAAAATTTTATAGAGTTAATGGGGGGTCTACACAGTTAGAAGGAGTGAAAAGTGATGTTGTAGTCCCAGATCGTTACAGTTATATAGATATAGGAGAAAAAGATCAGGAAAACCCATTACCATGGGACAAAATACCTGCTGCAGATTATACTATTTGGGACGGATATATTGATTTTAACCAGACAATTACTAATAGTAAGGAAAGAATGTCTAAGAATAACCAATTAAAATTGATTGATGAAAATGCAAGATGGGTTAGAGAAAAAAGAGACGTTAATAGTTATTCTTTGCAATTTAAAAAATATAAAGAAAATATAGAACTCAACGAAGAACAAGCAAAACGTTTTGATGAGATCAATGAGTATAAAACTAATCTAACCTTTGAGTCTTTGCCTTATGAAGCAGAGTTAATGAAAAAAGATTCGATTTTAGAAGAAAAAAGAAAAAGATGGCATAAGAGTCTTAGTAAAGATGTTTATGTTGAAGAAGCTATAAGTGTACTAGAAGATTTGAAGATAAATAATATCAGAAAATCTAAGAATCCACTTACCGTAAAGAATTAGTATGTGTTAATGACAGAAGCAAAGTCAAACTCTTTAAGCACAATAGCGCTCCAAAAATTTAAAAAGAATTTTTGGGGCGTTTTGAGTTTTTATTTTATTATTCTTTGTGCATTTATAGCACTATTTGCTTATGTTTTTGCTCCAGATAATTCTCAAAATGCAAATCAAATGCACTTGTCTATACATTCCAAACCGCCAGGGTTTAAAGTGCAAATGTTAACTATTCCATCTAAGGATGTTTCAGAGCAATCTTTTCTTAATAAAATAATTTTTGGAGAAAAAAATACAGAAACTGAGATTCCTATAGAGCAATATACTATAAATGAAAGTAGTTTAGAGGTGTCGCCATATAGCGAGGGAGAAATAGTAGAATTATCAAAAAACATAGCATTAGAGCGTTTTCCTAAAGGCTTATCAGCAGACCAAATAGTAAGCACATATATTAAAAACCAAACATTTATATTAGGAACAGATAAATATGGCAGAGATTTGTTAAGCAGAATGTTAGTTGGGATTCGTATTTCTTTTTCTATAGGTTTTGTAGCAGTATTAATCTCTTTAATTTTAGGAATATCTCTAGGTGCAATTGCAGGATATTTTGGTGGGAAAACAGATGCTGTAATTATGTGGCTAATCAATGTTACTTGGTCCATACCAACATTATTACTAGTTATTGCAATAACTTTGGCTTTAGGTAAAGGTTTTTGGCAGGTTTTTATTGCGGTAGGATTGACTATGTGGGTAGAAGTAGCAAGAGTAGTTAGAGGGCAGGTATTGGGTGTTAAACAAATGCAATATGTTACCGCAGCACGTGCAATGGGGTTTACAAATTTTAGAATCATAACAAAACATATTTTACCTAATAGTTTGGCACCAGTAATTGTGATTTCTGCCGCAAATTTTGCAGGAGCCATTCTTATAGAAAGTGGTCTTAGTTTTTTGGGGATAGGAGCACAGCCGCCTATGCCAAGTTGGGGAGCAATGATTAAAGATCATTATTCTTATATTATTTTAGGTAAGGCCTATCTTGCAGTTATCCCAGGATTAGGGATTATGAGTTTGGTAATGGCATTTATGCTAATAGGTAATGCGCTGCGAGATGCGTTGGATGTAAAAGGGTGATGGATGTTCTGATCAAAAAGCATTTATATAAATTAAGCTGCCTCTTTTTGCTTAAGAGACAGCTTTTGATTTTTATTAAATCAATAACCTCAGAGCAAGCTCACGAGGTATGCTTCCGAAAATATATTTTGTTTTCGAGGCAAGCCTCGGAGAATTAAACTCCACAATGTGGATTAAAAGATTTAGAAACAAGGAGGTCCTTGTACCCAAGTGGTTCCGTTGTGATAACAACAGCTTACTGCAGGTACACATCCATCTCTTTTAACAAAGACTAGTGGTGTTTTACCACCATTTAGATGTTTTTGTTGCTCTTTAGAAATGGGTGTTGCATTTTTTAGTTTCGAAATTGGTTTCATAATATTTGGTTTTAAGGTGAATATTCTTCTGTTTACATTTTATACTTCGATTGGTTCTTGCTCTTCAGGAATAGTATTATTATTATTTTCTACCATTACACTTATAAAATGAAAAAACTCATCATACCCATATTTTTGAGAATATATGGTATTGCCAATTATAGATGTAGGAGTATAATAAAGCTGATTTTTTTGTATCCAATCCGATTGTTTTTTTAGAATGCCTAGATTATTAGCGTCATTTTGAGGAAGCCCATATTTTTTTATCCATCTACTATGTGTTTTATCGGTAAACCAATCTGTATATGCATCGATCAAATCGTTAGTACCTTGTTTATGATATATTTCTAAAAGACGTAAAGCTATTTGTGTTGATTTATTGTCAAAATCAGCTGTGTTCACACTTAATCGAACAACTATCTGTAGTTGATCTCCTATGGATTTAATAACACGCGAATAGGCCTTAAATGCTTTTTTACAATGACCGCACATAGGGTTAGTAACCGTAGTGATTTTAAAAGTGGCATGTGGGTTTCCTAATACAATTTCGTTAGGGATAGTTATAGTTTCTTTAACTTTTTCAGAAGTATTCATTAAATAAGAATATATTTCCTCATCTCTTTTAAACTGATTTAATTTTAAATTTTCAGCCTTAAATGAGTTGTTATCTTTTATTTTTTCTTTAGTAAATAAATAGGCTAATGTAAATAAAGCAGAAACCATAATAAATGGAGGAATAGTTTTATAGAGATCTAAATCAAAAGGAAAATTAAATATTGCAATACTAGCTAATGCTAATGAAATGGATCCTATTGCTAAACAGATTACACACCATTTTTTAATTATAAATGCTTGAGAGTATATAGAGTATATAATAAAAGGGATACCTGCCAAAGAAGATATTAAAAGGATATTGGTATATCCATAAAATATTTGATATAAAGTAATAGAGCCAAAAAAAGCCATTCCTGCATCTGCTAAAGAAAAATTCTTTAAAAGAATACCGCTATTATTATTAATAACGTCTCCGCAATTTGTATTTCCTATAGACGTGCAAAATTGATGTATACTTTCAGATTGTATTCCTAGGCTTTCTCGAACTGCAAAGAAGCTAAAAACAACTCCTGCGCAAGATAATATCAAAAAAAAGGTTTGACTAATGTCCCATGGTTTTTCAATAAACATAAAAATTAGGCTGATAAATAATCCAGCTAATAGTATGTTTTGTGCAATTGATGTATTGGAGATAAGATTATGTTTTGTGTTGTATTCTACTGCAATAACCTTAGGGATCCATAACTCTTTAAATTCACTAAATGTAAACTTCTTTTTTTTGAAGCTAGAATATTTAAGGTTTATAGAGTTATTTTTTTTATTTACTGTTACTATTTCTTCTATACCATCCTCTGTTTTTACCAGAGAAATAAAGCTATCTGGGAGTTGCTCTAAAGCTTCCATAGGAATTTCAACGGCAATGTTGTCAATGTTAAAATAATCTAGAGTATCTGTAATGGATTGAAAACTAGGATAATTTGGATGAATTTGTAACTGTAGCTCTAAATCTTTTTTGTCGTAGTTTCTAATTCTGTTTTGAATCAAAACATTTTCTACAATTTTCTCGATAGTATTATCCATTTCTACTTTGATTAGAGGTGTTCGTATATTATACTTTTGTTTTTAGATACATTTATATTGAGAGGTATAATAAAAATAAGTATTTAACTTTTTAAAATTAAATATTTTAATCGATATAATTTTAGGGGTTATGCATATAAATAGTGTGCTTTGTGTGTAATAATTTTAGAAATATGTTCTTAATAAGAAAATAGAGGGATGTTTGTAGATCCCTCTACTTATTGAAAATGCTAATAAATATTTTTTAATTCAAAATAAGCTATTAAGCTTTATTAACCTACTGTATTTTTTGCTTCAATACTTTGTGTATTAAAGATTTTATGTATCTGTTTGGTTAATTTTTCCTTTTATAGCTATTATTCATGTTTATTGTAATGGAACAAAAATTTTATTAATTTCCAAATCCATCATACTCACAATCATAAAAACATCTAGTGCCATCACCCCCAAGATGAACAGCATAAGCGCAATCTTGCTGAGCTTGTTGAGATCCAGAGGATCCTGAGCTATACCCACCAAAATCAGATGTAATTTTCCTACCTTCTTTTACTACAGTAATACGGCAAGTCTGTCCGCTACCTCCATTTACTTCACTTTGTTGTTTTTTATTGAGTGAGGTTACTCCTTTTAAAATTAAAATGTTACTTAACATAATGTAAAAATTTAATGATTATTCTTTGATTTTTCAAAACTCTTTATGGTTACATTTTAAAGGGTACACATTTTGGTATTATTCCTGTGTTCTCTTTATAGGATATAGTTCCACTTATTTTGTTTTGTTACCTAAGAAAAATCAATATTTTTTCAGTTCCTTTTAGTAAGGAGATAGGTTGTTGCTATATATGTAAAATAGAAAAATTTCGTAAAGAATGGTTCTAAGGATGTATAGCTAATAAGAAAATAGAGGGATGTTTTATATCCCTCTATTATATAATATATTTATATTATTTATGCAGGACAATCTTCTGGTTCTCCTCCGCCACTACAAAGATTACAGCAAGGGACGAAATCAAAAAATCCAGTAAAAGGATCAAAACAAACTCCATATATATCGCAGCTTCCCGCTCCACCATTTATAGAGGCTTTTTGTTTTCTGTTTAAAGACTTAACTCCAGTTTGATTTAAAATGTTTTTTAACATAACTAATAGGTTTTTATAAATAAAGCACCTTGAACATTTAAAGACACCCAAGGCTTATGTCTATTCATTTTTGCAAAAGATAAACGTATCCATTTGTAAATTACAGTTTAGATATGTGTAGAATATTTACGTGGAAACATAATATTCTAAAATAATCCATTGCAATTTTGACAATATTTACTGCAAATATGACGACCTATTTATGGATTAATTTTAGAAATATTAAGATGACTTGTGTGAAGTCTATGAAGTACTAATTAGTTTTTTACAAAGCCATAACTAATTAATAATCTTATTGATACAAATATAGAACATTAGATAATATTTTGGATACGACATAACATCGTATTTTTTGAGGTTAAACCGTAGTTATTTAAAAAATTAAAGATTTATACTTGTTAATTTTTGTTTTTAACACAAAATCTTAATTGTTCGTTAGCTAATATGAGAGATTTGTGTTGTCTTATTATTTTAATACTTTCGCAACAGTTATTTTTAATTAAGGCGTAGTATAAAATGAATAAAAGAAAATATATATATCCAGTATTAATAATTATAATAACAATAGGGTTTTATTACTTTGAAGGATATCTGGATGATAAGAATATATATGCTAATGAAAGAGGAAAAGAACCAGATAGTTTGGGTTTTTTCTATTTGCCTACATCAACTACAGGAGCTATAGTAATACACGATAACTATTCATTGTCATACTCAGAAAAACATGAACAGGCAGAGTGGGTGGCTTATGAGTTGAAAAAAGAACATTTGTCTAAAAATGAATTTAAAAGACCTTATTTTGAAGAAGATAAAAAAGTAAAAACATCTTCTGCAGATTGGCGGAATTATAAAAAATCTGGTTATGATAAGGGGCATTTATGCCCAGCTGGAGATAGAAGATTTACACTGCAAGCTTTTGAGGAGACATTTTTAACTTCTAATATTAGCCCTCAAGATCATGATTTTAATAGTGGGATTTGGAATGATTTAGAGCAAAAAGTTAGATATTGGGCAAAACGATATGATGGAGTATATGTAATAACTGGAGGAATATTATCTAATAATCTCCCTGCAATAGGGTATGAGCATGTAACGGTTCCGAAGCAATTCTATAAAATAGTGTTTAGTAACTCTTCTACTAATCCAAAAATGATCGCATTTTTATTGCCACATAAAAATTCTAATAAATCATTAGAAAAATTCGTAGTACCTGTAGACGAAATTGAAAGACTAACAGGAATTGATTTTTTTGAAAAACTAGACGACAAAATAGAAAATAAGTTAGAATCCTCTTTGTCTATAAAAGAATGGAAATTCTAATATTAAAATTCTAAATAAGATTTACCACTCATTAACCCGATTTGCATCTAATTTAATAAATATAAAAAGCAGAACAGTAAATCCCCAAAGACCAGAGCCTCCATAACTAAAGAATGGCAATGGTATCCCTATGGTAGGCATTAATCCAGTCACCATACCTATATTAATTGCAAAATGAATAAATAGAATACCAATAACACTATAGCCATATACTCTGCTAAATTGCGATTTTTGCCTTTCTGCAAGATGAATAAGCCGAATTAATAGTAGCATAAATAAAATTATAATTAGAGATGCTCCAAGAAAACCCCATTCTTCTCCAACAGTGCTGAATATATAATCCGTATGTTGTTCTGGTACAAAGCCACCTTTGGTTTGTGTCCCTTCTTTCCAACCTTTGCCAGTCCAGCCACCACTACCAATTGCAATTTCACTTTGATTTGTATTATATCCTATTCCTTTTGTATCTATTTCTTTACCAAGAACAATATTAAATCTATCCCGGTGTCTTTGTTCAAAGACATTATTAAAAATATAATTTACAGAGAAACAAAATCCTGTAATTACCATAATAGTTAAGATATATCTGGAGTATTTAGGTTTTTGTTTTCTGTTTTTAATTAATATGAATAGCATAATTATTGCTATTGCCAACACTACCCATAGTGGATTGAAAAGCAATGTAAGTATAAATAATACCGCAGCAGAGGCTCCAACAATAAGGTATATTGCAGCTAAACCTTCTCTGTATAACGGGAAGAAAAAAGCAGCATATACCAAGGCACTTCCAGGATCGGGTTGCGGCATTATAATTATAGCGGGTATCGCAATAATCAAGAATGCTCTTACTTGGTGTCCAAGAAGTTTGATATTGGTTTGCATATCACTTAAGTATTTTGCTAAAGCTAATGCAGTACAAGCTTTTGCAAATTCAGATGGTTGAAGTCCTATAGGGCCAAAAGCATACCAAGAAGTAGCCCCGTTTATATTTTTACCAAATACAAATAATCCTAGTAGAGATAATAAAGATATTATATAAATTAATCCTGCAAAACGTTCATAAAACTTTACTTCTATTGCCTGAGTTATGATAATTAAAATAATACTGAATAAAATCCAGTATCCTTGTTTTATATATACTAATGAAAAATCTGTTAAAGAAAAAGTCTCGTTTTGGTAAGATGCAGAATAAATATTTCCCCATCCAAAACCAACAAGTAATAAAAATAATAAGACTGTTATCCAATCTATAGCACCAACGCTGGATTTTGCCATTAGTAATTAATTTTAAAAGGTTCGCCACTGTAGGGTTTGGCATATTCTTCTTCAAGGCTATGTGTTAGTAGCCAATCTTCTAAATCTGTTCTGGAAATGCTGCCTCTTAAATGTTGTTCTATCATTAAGGATGCAATTTTTCCTGCATATCTGGCTCCCCAATACCCGTTTTCAACAAATACCGCAATAGCAATTTTTGGGTTGTCTTTTGGGGCAAAGGCTACAAATACAGAATGGTCAGTAAGTTGTGTTTTAACCCCATTAATCTTAGTAAAATTTTCTGCGGTTCCTGTTTTTCCACATATTTCAATACCTTTAACTTGTAAAGAACTAGCGGTTCCTTGTGTGTATACTTGGTGCATTCCTTCTACAACAGGTTCAAAATGCTCTTTGTTTATAGTAGTAACTTTAGGAATAGTATAGTTTTCGTTTTCTATAGGTTGACCATCAATAGCTTTAATAACATGTGGGGTATAGTAATAACCTCTGTTAGCAATTGCTGCAGTCATGTTGGCTAATTGTATAGGGGTTGCTGTAACCTCTCCTTGACCAATAGCATTAGATAAGGTAGCAGTAGCATACCATTTATAAGTTGGATATCGATAAATTTTATTGTAATATTCTGCGGTAGGCACTCTACCTTTTTTGCCAGTAGGCAAATCATATCCTAAGTAATTTCCTAGGCCAAAACTTTCTACGTGCTTTCTCCACTTTTCCATACCTTCTTGTGGAGTATTATATTTTTCTATAATTCTTCGATATACCGTTACGAAATATGCATTGCAGGAGTTGGCGATACCAGGAATCATGCTTAGGGGGCTCCTGTGGGAGTGACAACCAAGTTTTCTTCCATTTTTTCCGTAGTAGTACCCCATTCTGCATGAAACACCTTCTTTAGTGTCAATAATGTTTTCTTGTAAACCTATTAATGCATTAATCGTTTTAAAAGGAGATCCTGGTGGGTATTCCCCTTGTAGCCCCCTGTCGTACAATGGTTTAGCGATAGTGTCGTAGTATAGCTTAGTGAAATTAGGAGATCTTTTTCTGCCTACCAGTAATTCAGGCTTATAAGTGGGGGCAGTAACCAATGCTAATATCTCTCCTGTAGAGGGTTCCAGAGCTACAATACCTCCTCGTTTGTTTTGCATCAATTTTTGTCCGTATGCTTGCAATTTAGCGTCCAGAGTTAAAGTAAGATCTTTACCGTTAACAGGTAGCGTGTCAAACTTACCTTGCTTATAAGGGCCTATGTCTCTATTAAAACGATCTTTTTGGATGCGTTTTACTCCTTTTATCCCTCTAAGTTGATTTTCGTATTCTTTTTCTACTCCATCAATACCAATAAGGTCTCCAGAAATATAATAAGGATCTTTTTGTATCAGTGCATCGTTTACTTCGCCAATATACCCTAAAACATTTGCAGCTCCTGTAGTTTGATAATCTCTTAAAGAACGTTTTTGAATATAAAAACCTTCAAACTTCCGCATTTTTTCTTGTAGGTAAGCATATTCATTTTTGGTTAATTGTGGTATCACTATCGAGGGTACTCTAGGGGAATAAATCCTTGCTCTTCTTAAGCTTTTTTTTAATTTATCCTTACTGATATTAAGAATGGAACAAAACTCTAAAGTGTCAAAAGGTTTTAATTCTCTAGGAATAACCATAACATCATAAGATGGTTGGTTGGTGACTAATAATTTTCCTGTTCTATCATAAATTGCTCCTCTTTGTGGATAATCGTAGATTACTTTTATTGCATTATCCTCGGATAAAGAGGCAAAAGAAGTGTTGTAAATCTGCAGGTAAAATAATCTGGTAATAAATACTATACCAGTAGTAATAATAATTAGGTAGAATAGGAGCTTTCTCATGAATCATTTCTTCTAAACAATACCAAAACTAGCATAGTTGTTACTATTGTAAATACACTAGAAAATAACGCTTTTTTGGCAATTAATAGTATGTGGGAGAAGTTAAAAATTTCTAATGAAAATAGTACAATATGGTGTGTTAAAACCATTAGTATTACATACAAAAGTCGTTGTCCAAATCTAACATTACTTAACTTTACAGTTTGAAATTCATAACTAAGTCCAAAAACAGATCGTAGTGCAATTGGCCTAAAAAAAGCGATGATAGTAGATGCTGCTGCGTGAACTCCTCCAGAATCTCCAAACATATCGATAGTTAGTCCTAATATAAAGCTTATTATTAAAAAAAGGCTTCTGTTAATATTAATAGGAGCGAGTAAAATAAAAATAATATAAATATATGGATTTAAGTACCCTAAAAAGTTGATATGATTTAAGACAATTACCTGAAGTAAAATCAAAATAATAAACCTAACAATATGTAATAGTGTATCTCTATTCATAAATTAGTTTTCTAAACTTTTAATTTCATCAATGTCCCTGCTTTTTATCGCATAAACAAATCCAATATTAGACATATCATTAAATAGTTTAATGTCTATTAAGTAATAACTTTTATTTTGATTTAAAGTATAGCTGGTAATGGTTCCTATTCCTATTCCTTTTGGGAAAATAGTAGAACGACCATTAGTTATAATCGTATCTCCTTCTTTTATAATTGCCTGACGGGGTATTGTCTCTAGTTGAACGATATTAGGATCTTTACCATTCCAAACTAAAGAACCATATTGATTGGATTTTTTTAATCCTGCATTAATACGAGAATTACTATTTAATATAGAAATCACTCTACTGTAGTTTTTTGAAGTGTTTTCTACAATTCCTATAATACCTTTATCTGTGATGACTCCCATATCAGGAAAAATACTATCTTTTTCGCCTTTATTTATAAGAATGTAATTATCGATTTTACTGTAATCATTTTTAATTATCCTTGCTTTTGTATAGGTATAAGGTTTGTTAAATGATGTGGTGTCTACATATTTTGTAGAAACAGAATCTACCCCATACGCGCTTAGTTGGTTACGAAGATGTTCATTCTCTTCTAATAATCGCTTATTTTCGTTTTTTAAACCAAAATAATCGCTTATGGAATGTTGCCAACCATATACTCCTCCGCTAAAAAAATTTGTAGAACTAACAAACTTACTTTTATGGTAGGAATGCGACTGTATAGTGAAAACTAGTGAGATGAATAGTAGTATTAAAAATAGCAGAGAGTGTTTGTTTTTAATTAAAAAATTAATAATCTGCTGCATGGTTTAGAATATAATAATTTTTGTTAAAATTACATAAATATAATAACTACTAAGATACACTTAGTAAGTATTAAAGCAGGATAACGTAAAATCAGAAATTTAGGTATATTAAAATTCTATTTTTTTTAACCTTTATTTTATAAGTACGCTTTTATATCTATTTAAATTTTTAAGAGTAATTCCTGTACCTCTTACTACTGCTCTTAAAGGATCTTCAGCAATATAAACAGGTAGATCTGTTTTTTGAGATAAACGTTTGTCTAATCCACGTAGCATAGAGCCTCCTCCAGCAAGATAAATACCTGTGTTATATATATCTGCAGCAAGTTCTGGTGGAGTTTGTGATAGGGTCTCCATTACAGCATCTTCAATACGTAATATAGATTTATCTAATGCTTTTGCCATTTCTCTATATGAGATCTGAACCTGTTTAGGTTTTCCTGTAAGAAGGTCACGACCTTGAACATTCATTTCTTCTGGAGGTAATTCTAAATCTTCGGTAGCAGCACCTATTTGGATTTTTATTTTTTCTGCGGTACGTTCTCCAACATATAAGTTGTGTTGTGTACGCATATAATAAATAATATCGTTTGTAAAAACATCTCCTGCAATTTTTACAGATTTGTCGCAAACTATTCCTCCAAGAGCAATAACGGCAATCTCTGTAGTACCTCCACCTATATCTACAATCATGTTCCCTTTAGGTTGCATGATATCTACTCCAATACCAATGGCAGCAGCCATTGGTTCATGAATAAGGTATACTTCTTTTCCATTTACACGTTCTGCACTTTCTTTTACTGCTCGCATTTCTACTTCTGTAATCCCAGAAGGAATACATATCACCATGCGAAGAGCAGGAGCAAAGAGTTTTTTCTTTAGAGCAGGAATATCTTTGATAAACATGCTTATCATTTTTTCACTGGCATCAAAATCTGCGATAACCCCATCTTTAAGCGGTCGGATGGTCTTTATATTTTCATGAGTTTTTCCTTGCATCATAGCAGCTTCTTTTCCAACTGCAATAATTTTGCCGGATATAATATCTCTGGCTACAATAGAGGGGCTATCCACTACTACTTTATCATTATGAATTATTAATGTGTTAGCGGTACCTAAATCTATTGCGATCTCTTCGGTAAAGAAGTCAAAAAATCCCATAAAAGTCAAAAAAAGGGGTTAAAATTCAGTAAATGTAATAAAATTAATGTTTAAAATGGCGTGTTCCGGTAATTACCATTGCAATTCCGTGTTGATCGCAATAATCTATACTCAATTGATCCTTAATAGAACCCCCTGGTTGAATCACTGCTTTAATCCCTGCGTTGTCTGCAATCTCTACACAATCCGGGAATGGAAAAAAGGCATCACTAGCCATTACTGCTCCATTAAGATCAAAATTAAATGATTTAGCTTTTTCTATAGAATGTTTTAAAGCATCCACTCTAGAGGTTTGTCCTGTTCCGCTTGCCAGTAATTGTTTACCTTTTGTAAAAACTATGGTATTTGATTTGGTGTGTTTACAAATTTTTGACGCAAACAGCAGGTCTTCTATTTGTTCTGCGGTAGGAGCTATTTTTGTAACAGTATTCAAATCCTTATTCGCATCTGTTTTAAGATCTTTATCTTGTACTAAGTTTCCATTTAGACAAGATCGTACCTGAGTTTTAGGTAAATCAATTTCTTTTTGAATTAAAAGAATTCTGTTTTTCTTTCCTTTTAATATTTCTACAGCTTCAGGATTATAAGAAGGTGCAATTACTACTTCGCAAAATAATTTATGAATTTCTTCAGCAGTTGCTTTATCAATTTCGGTATTACTAATTAAAATCCCTCCAAAGGCAGAGACAGGATCTCCAGCTAATGCATCTACATAAGATTGAAGAACTGTTTCTCGTTGTGCTAAACCACAAGCATTATTATGTTTTAAAACAGCAAATGTTGGTGCTTCTCCTTTAAATTCACTCATTAAATTCACTGCAGCATCTACATCTAGCAAATTGTTATAAGATAGTTCTTTACCGTGTAATTTTGTGAACATTGCATCAAAATCACCGAAAAAATATCCTTTTTGATGTGGATTTTCTCCATATCGTAATTCTTGGCCTTTGGTTTCACTTATTTTAAGAGAAGTAATGTTTTGATCGGTATTAAAATAATTGAAAATGGCAGAATCATAATGAGAAGAAATATTAAAAGCTTTAGCCGCAAAACGTTTACGATCTTCTAAAGTTATATTTCCGTTTCCTCGAGAAATTATCTCCAAAAATTCTTCATAATCATTTACTGAGGACACACAGGTAACATCCGCAAAATTTTTGGCAGCTGCTCTTATTAAAGAAATACCACCAATATCAATTTTTTCTATAATATCTTGCTCAGGAGCGCCAGATGCTACTGTTTTTTCAAAAGGGTATAAGTCAACAATCACAATATCAATTTGCGGAATCTCATATTGCTCAAGTTCTGCAACATCACTATCGTTATTTTGACGATTTAAGATTCCACCAAAAACTTTTGGGTGTAAGGTCTTAACTCTTCCTCCTAGAATTGAAGGGTAAGAGGTTACATCTTCAACAGGCACTACAGTAACGCCTAAATCTTTAATGAATTTTTCTGTCCCACCAGTAGAATATATGGTAATATTGAGTTCGTCTAATTTTTTTACGATAGGTGCTAATCCGTCTTTGCTGAATACAGAAATCAGCGCAGATTTAGCGGTTTTTGTGTTGCTCATGAGAAAATTTAGTTATAAAATGCAAAAATAGCAATTTAGTAACCAATTAGACAACCAATTATGTGTAATTGTTTTTAATAAATTGTAACAAAAACACAAGGAAAACGTCCTATCTTTAAATAATTAAAAATCTAGTTTAAAAATAAGGCATGCTGATCTATCTTAGAGTACTTAAAGAAAGCTTTAATTTTGCCATTAATGCGCTTAGAAATAATAAGCTACGAACATTTCTTTCGTTACTTGGTGTTACTATTGGTATTTTTTCAATAATAGGAGTTCTGGCGGCAGTAGATTCTTTAAAAGAAGAAATCAAAGGTAGTATTAGTTCGCTAGATAATAGTACCATTTATTTAATGCGTTTTTCTTTTGGACCAACAGATATCCCACAATGGAAGAGAGAACAATTTCCTGATGTAACTTTTGAAGAATATCAATTCCTTAATAGATCGATGCCAGAGCTTAAAGCAGCTAGTTTTACTTTGAATGTAGCCCCAGAAACTATAAAATATCAAGACAAAAGCATTAGTAATGTAGAGATTGCACCAGTTACTAATGATTATTATGATATTGAAGAGTTACAAGTAGTGAAAGGACGATTTTATAATGAACAAGAATCAGTGGCAGGAGCTTCTGTTATAGTAATAGGAGATGAAATAGCAAATAGCTTATTTGGTTCTGATGATCCTATCGGAAAAAAAATACGTTTATACGGAAGAAAAATTACGGTAATAGGTGTACTCAAAAAAGAAGGGGCAGGGATTTTTGGTAATAGTAAAGATACTATGGTCATTTTACCAGTTAATTTAGTTAGAAGAATTTACGGGGATAATAATAAATCTTCTTTTCCAGCAATAATTATAAAACCAAAATCTAGCGTGGATGTGCCTGAGTTTATTGCTGTTTTAAAACAAAAACTGAGAACGTATCGTGGATTAAAACCAGATGAAGAAAATAATTTTTTTGTAAATCAATTACAAGGATTTACTGATTTTATTGATAATATTACAAGTACTATGTCAACAATAGGTGGTGTGATCGGAATGTTTTCATTATTAGTAGGAGGTTTTGGTATCGCGAATATTATGTTTGTAAGTGTAAAGGAGCGCACAAACTTAATTGGTATACAAAAAGCTCTTGGAGCTAAAAAGAGATTTATATTGTTTCAGTTTTTGTTTGAAGCAGTTATACTTTCGATTTTTGGAGGGTTGATAGGTCTTTTTTTAGTCTGGTTAATCTCGATATTTGCCTCTCAGTTTACAGGAGATTTTGAGTTTATCCTCTCTGGTTCTAATATGTTTTGGGGGATGTTTTCTTCAACTATAATCGGTCTTATTGCAGGGATTTTACCCGCGATATCAGCATCTAAACTAGATCCTGTAGAAGCAATAAGAACTGGCATGTAATCTATTAGCCTTCTAAAATGGTTGTTCTTCGACGAAGTTCCTTAGTGGATATTGGCTTTAAAGTTATACTTGAACATGTGCTCTTTGAAAATGAAATATGTTATTAGATTTTTAGTCAAAAAATAGCATAGATGAAGTAGCCTCTGGTTTTTTGAGAAGATTCCCGGAGCCTTAAAAGTAATCGGTTGGTTTTTTATAAAGTTCTGTTTTTTTTTTGAATTTTATACAGTAACTTTTTTTAATCAACAATGTTTAAATATGCAGGGAAGTTATATGTTCTATAAAAACCTTATATAATTTAATAGATAGGTTTATATATTTTATAAACCTACCTATTGTATATACATTTTTTTTAATTCAATTTAAGTTTTATTATAATCTCATGCGTACCATTGGTATATGTGTTTAAATCTGTAGTAATATACTCATATGCGTATCCCACCTTAAAAATGTTATCTGCAAAACCTGCAGTAAAAAACATAGTTACGCTTTCGTCTACTCTGTAATTAGCTCCTAACTCTATTCGTTCTTTATACAATGCAGATGCTGTAAGATCCAGAGAAAATGGAGCTCCATTTACGGCTTTACCAAGCACAGAAGGGCGAAGTTTAAAGTTTTCACTAAGGTCAAAATCATACCCCCCACCTAAAAATATTTGTGTATCATCTTTAGCCGATACAGGATTCAGTCCTTCTTTTTCATATCTATCATTAGATAAAAGACCTGGGGCAGATAGAGAAACATAATATTTTTTAGCTTTAAGATAAAACCCAACTCCAACATTAGGGTTAAATGTATTTATGTTTTCTGAAAATAAAGGGTCATCTACAATGCCTAACTCATTAAGGTTTATTTTTAAGAAAGATCCTCCGGCTTTAATACCAGCATGTAGGTTTATTTCTTCAGCGATTTTTATCTTATAGGAGAAATCAGCATATAAATGAGTTTCTTCTAAAACAAAAACTTTATCATTTACAACAGTTAATCCAACTCCTATATTTTCACCCACAGGAGAATTTACATTAAAATTAAGGGTTTCTGGACCGCCTTCAATACCTGCCCACTGGCTTCTTACTGCAAATGTAGTTTCAAGACTACCATTTGTGCCTGCATATGCAGGAGTGATTACATTCATATTATATCGGTACATACTAAAATGCGGATCTTGTTGTGCATTAGCTGTAAAGGAAGATATAATAATGGCAAAAATTATATATTTTAAATACGTCATTTTACTTTTGTTTTGTTGATCTTTTTGGAAATAATATCTGGTGAACTTTTTGTTTATAAAGCTATTAATCATTTTTTAATAGTTTATGTAGATCCAGCCAGTTAGTGGAGGAACTTCATTACTACCAGTTTCTAAAACATAATAATATGCTCCCACCGGCAATTTGTCATTTCCAAAAACCGAATTACCACTAGAAACTCCATCCCAGTTATTTTGATAATCTTTAGCTTCGAATATTTTTCTACCAGACCTATTAAATACTTGAAGAGTATGATTAGGAAAGTCTTCAATTCCTTCTATTATCCAAGTATCGTTTATACCATCTCCATTTGGAGAAAATCCTTTGTTAAAAGTTAATGGACTTGTTACTGGGGTCGGAGTTAGGGTGTCGATGCTGAAATTGATGGAATCTGTATTTCCTGTTCCTTCATTTCCTGCAACATCAGTAAACTCTGTATTATCTAAAGAGATCATATTTGTATCGCTTTGTATACCTTCTGTTGGTGTGAAAATTGCAGTAAAGGTTATATTACCATCTTCAGAACTTACAGCCGTTAATGTTCCGTTAGGAATGGTTAGATCTGTATTGTCAAAACCAGTTACTGCTTCAGAAAAAGTAATGGT
>CAYGUC010000025.1:23082-77019 GCA_964353005.1 uncultured Flavobacteriaceae bacterium | reverse complement strand
AGAGCAAAAACAGTAGCTAAATATGCTGAAAAACGTAAAGCTTTAAAAGAAGCTGGAGATTATGAAGCGTTACAAAAGTTACCTAAAAATGCTTCTCCAGTTCGTAAGCATAATCGTTGTAAGTTAACAGGAAGACCAAAAGGATATATGCGTCAGTTTGGAATTTCTCGTGTAACATTCAGAGAGATGGCTAATCAAGGATTAATTCCAGGAGTAACAAAAGCTAGTTGGTAATAATATTTTAAAGGAGATAACAATGAATACAGATCCTATAGCAGATTATTTAACCAGAATTCGTAATGCAAATAGTGCTCAACATAGAGTTGTTGAGATACCAGCATCTAAGGTTAAAAAAGAAATCACTAAAATATTATTCGATCAAGGATATATTTTAAGTTATAAATTTGAAGATAATACAGTTCAGGGTACTATAAAGATAGCACTTAAATACGATAAGATTACAAAAGAACCTGTAATAAAACAATTACAAAGAATAAGTAAACCTGGTTTACGTAAATATTCGGGTTCTGATAATATTCCTAGAATTCTTAACGGATTAGGTGTTGCAATAGTTTCTACATCTCACGGTGTTATGACTGGTAAACAGGCAAAACAAGAGAATGTAGGTGGAGAAGTACTTTGCTACGTTTATTAACAGTAAAAAAGACAAAAGAAATGTCAAGAATAGGAAAAAATCCAGTAACTATTCCGTCTGGTGTCACTGTTGAAGTGACAGGTAATGTTGTTACTGTTAAAGGAAAATTAGGAGAACTTACTCAAGAGATCGATAGTATCGATGTAAAGATTGAGGATGGCCAAGTAGTTCTAGAAAGACCTAGTGATATTAAAGATCATAAAGCAAAGCACGGTTTATATCGTTCTTTAATTAATAATATGATAATAGGTGTCTCTGAAGGGTTTACTAAAGAGTTAGAATTAGTAGGGGTTGGTTATAGAGCCTCTAATCAAGGTCAAAAATTAGATTTGGCTTTGGGATTCTCACACAACATAGTATTAGACTTAGCTCCAGAAGTTAAAGTCGAGACTATTTCAGAAAAAGGTAAAAACCCTATAGTAAAATTGACTTCTTATGATAAGCAATTGGTAGGACAGGTAGCAGCTAAGATTAGAGGTTTCCGTAAGCCAGAGCCTTATAAAGGAAAAGGAGTTAAATTCGTAGGAGAACAATTAAGAAGAAAAGCAGGTAAATCTGCATAATGATTAACGTTATGGCATTCTCAAAAGATTTAAGAAGATTAAAGATAAGAAAGCGTATCCGCGGTAGTGTAAGCGGAACAGAGCAACGTCCTAGATTATCTGTTTTTAGAAGTAACAAAGAGATCTATGCTCAAGTCATAGATGATGTATCTGGTAAAACTATCAGTGCTGCTTCTTCAAGAGATAAAGACATCGCTTCAGTGGCTGGAAATAAAATAGAAAAAGCAAGCTTGGTTGGAAAAGCACTTGCCGAAAAAGCAATGAAAGCTGGTATAGAAACAGTATCCTTTGATAGAGGAGGATATTTGTATCATGGTAGAGTAAAATCATTAGCAGACGGTGCTAGAGAAGCAGGACTTAAATTCTAAGAAATTATGTATCAAAAATATAAAAACGCAGAATTAGTAAAGCCAAGCGGACTTGAACTTAAAGATCGTTTAGTTGGCGTGCAACGTGTAACCAAAGTAACTAAAGGAGGTAGAGCTTTTGGCTTTTCTGCAATAGTTGTTGTAGGGGACGAAAAAGGAGTTGTAGGTCACGGTTTAGGGAAGTCTAAAGAAGTAGCAGAAGCTATCTCTAAGGCAGTAGAAGATGCAAAAAAGAATTTAGTTCGTATTCCATTGCATAAAGGTACATTACCTCATGAACAAAAAGGTAAGTACGGTGGAGCAAGAGTATTACTAATGCCTGCAGCGACAGGTACAGGAGTAATAGCTGGTGGTGCTATCCGTGCAGTATTAGAATCTGTTGGAGTACATGATGTACTTTCTAAAAATCAAGGATCGTCTAACCCACACAATGTGGTGAAAGCAACGTTTGATGCTTTGTTACAAATGCGTAGTGCGCAACAAGTAGCAGCTCAACGTGGTGTTTCACTAGAGAAAGTGTTTAAAGGATAAATTTAGGAACGATGGCAAAGATTAAAATTACTAAAGTAAAAAGTGCGATTAACCGTACTCAGAGACAAAAGAGAACTCTAGAAGCTCTAGGTCTTAAAAAGATCGGCCAGGTTGTGGAGCATGAAGATACTCCTAATATCCTTGGGATGGTAAATAAAGTTAAACATTTAGTTTCTATAGAAACAAAATAATAAAAGCACATGGATTTAAGTAACTTAAAACCTGCTGCAGGTTCGGTAAAAAATGAGGGCAAGCGAGTAGGTCGTGGACAGGGTTCTGGTAAAGGAGGAACTGCTACTCGTGGTCATAAAGGAGCAAAATCTCGTTCTGGATATTCAAAAAAGATAGGTTTTGAAGGAGGGCAAATGCCACTTCAAAGACGTGTCCCAAAATTTGGATTCAAGAATATTAACAGAAAAGAGTATCAGGGGATTAATTTAGACACACTACAAAAATTAGTAGATGATGGAAAAATTAAAGATACTGTAGATCTGGATTTGATTTTAGCTACACGTCTTGCTGGGAAAAATGATTTGGTTAAAATATTGGGAAGAGGTGAGTTGAAGGCTAAATTAAAAGTCTCAGCTCATAAATTTACAGCCACTGCAAAAGCTGCTATCGAAGCAGCAGGTGGTGAAGCAGTAACCTTATAATTGACAATTTCATGAAATTTATTGACACAATAAAAAACATTTGGAAAATCGAAGAACTAAAAAATAGAATCTTAGTTACTTTAGGATTACTTTTAGTATATCGATTTGGAGCACAAGTTGTACTTCCGGGAGTAGATGCTTCAGAATTAGCAAATCTGGGAACACAAACCCAAGATGGTTTGTTAGGATTACTTAATGCATTTACAGGAGGGGCTTTTGCTAACGCTTCGGTATTTGCTTTAGGTATTATGCCATATATATCGGCTTCAATTGTAGTACAATTAATGGGAATAGCTATTCCTTATTTACAAAAATTACAAAAAGAAGGAGAAAGTGGTAGGAAAAAAATTAATCAAATAACTCGTTGGCTAACCATAGCTATAACCTTAGTTCAAGGTCCTGGGTACATTTATAATTTATTTGCAACACTTCCAGCAGAAGCTTTTGTGATACCTAATCAAACCGTTTTTGTTGTGTCTTCAGTTATTATAATATCTACGGGTTGTATTTTTGCAATGTGGCTAGGAGAAAGAATTACAGATAAAGGTATCGGTAATGGAATCTCTTTGTTAATTATGGTAGGTATTATAGCAACATTACCACAATCTTTTGTTCAAAACTTTGCATCAAGAACATCTGGTGATAGTGGAGGCATGATTATGGTATTAATAGAGTTGGTTATATGGTTTGTTGTTATTTTAGCATCTGTGTTGTTGGTGATGGCTGTTCGTCAAATACCTGTGCAATATGCTAGAAGAACTGCAGGAGGAGGATACGAAAAAAATGTTTTCGGTTCTCGACAGTATATACCTTTAAAGCTTAATGCTTCTGGAGTAATGCCAATTATTTTTGCTCAGGCAATAATGTTTGTTCCTTCAGCAGTTGCAAGTCTTTCTGATTCTGAATTTTCTCAAGGTATAAAAGCTGCCTTCAGTGATATTTTTGGACTATGGTATAATTTAGTATTTGCACTTTTGATTATCATTTTTACTTATTTCTACACTGCAATTACAGTTCCTACGAATAAAATGGCAGATGATCTAAAGCGAAGTGGTGGATTTATCCCAGGCATTCGTCCGGGTAGCGAAACTTCAGAATACTTAGACAAAATTATGTCTCAAATTACTTTACCTGGGTCTATATTTTTAGCACTAGTAGCAATTTTTCCTGCAATAGCAGTTAAATTATTAAACGTGCAACAAGGATGGGCATTGTTTTTTGGAGGTACCTCTTTACTTATTATGGTAGGAGTAGCTATAGATACTATGCAACAAATTAATTCGTATTTGTTAAATAGACATTATGATGGATTAATGAAAACTGGTAAAAATCGTAAAGCAGTAGCATAATGGCAAAACAACCAGCAATAGAGCAAGATGGTAGTATAATCGAAGCGTTGTCTAATGCAATGTTTAGAGTAGAATTAGAAAATGGACATGTGGTAACAGCTCATATCTCTGGTAAAATGCGAATGCATTATATTAAATTATTACCAGGAGATAAGGTTAAATTAGAAATGAGTCCTTATGATTTATCAAAGGCTCGGATTACATATAGATATTAATAGTGTATTAATATATTAGTTAATTAAGATTTTTTATGTACTTTTGCGGGCTGAAAAATCTTGTTACTGATTTCTTTCAAAATATGCAGTAATATATTTTGGAAATAAAAAACAAAGAGATGAAAGTTAGAGCATCAATAAAAAAAAGAAGTGCCGAGTGCAAGATTGTGCGTAGAAAAGGCCGACTTTACGTAATTAATAAAAAGAATCCTAGATTTAAACAAAGACAAGGGTAATTATGGCAAGAATTGCAGGGGTAGATATACCTAAACAAAAGCGAGGAGTTATAGCATTAACCTATATCTTCGGAATTGGTAGAAGTAGAGCTAAAGAAATTTTAGAGTCTGCCAAAGTAGATGAAAGTACAAAAGTTTCTGATTGGGATGACGATCAAATTGGTCGTATTCGTGAGGCTGTTGGAGTCTATACCATAGAAGGAGAATTACGTTCTGAAGTACAGTTAAATATCAAACGTCTTATGGATATAGGGTGTTATAGAGGTATTCGTCATAGAGCTGGTTTACCACTTAGAGGACAACGTACTAAAAACAATTCTAGAACACGTAAAGGAAGAAGAAAAACAGTTGCTAACAAGAAAAAAGCAACTAAATAATAATTAGTATGGCAAAGTCAACTTCAAAAAAACGTAAAGTAATTGTTGAGTCTATAGGAGAAGCGCATGTAACTGCTTCTTTTAACAACATTATTATTTCGTTAACAAATAAAAAGGGAGACGTGATTTCTTGGTCTTCTGCTGGTAAAATGGGTTTCAGAGGTTCTAAAAAGAATACTCCATACGCTGCTCAATTAGCTGCAGAAGATGCTTCAAAAGTTGCTATAGAGGCAGGTCTTAAGAAGGTTAAGGTATACGTAAAAGGTCCAGGAAATGGTAGAGAATCAGCAATACGTTCTCTTCATAATGCTGGTATAGAGGTTTCAGAAATTATTGATGTTACCCCAATGCCTCATAACGGATGTCGTCCTCCTAAAAGACGTAGAGTATAATTACTATCCCGAACCTTGTTCGGGTTCTTTTTATATAATTAAATAAGTAAATCTAAAAGAGGAATCTTAATTATCGAAGGAAAGAGACCTTAATTCATAATTATCCTCTGTAACTAAATTATCAATAATGGCAAGATATACTGGTCCAAAAACTAAGATCGCTCGTAAATTTGGCGAAGCAATTTTCGG
Organism: uncultured Flavobacteriaceae bacterium; assembly: GCA_964353005.1. GTDB lineage: Bacteria > Bacteroidota > Bacteroidia > Flavobacteriales > Flavobacteriaceae > Aquimarina. The sequence continues at coordinate 71,491 of CAYGUC010000025.1, read as the reverse complement.
AGATGACAAGTCTTTCGAAAAAAGAAATTACCCTCCTGGGCAACACGGAAACAACAGAAGAAGAGGTAAAAAGAGTGAATATGCAATCCAGTTAATGGAAAAGCAAAAAGCTAAATATACATATGGTGTTCTAGAACGTCAATTTCGTAATATGTTTGAAAAGGCTACGCGTGCTCAAGGTATTACGGGTGAGGTTTTACTTCAACTTTGTGAGTCTCGTTTAGATAATGTAGTATTTAGAATGGGATTGTCAAATTCTCGTAGTGGGGCAAGACAATTGGTTTCTCATAGACATATCACTGTAAATGGGCAACAAGTTAATATTCCTTCTTATCAGTTAAAAGCTGGCGATGTTGTCGGAGTACGAGAAAAATCCAAGTCATTAGAAGTAATCCAAAATTCGCTTGCTAATAATAGTAAAGTGTACGAGTGGATTACATTTAATAATGATACAAAACAAGGTACTTTTGTATCAGTTCCGGCAAGAATTCAAATTCCGGAAAATATTAACGAACAATTCATCGTCGAATTATACTCTAAGTAATAACTCTAAGAAGAAACAATAACATGGCAATATTAAATTTTCAGAAGCCCGATAAAGTTATCATGATCGACTCTACTGAGTTCGATGGTAAATTTGAATTTAGACCATTAGAACCAGGGTATGGATTAACAGTTGGTAACGCTTTACGAAGAGTTTTGCTGTCTTCTTTAGAAGGATTCGCTATAACCTCTCTTAGAATAGAAGGTGTAGATCATGAGTTCTCAACTATCTCTGGAGTTGTAGAAGATGTTACAGAGATTATTTTAAATCTTAAGCAGGTGCGTTTTAAGCGTCAGATTGAAGATATAGATAATGAATCTGTAACTATATCTATTTCTGGTCAAGAGCAGTTAACTGCTGGTGATTTTCAGAAATTCATTTCTGGCTTTCAAGTATTAAACCCAGATTTAGTTATCTGTAATATGGATAAGAAAGTAGCACTTAACCTTGAAATTACTATTGAAAAAGGTAGAGGTTATGTTCCTGCTGAAGAAAATAAGAAAGCTAACGCTCCTATTGGAACCATTTTTACAGATTCGATCTATACTCCTATTAAAAATGTTAAGTATAGTATAGAGAATTATCGTGTAGAGCAAAAAACAGATTACGAAAAATTAGTTTTCGAAATTGTAACTGATGGATCAATACATCCTAAAGATGCATTAACCGAAGCTGCGAAGATACTAATTCATCACTTTATGTTGTTCTCTGATGAACGTATAACATTAGAAGCAGACGAAATTGCGCAAACAGAAACTTATGATGAAGAATCACTTCATATGAGACAGTTGTTAAAAACTAAATTGATCGATATGGATCTTTCTGTACGTGCACTTAATTGTTTAAAAGCAGCAGAAGTAGATACTTTAGGAGATTTAGTATCGTATAACAAAAATGACTTGATGAAGTTCCGTAACTTTGGTAAAAAGTCTTTAACAGAACTAGAAGAATTAGTAAATGTTAAAGGACTTAACTTTGGTATGGATCTTTCAAAATATAAATTAGATAAAGACTAATCTATCATATTTTGCTCCCCAGAGAGGGTTGTAGCAAGATGATGATTAAAATTAAATGTCATGAGACACGGAAAAAAAGTAAATCACTTAGGTAGAAAAACGGCACATCGTAAAGCTATGCTTTCCAATATGGCTTGTTCTTTAATTGAACATAAAAGAATAAATACTACAGTTGCAAAAGCTAAAGCGCTTAAACAATTTGTAGAGCCATTGGTAACAAAATCTAAAGAAGATACAACGCACAATCGTCGTATTGTATTTAGTAAATTGCGTAATAAGTATGCGGTTACTGAATTATTTAGAGATGTAGCTCCTAAAGTTGGAGATCGTCCAGGAGGATATACGAGAATTATTAAACTTGGTAATCGTCTTGGAGATAATGCAGATATGGCAATGATTGAATTAGTAGATTATAACGAGCTTTATAATGCTGGTAAACCTGCTAAGAAAAAATCTAGAAGAAGAGGTGGTAAAGGAAGTAAGTCAGAATCAGCTCCTGTAGCTCCTGCTCCTGCAACAGAAACTCCTAGTTCTGAAGAAGAATAAATGAAAGATGCGAATCGCACATAATGTAAAAAGGATAAACGTTCGTCGTTTATCCTTTTTTTTTGAATAATTTTATAAAATCTGATCTTTTAAACAATTAAAAACAAAGCGAACAATAATATGTTGTTAAAAGACTAATTAGCAACTTCTGTTCGAATCTTAAAAAAAATAATTTTTATTTACAGATGAAATATCAATCTCGAAAAAAAGCAATACTCTTATTAGCAGATGGAACCATTTTTCATGGCAAGGCGGTAGGAAGAGAAGGTAGCGCCTTTGGCGAAGTATGTTTTAATACTGGTATGACGGGTTATCAGGAAATCTTTACAGATCCTTCTTATTATGGGCAACTAATGGTGGCAACTAATCCACATATAGGTAACTATGGAACTAATGAAGAAGAAATGGAATCTGAATCCATTAAGATTTCAGGTTTGATTGTTAAGAATTTCAGTTATGAATATTCTAGAAAATTAGCAGATAGTTCTTTGCAAAATTTTTTAGAAAAATATGATCTTCTTGCAATTTCAGATGTAGATACTCGTGCATTAGTTAGTTATATAAGAGATAATGGAGCAATGAATGCTGTTATTTCTACCGAGGTAGATAATATCGAGGCTCTAAAAAAACAATTACAGGATGTCCCTGATATGAACGGCTTAGAATTAGCTTCCAAAGTATCAACAGAAAAGCCTTATTTTTATGGAGATCCTAATGCAACATACAAGATATCTGCATTAGATTTAGGGATTAAAAGAAATATACTTAGAAACCTAGCAAAAAGAGATGCCTATATAAAAGTCTTTCCTTTTGATGCAACATTTGAAGAAATGAATAGTTGGAGTCCAGATGGGTTCTTTTTGTCAAATGGACCTGGTGATCCAGAACCATTGTTTCAGGCGATTACTACAGCCAAAGAAATCTTAAATAATAATAAACCTCTTTTTGGTATTTGTTTAGGGCATCAAGTAATAGCATTAGCAAATGGGATTAGTACTTATAAAATGCATAATGGACACAGAGGAATAAACCATCCAGTTAAAAATTTGATTACGGGTAATGGCGAGATAACTTCTCAGAATCACGGATTTGCAATAAATAGAGAAGAAACTGAGAATAATGTGGATGTTGAAATTACACATGTTCATCTTAATGATAATACAGTAGCAGGTATTAAAATGAAAAACAAGAACTGTTTCTCTGTACAATATCATCCTGAAGCTAGTCCAGGACCAAATGATTCTGTGTATTTATTTGATCAATTTATTGAGAATATTAAAAAGTCAAAAACTACTGTTTAAAATAAACCGTAGTTGCTGGAAGCCTAGTTCATTTTGAAACTACTTTGATCTATAACGTTATAGTTGATAACTTCATCGTTATATTATAATTTGGAATATAAATTAAGGTTTTTTGAAGTTATTAAAATTTACTGGTTTTGTATATTGCATCGAATTAAAATTATCCAAATAAATAAACTGAAAACATGAGTGTAATTATTAATATTCACGCTAGACAAATCTTAGATTCACGAGGTAACCCAACGGTAGAGGTAGATGTAGTTACCGAAAACGGTATTTTAGGTAGAGCAGCTGTTCCTTCTGGAGCTTCTACGGGAGAACATGAAGCTGTAGAGCTAAGAGATGGCGGTTCAGCATATATGGGAAAAGGAGTTCTTAAAGCTGTTGAAAATGTAAATACAATAATTGCTGAAGAGTTATTGGGGTATTCTGTATTTGATCAAAATTTATTAGACCAAACAATGATTGAATTAGATGGTACTCCAAATAAATCAAAGTTAGGAGCTAACGCAATATTAGGAGTTTCTTTAGCAATTGCAAAAGCAGCAGCAAACGAACTTAATATGCCATTATATCGTTATGTAGGAGGGGTTAGTGCCAATACTTTGCCGGTACCAATGATGAATATCATAAATGGAGGCTCGCATAGTGATGCGCCAATTGCATTTCAGGAATTTATGGTAATGCCTGTAAAGGCTAATAACTTTACTCATGCAATGCAAATGGGGACCGAGATTTTTCATAGCCTTAAAAAAGTATTACATGATCGTGGACTAAGCACAGCAGTAGGGGATGAAGGTGGTTTTGCTCCAACATTAGATGGTACCGAAGATGCTTTAGATTCTATCGCTTTAGCAGTAGAAAAAGCAGGGTATAAGTTAGGAGATGAAATAATGGTTGCGTTAGATTGTGCAGCTGCCGAGTTTTATGTAGATGGTAAATATGATTATACTAAATTCGAAGGAAATAAAGGGGTTGTTCGTACTAGTGAGGAACAAGCAGATTATTTGGCTGAATTAGCCTCAAAATACCCTATTATTTCAATAGAAGATGGTATGGATGAAAATGATTGGGAAGGTTGGAAATATCTTACAGAAAAAATAGGAGATAAAGTTCAGTTGGTAGGGGATGATTTATTTGTTACTAACGTAGAGCGACTTTCTAAAGGAATCAAAAATGGTATTGCAAATTCCATATTAATTAAAGTAAACCAAATAGGAACTCTTACAGAAACTATAGCAGCAGTAAATATGGCGCATAATGCAGGGTATACTTCTGTAATGTCTCATAGGTCTGGAGAAACAGAAGATAACACTATTGCCGATCTAGCAGTAGCATTAAATACTGGGCAAATTAAAACAGGATCCGCTTCTCGTAGTGATAGAATGGCAAAATACAACCAATTACTTCGTATTGAAGAAGAATTAGGTATAGTGGCTTACTATCCAAAAAGAAATGCATTTAAAATAAAATAAAAATAGTTTTTTAGCATAAAAAAGAGGTGATTTTTTAAGATTACCTCTTTTTTTTTGAATGTAATTCTAAAAATGCATTTTAAGGTTAAAAATGATGTTATGTTTAATAATATATTAACACTATATTTCGTAATTTAGCCATCCTACAATAACAGTAAAATTCTAAAATAATCACATGTCAAAAAAAGCTACGTTAGAAATCGACGGTAATAGATATGAGTTCCCAATCATAGAAGGAACAGAGAATGAACTAGGAATTGATATCAAAACACTTAGAGAGGTAACCGGAGGGGTTACTACTATAGATCCTGGATATAAAAATACAGGAAGTTGTGAGAGTGGTATTACTTTTCTTGATGGAGAAAAAGGAATTCTAAGATATCGAGGATATTCTATAGAAGAATTAGCAGAAAAGGCAGATTTTTTAGAAGTTGCATATCTGTTAATATTTGGAGAACTTCCAACTAAAGCACAATTAGATAAATTTGATAAAGATATAAAAGAAGAATCTCATGTAGATGAAGACATGAAGAAGATTCTAGACGGTTTTCCTAAGAGTGCACACCCAATGGGAGTGTTGTCTTCCTTAACAAGTGCATTAATTGCTTTTAATCCAGGTTCTGTAGATGTTGCATCTGAAGAAGCAATGTATAACGCTATCGTGAAAATAATGGCAAAATTCCCAGTGCTTGCTGCATGGACAATGAGAAAGAGAAAAAGTCTTCCTTTGGACTATGGGGATAGCTCATTAGGATATGTTGAAAACTTACATAAAATGATGTTTTCAAGGCCAAATAAAACATATGAGCCTAATAGACTTGTAAATGATGCATTAGATAAATTACTAATTCTTCATGCAGATCATGAGCAAAATTGTTCTACGTCTACTGTTAGAATAGTAGGTTCTTCTCATGCTGGATTGTTTGCGTCTTTATCTGCAGGTATATCTGCATTATGGGGACCTCTTCATGGAGGTGCGAACCAAGCAGTAATTGAAATGTTGGAAGCAATTAAGGCTGATGGAGGCGATACGGCAAAGTATATTGATAAAGCAAAAGATAAAAATGATCCATTTCGATTAATGGGATTTGGACATAGAGTATATAAGAATTTTGACCCAAGAGCTAAGATTATAAAGAAATCTGCAGAAGAAGTGTTAGGAGATTTAGGTATTGAAGATCCTGTTTTGGATATCGCTAAAGGTTTGTCATCAGTAGCATTAGAAGATGAGTATTTTGTGAAAAGAAAACTATATCCTAATGTAGATTTCTATTCAGGAATTATTTATAGAGCTTTAGGGATACCTACAGAAATGTTTACAGTAATGTTTGCTTTAGGGAGATTGCCAGGATGGATTGCACAATGGAGAGAAATGAGACTTCGTAAAGAACCTATTGGAAGACCTAGACAAATATATATTGGAGAAAATCATAGACCTTTTGTAAAGGTAGAAGATAGGTAGAAAAACATATTTTTTAGACGTAAAGCTTTACATTATTTTATAAATCTGTAAAGCTTTTGTTGTTTTTAAATCATGTTTTTTAAGCTTATATAGCGATTTTTTGAGAATTAATAAGGAAATCATATTTGGTTTAATAAGTTAAAGATTGTTTGTTTTAGTTATGATGCTTTTGGTGATAATTAAAAACAAGAAAATGAATCATGAAAGAAATTAAATTAATTAAAAATAGATCCGATATCGGAGCAGGAACCAGAGGTTCTGATCTTGGGATCGATGCAATAGAAATAGCGGCTATTAATTATAAAGATGATTATTTTAATCTTTATAAGTATGAAAATGTAGAAACAGAAAATGAAACGATCTACAATAAAGTAAATAATTCTTTTGCGAAACGAATAGGAAGTGTAATTAATGTTTGTACCAGATTAAATAATAGCGTAGCGAAAAGTCTGAATAATAATGAGTATCCAATTGTATTATCGGGAGATCATTCTTCTGCATTAGGAACAATTAGCGGGATAAAAGCAGCAAACCCTACCAAAACACTAGGAGTAGTATGGATAGATGCACACGCAGATGTACATTCTCCTTATACGTCTCCTTCTGGCAATATACATGGAATGCCACTAGCAGCAGCGCTTTCTGACGATAACCTTTATTGTAAAACAAACGAAGTTTCTGAAGAGACAGCTAATTTGTGGAATAAAATGAAGAACATCGGTATTGATGGTCAGAAAATTAAACACGAGCATATAGTATATTTTGGAGTAAGAGATACCGAGGAGCCTGAAGAAAAAGTTATAGAACAAAATAAAATTAAAAACTATACCGTAGAAGAAATACGATATCGTGGTTATGAAAAGTGCTTAGAAGAGGCAGTTCAGAGGCTAGAACCCTGTGATATATTATATATATCTTTTGATGTCGATAGCCTAGATTGTGACTTAATATCTAAAGGAACTGGTACTCCCGTTTCAAGAGGGTTTGATATTGATGAAGCTATTTCTATTATTCAAGCGTTTGTGAAAACAAAAAAAACCGTTTGTTTCGAAGTAGTAGAAGTAAATCCTACTCTTGATAATAAAGGGAATAGAATGGCAGAAGCGGCTTTTGAAGTGCTAAAAGCGACAACAGGAACAATAGTAGAGAAAATGATAGACTAGATTTATATTGAAAAAGCAAGTTACAAATACAATAGTTATGATTCGTCCTGTACAGTTCAGGATGAATGAGCAAACAGCTATAAATAATTATTATCAAGAAGATACAGGGATAATATCTAAAGAAGCGAATCTAAAAGCGCAGATAGAATTTGATCAATTTGTAAAAAAATTGAAAGAAGTTGGTGTACAAGTTATTGTTATTAATGATGATCCTACTAATGATACACCAGATTCTATTTTTCCAAATAACTGGGTTTCTTTTCATCAAAATGGTAATGTAGGATTATATCCAATGTTTGCAGTAAATAGAAGAAAAGAACGCAGGCCAGAAGTTTTAGACCAAATTGAAGAATCTGGTTTTGAGATAAAAAATATTATCGATTATACAAGTGCAGAGGATGAAGATTTGTTTCTAGAAGGTACTGGTAGTCTGGTTTTAGATAGAGTACATAGAAAAGCTTATTGTGCATTATCTCCTAGAGCAAATGAAGATTTGGTAATAGAGTTTTGTGAAGACTTTGAGTATACCCCTGTTATTTTTACCGCATATCAAACCGTAGATTCAAAAAGATTACCAATATACCATACAAATGTCATGATGGGAGTTGGAGAAACATTTGTAGTTGTCTGTTTAGATTGTATAGATGATAAAAAAGAACGTAAAAACCTTACGAATCATTTAAAACAAGATGGTAAAGAAATTATTACAATTACAGAAAATCAGGTAAATAACTTTGCAGGGAATATGCTTCAAGTTGTAGGTTTAGGAGATAAGCGCTATCTTGTAATGTCATCAGCAGCATTTAATAGCTTAACTAAGGATCAAATAATCAAAATAGAAAAGCATTGTGCTATTCTTCATAGTGATTTGGCTACTATTGAAAAGTTAGGAGGAGGTAGTGCACGTTGTATGATGGCGGAAGTTTTTCTTCCACTATGTTTATAACTTATATTTACAAAATTAAGTTGTAAACATGCTCATATCATAATTACGAGTTGTATATCTGTAACTAATTAAAATATGCTTTCTAAGAAAACCAAATACGGCCTAAAGGCGCTTACATATATAGCAAGAAAAAAATGTGATAACCCTGTTTTAATATCAGAGATTGCGATTAGTGAAAATATTTCTCAAAAATTTTTAGAAAGTATCTTATTAACTCTAAGAAAAACAGGTTTTTTAGGTTCTAAAAAAGGAAAAGGCGGAGGATATTATCTTATTAGATCCCCAAAAGATATTACAATGGCTTCTGTTATAAGAGTTTTAGAAGGACCAATTGCTATGGTCCCGTGTGTAAGTCTTAACTTTTACGAAAAATGTGATGATTGTCCAGATGAAGACAAATGTGCAGTACATAGTGTTATGATTGAGGTAAGAGATAGTACATTAAAAGTATTAGAGAATAAAACTTTAGCTGACTTTATTAAATAGGTTTTATATGTATAATGTAGTCAGAGGAGATGTATTAGGATAATATTGGATACTTTATTTTTTTAATCTTTTGTACTTGTAAGGCCCTTTTATTTTCCCCCAGATCTGTTTCCCTTTATTGTCATATCCTTTTGTCCAAATAGAGACTTTATTTTTGCTAATTACAAAAGAACTAGTAATATAGTCGATGTAATCAATACTACTGGGGCAAGATCTCTTTTTAATTTTTCCAGAATATATTGTTGAAGTTTTTTTCTTGAAATACATTTGGCAACCAACTCTTTCTGTAAGACTATCTTTGGTGAACTCATTAAGAATATCAGATATTTCTTCTGGAGTGCCTTTGTAGTTTTTGGCATTACGAATCAAGTAACTAGTGCTTACAAAAGTAGATGCATTCGATCTTTCGTAGTTTATGATTCTTTGGGTATATATTTGGTCGCTATTTTTTGCATCAGAAACTTCTGAATATAGCCAGTATCCAGGTTTGTTTTCCCAAATTCTTGTGTTCTTTAAATTTAGATGTTCAAAACTAATATCGTTTTCTGCTTGTTCTTTATTAGAAAATTCACCTGTTAAAAGTGTTACTAATTTATGTAATTCTACATCTTTTATAGGTTTTGAGTTACAAGATAAAAATAAAATAGATAGAAAAATAAATAGTAAAAGTTGCTTCATACAGTTTTTCATTAAATATATAAAAAATAAGAAAAAGAATGCAACTTATCGATAAAACTTAGCGTTTTATCCTAGTAAAATTAACTTACATCGGCTATTTTTTTAATCATACCTGAAAAAATAAAGAAATGAAAGGGAATCATAGTATACCAATATAATCTCCCCCAAATTCCTTTAGGTCTAAAAGTAGCAGTTTGATGTAAGATATTGTTCTCATCAATATTAAATTCTAACCAAGCTTCGCCTGGGACCTTCATTTCAGCAAAAAGTAATAAACGTTTGTTTTTTTTATCAGCAATAAGAACTCTCCAAAAATCCAAGGCATCCCCAGAAGATATTTTATTTGAATGTGTTCTTCCTCTTCGTAGTCCAACTCCTCCAAAAAGTTTATCTATATAGCCTCTTATTTTCCATACCCAATTTCCATAATACCATCCATTTACTCCTCCTATAGCCCAAATTTTTTCTACTGTTTTTTCTGTGTTTTTTATTTTAGTTTTTTTGTAATCTTCAAAACATCCTCTTTTAGGAACAGAGACATATTTTTGAATATTGTTCTCAAAACGCCCACTGACCATAGAGTCTTTCCAGCTGGAAACAACTTGGTTTTGTTCTATTTTTATAAATGCTAACTCTAAAGCTTTTACATAATTCATAGGTGAGATATCTAACATTTCCTGAAGATGTTTATCGTTAGCAATAACAGGAATCCTCATACTGTCTACCAGGTTTAATGCCAATTTATAAGAGGTAGATGTCACAAAATAAAGCCAGTAAGAGGATAATTTTGGAGTCATAATAGGTATGGTAAATATAAATAGTTTGATTTCCCTTACTTTAGCATATAGATATAGCATTTCTTTATAGCTAAGAATATCGGGACCGCTTATGTCAAAAGATTGATTATAGCATTTTTTGTTTCCTAAAACCCCTGTCATAAAAATTAAAACATCTCTAATTGCAATTGGTTGCGTTTTGGTGTTAACCCATTTTGGGGTAATCATTATGGGGAGTTTCTCACATAAATCCCGTATGATTTCAAAAGAGGAGCTTCCGGAGCCTACTATAATACCAGATCTTAAAACGGTAAGGTTGTAATTACCTTTATATAATATTTCTTCTACGTTTTTACGAGACCAAAGATGCTTAGATAAGTTTTTTTCATTTACAATACCACTTAAATAAATTACTTGCTGAACCGTAGTTTTCTCTAAATATTTATTAAAGTTGAGAGCAGATATTTGTTCTTTTTTATCAAAATCTGTTGTCGATGAACTCATAGAGTGAATAAGGTAATAAGCAGCATCAATATTTACAGGTATAATAGAGAGATCTGGTTCTTTTAGAAAATCAATTTCTATGATAGTAACTTTTTCTTTAATTTCGGCATCTATAGATAGTCTTTTTTTATCTCTTACACAGCATAGTACGTCATGTCCAAGATCTAATAATAATGGTAATAGTCGCATTCCTATATACCCATTAGTTCCAGTAAGTAGTATTCGCATTTTTCGTTATAAGGTACAAAGAATTTGGGATAGGATAAACTATTTTTAAGAATTGTATAATCGTTGTTTTCTATTATTTTTTTGGATGTAAAAAAATGAAATGATGCAGAAACACATAGACACTCTGTAATTTCTATTATCTTTGCAGCTTAATTTTTTATAAAATGAATTTACAAAAAACCATCTCTGGTAAAGTAAAAGAAGCGATACTGCAATTGTATGGTGCTAGTTTAGAGTCTGTAGAACTACAAGCAACACGAAAAGAATTTGAAGGAGATATTACTGTAGTTGTTTTTCCGATGCTTCGTTTGGTAAAGGGAAATCCTGTGCAAATAGGAGAAACTATCGGTAAGTACTTAGCAGAGAATGTAAAAGAAGTAAATGATTATAATGTTGTTAAAGGGTTTCTTAATTTAGTTATTTCAGATTTTTACTACCTTGATTTTTTTGCAAAAATTAAAGAAGATAAACAATATGGTTTTGTGGTTCCAAAAAAAGGGGAGAAGGCTGTAATAGTTGAATACTCTTCACCAAATACTAATAAACCATTACATTTAGGTCATGTTAGGAATAATCTTTTGGGATATTCTGTTGCAGAGATAATAAAAGCGAGTGGTAAAAAAGTGTACAAAACTCAAATTATTAATGATAGAGGGATTCATATCTGTAAATCTATGTTAGCATGGCAAAGATATGGTAATCAAGAAACGCCAGAATCTACTGGGCTAAAAGGAGATAAGTTGGTTGGTAATTATTATGTAAAATTTGATCAGGTTTATAAAGAACAAATTGCACATTTAATTACAAAAGAAGGAAAAACAGAAGAAGAAGCAAAAAAGGAAGCTCCTTTTATGTTAGAAGCGCAAGACATGCTTCGTAAGTGGGAAGCAGGAGATGAAGATGTTGTACAACTATGGAAAATGATGAATGGATGGGTGTATGAAGGTTTTGATCAAACATACAAAGCTTTAGGGGTTAATTTTGATAGTTACTATTATGAAAGTAACACCTATTTATTAGGTAAAGATAATATTGAAGAAGGACTTGCTAATGGTGTCTTTTATAAAAAAGAAGACGGATCTGTTTGGTGTGATTTAAGTGAAGAAAAGTTAGATGATAAATTGGTATTACGAAGTGATGGCACTTCTGTATACATGACACAAGATATAGGTACAGCAATACAACGTATTAAGGATAACCCAGATGTAGGAGGGATGATTTATACGGTTGGGAATGAGCAAGATCATCATTTTAATGTACTATTTGCTATACTAAAAAAGCTAGGCTACGATTGGGCGGAGCAATTATATCATTTAAGCTATGGGATGGTGGATTTACCTAGTGGTAAAATGAAAAGTAGAGAAGGTACTGTAGTAGATGCAGATGAGCTTATCGCAGAGATGACATCTACAGCAGGAGATATATCTAAAGATTTAGGGAAATTGGAAGGGTATACAGAAGAAGAGAAGAATGAAGTCTATAATATCATTGGTCTTGGAGCTTTAAAATATTTTATTTTAAAAATAGATCCTAAAAAGCGTATTCTTTTTGATCCTAAAGAGTCTGTAGATTTTCAAGGTAATACAGGACCGTTTATACAATATACTTATGCTAGAATCCAAGCGATTTTGCGTAAGGCAGATTTTGATTATAGCGAAAATATTACAGAGGATATAAAATTACACGAAAAGGAAAGAGAACTAATTAAACAATTAGAATATTATCCAGAAATTATCCAGAATGCAGCAAATGATCTTAGTCCTGCAATTGTTGCTAATTATACTTATGACCTAGTGAAAAGTTATAATTCGTTTTTTCAGAATGTATCCATATTTGGTGCAGATACAGATAAAGAAAAAGTGTTTAGAGTACAACTTTCGGGATTAGTAGGGGATACAATAAAATCTGCATTTAATCTATTGGGGATTAACGTTCCTGAAAGAATGTAAACTTTTGTGCCACCTATTGTTTTTATTTTAATCTTTTAAAAACAGAAGAATGCCGATTTTTCATCCCTTTTATCTATTAAATAGGATAAAAATCAAATAAGATTATAGTAAAAAAGGATTTGTTTTTTATTTTAGTAATATGTATTGTAATATATCACGTGCAACTTTCCAAGATTTACCATTAATGCAACATCTGTTTTACCAAACAGTGATAACTTATGGGGCAAAGCTATTTACAAAATCTGAAATAAAAAATTATTCTCAATTAGCTATAAATAAATCATATTGGCAACAAAAATTTGAAAATGATTTTATTTATAATGCTAAATTAAATGGTGAAATTGTTGGTTCTTTTTCAATGGATACAAAAGGTAATATTGAATATATCTTTGTTCATATGAATTATCATGGGCAAGGAATTGCTAGTGATTTGTATGCAAAAATCGAAGAAGTAGCCAGAGATTCTGATATAAAAACTCTCACCGCTCAAGTAAATGAGGGTACCCGACCTTTTTTTGAGAGTAAAGGATTTGAGATAACGAGGAATTCTATAAAAGTTGTAGGTGGAGAGGAGATTATAAGTTATATTGGAGTTAAGATTATTAAAGATTAATTCTAAAAATTATATTTGGTGTAAACTCTAGACCAGATTGTTTAACTTCTTCAATAGTATTTTGATAATTTATTCTGTAATATTTGTTAATTATATTTTCCTGATTTACGATATTCCAAACAGACAAACCTAATAGCCCATTATTTTTGTTAAATAATTTAAAATTATATGTTGCAGATAAATCCCACCTGATATAATCTTTTATGATATCGCTATTAGGATGTTTATAGTTAATGGTATCATCCTCTTTTATTGAATTACTTCCAGTAACAGGTATTGTTGTTGGCTTACCACTATGCCAATTAATACCACTCGAAAATTTAAACCTATTTGTCATATAAGAAACAGCAAAATTTATGGTATGCCTAATGTCAAGATTGTTGGGGAAGGCTGTATCAGCTAGCATAGTAAATAAATAATCATTTTTAGCGTAGGAATAGCTTAGCCATGTACTTAATTTTTTAAATCTCTTATTAATTAAAAAGTCGATCCCTTTTATAGTATAACTACCATGATCAGATTTAAACTCTAATTGATTTTGAAATCCTTGACTTTGAGATAAAATACCGTCTACATATTTATGATAAATATCCGTACTTATTAACCAATTATTACGTGCATAGCTTAGACCTAAAGAAACTTGTTGACTTTTAATGATAGGTATGCTGTCGTTATTTGAAAGCATCCACATTCTGTTTTCTATCCCTAAAAAATCGTTTTGAGATTGTATAATTTGAGAAGTTACCTGACTTTTTAATTCTGCTAAAGCTTCTAAAGTAAAATAGTTATAAAATTTATGATTAAAACTTAAGCGAGGTTCTGCCAGAAATATTTTAAACTTATCTAAGTAATTAAAACGTATGCCAAGATTAAAACTAGTATTTTTAGATTTAAATTGCCCTTCAGAAAACACACTGTTAGTACGAAGTACTTCTTTTGTAGTTTCTCCAAATATGGGGTTATTTATGTTTCTTAGGTTGGTAATCCCTGTTTCATTAAATTGATATCCAGATTTTAAATTAAAATTGGTGTTTATATTAAAAAGAGAAGTTAATTTAACTCCGTTCTCTAATACTTCATTTTTTTGAACTAAAAGCTGATTGTTTATGATATCAGAATTAGTGCCTTCTAAAACATAATTTGTTCCGTAAAGAAGCAACTCGCTTTTAAATTTAGTACTCCAATTTCTTTGATGCCAAATACTACCTGCACTATTGTTTTGCTGTAAAGTACTTCTTCTGGAAATCTTTTTTTGATTAATTATTGCATTTTCATGAAAATCCAGATCATTCCTAATAATTAGTGCATTTATTTTGATTAAGTCTTTAGTGGTTGGTTGATATAGCCATCGTAAACTAGTATCGTAAAAAGAAAAATCATTATTTGTGTTGAATGAATTTTCTAAATTGTTTATCACTTCAGAGTCCTGAAAAGCTTTATCGAAATATCGCTTGTACGTGGGGGTCTCGATTAGCTCATTTATAGATTTTCGCATAGATAATTGTAGCGAAGATTTTTTGCCTAATGAAGTATCTATATAACCATCTGCGCTAATCATATTTACACCTATACTGGCATTAAATTTTTCATGAATTTGATTGCTGGTTGTCATAGATATTACACTAGATACTCCATCACCATAACTTGCGCTAGATCCATTTTTGATTACCTGTATATCTTTTGTTAAATAAGGGTTGAAAGCAGAAATAAGCCCAAAAAAATGACCAGATTGATACATTTTAATTCCATCCCAAAGAATAAGGTTTTGATCGTTAGTTCCTCCTCTTACATTAATATCAGAAACAGTTTCTTCTACGCTCGTTATGCTTGGTAAAGCTTGAATGGTCTGTAATAAATCAGGCTCTATTAGGCCAGGAAGAATACCAAAATCATTATAATTAATAGTAATAGAACCATCTGATTTTTTGTTAATACCTTTTACTAAATAATTACGGAGAACTATTTCACTTAAATTTTGAACTTCTGGCACTAAAATAATAGTTGAACATGGCGTACGAGTAAGCTCTTCGCCCAAAATTCTCTTTGTTTTATAGCCAACATAACTAACATAGATTAAGTCATTTAGATTTGTTATACTGAGTTCGAATTCTCCACTTTCATCACTAATAGCTATATTGTCTTTTGTTTGGATAGTAGCATTAGAAATTGGTTTTTTATCTATAAAAGATTTTAAGATGCCACAGATAACAATATCCTTAATACTAAGAACTATATTATTTGGGTTTAAAAAAGTATAGGTAATAGAAGTGTTATTTTCTAAATATGTAATAGATTCTTTAAGATCAGAGTTTTCAGGAGGTAAGGATAACACTATTCCATTTATATCACTATCTGCATACGAAAAACTACAGTTAAACTTATCTTGTAATTTATTTAGTATAGAAAAAAGAGGTATAGAATCCTGTTCAGACTGAGCGTATGTCTGAAAGAATGTAAAATAAAAAAAAACAAACAAAGCTGTGACTTTGATCCTGATCACTCTTTATATAAGGTTATATTATCTTTATTGATATTATACTTTAAACGCATTGGTATAGTAATAGATTGTATTGCTGTGTTGATATCAGAGTGAACGAAATTACCAGTAAAAAGTTTATTTAAGTCTATTTTATCAGTAATGATAGTAACATTGTATTGTCTTTCAAATTCTTTAAGAATATAAAAATAAGGAGTACTGGTAAATACACTTTTATTTTCAATCCAATCTGGTTGCATAATATTTGTCTCTCCTCTGTACGTTTCATTTTTCAGTATTTTAAATGTCTTACCAGCAGATAGTTTTATAGTTTCTTTTTGGTGCGTTACACTTACAAGACCTTCATAGCAGGTTACTTCAAAATAATTATCTCTTTGGTTTACATTAAATTCAGTGCCTAAAACAGTTATCAAACCAGAAGAAGTGTATACATTAAATTTTTTACCTTTCGCAACTTTAAAATAAGCTTCTCCATTGAGTTTAATGTTACGATTGTTTTCCCAATCTTTGTCTTTATATTCTATAGATGATAAAGAATTAAGACGTACAAAAGTATGATCTGGTAGCTCTATAGTTTTTTTTTGACTTGCTAAAGTATTAATAGTTGTTTTAGAAGTATAAAATGCAGTAAAATATAACCCTAAACCTATAACGAATATGGCAGCAATTCTCATTAATATATGAATATGCGGTTTTAAAAAACTAACTTTTTTACGATTTAGCAAAGCGACTTTCAAATCGTGTAAATTAGATTCTATATCATAATTAGGGAGAACAATCTTTTTGGCAGTATCCGATATTTTAATATAAGAATCATAGGAATCTAAATTTTTAAATATCTCTAATTCCTTATCATTAAGCGGTATATTATCCAGCCATTTTTTTATAATATCTTCTTTATTCATAATAAAGTTTATAATAGTATAACAATTAAGTTATAAAATTTCCTACTTAAAAAAAGTTAAATTCCTTCAATTTCTTTTCTTAATTTCTCTAAAGCTCCGTAAATCCTTTTTTCTACCGCTTTTCTTGAAATACCAAGTAATTCTGCTATTTCTCTGTGCTTTTTTCCTTCTGTTCTATTAAGAAGAAATGCTACACGTTGTGGTTCTGTTAGGGTAGAAAGTGCTTTTTCATACTTAATAAGGTATTCTTTTTCTTCTAATATAAACTCGGGGTTCTCATTAGTCATATCGGTATGCTCGATTTGCTGAAATTTTAATTTAACCTTATTATGCTTTAATTGATTTAAAGATAAATTGTTTCCTACCGTAAAAAGAAAACTTCTTGCTTTTTGTAATGGTACCTTTTTACAATTGTCCCAAAGCTTAATAAATGCCTCTTGTACTTTATCTTTTGGATCTATATATTCTCCGTATTTATAGTATATAAAGTCATGTAATTCTCTAGAATGTTTTCTGAATAATTCTGAAAATAGTTTTTCTTCACAAACATTTTTGAATAGATCTTTTGGCATTATTTTTTTCTCAAAATTAAAGAAAAATAGTTTTACACGTAGGAATTTTGCTTTGTATGTTGTTTTAATTTAAATTACAAAAAGAAATAATATCTTAATAATGAATAGATTGATAGTAAGTTTTTACTTGTTTATAAGTGTTTTTATTATTGCTTGCCAGAAAGAAGAAACAGAGATTGTTGATTTTTCTGAAAATACTGAGATTCCTAAAAATTCTCAACTAGCAAGTTTAATGAAAAATATGGTTATTCACGATGGCTCTTATGATGATATAGTCGATAAAGGAAATTGTTTTAGTATTGATTTCCCTTATTTTATTTTATTAAATGGAAGAAAGATTAAAATTGAAAATATAACGGACTACGATAACTTATCTGGTTTAGATATAATCGAAATTCAATTTCCAGTTACAATTAGCTTGTTTAATCATCAAAAAGAAACTATTTTAAATCAGGAAGCGTTAAATGCATTTACAAAAACCTGTAATTTAGTAGATGATGATATAGAATGTATTGATTTTATTTACCCAATACAATTTTCTACTTTTAATAGTAATACAAATCAATTTAAAATTGTAAATGCAGAACACGATGCAATGCTATTTAAATTTATGTCGGGCTTAAATGAAAACACTTTGGTAAGTTTAAATTATCCAATAAAAGTAATGTTTCATAATGGTGAAAAAATGCGGATATGGCACAATGAGGATTTATTAATCTCAATTACAGATGTAGCGACTGATTGCGATGAAAATGATAATTAGATTCTCTTTGGTTACTAATAAAAAAAGAGTTTCTTTATTTAGAATTTATTTTGTTTAATGGAAGAACATAAAAACTAAACAAAAAGTTAAAATAATACTAAAATCACTAAACAGGGTTAGAGTTTTATTTTGTTAGTTGTTTAATCATTAAATAATAAATATAAAAAAACCATGAAACTCAAAAATCTTATTAAAACAGTTTTTATTACTTTGTTTGTAACAACTTTATTTTCTTGTAGTGATGACGACGATTCCACATTTCCTTCAGAGTCGACAACGATTGCAGATTTTGTAACAGAAAATTCAGATTATAGTTCTCTTTTAGCGGCCCTAAAAAGAGCGGATTTAGTTACTACTTTATCTGGAACAGGAAATTTTACAGTATTTGCACCTAATAATGCAGCTTTTGATGCTTTTTTAGACGGAAAAGCGTTAGAGGATGTACCTGTAGAGGATTTACGAAAAGTATTACTAAATCACGTGTTAAATGTTAAAGTTACTTCTGGTCAAATTACTACAGGATACGTCCTTAACGAGGCTAATATCAGTACCTATATTGAAAAATCTGGTAGTAGTGTAAAAATTAATGGAGAAGCAACAGTAACTACAGCAGATATTGATCGATCTAATGGGGTAATTCATGCAGTAGATAAAGTAATCAACATTCCTACAATGTTAGATTTTGTTGCAAAAGATTCTAATTTATCTTCTTTAGCCTCTGTGGCAACAACCAATAGTGCAACCGTAGTAGCAGCCTTAAGTAGCGAAGATAGTAGTTTGACCCTTTTAGCACCAACTAATGCTGCTTTTACAGCTTTAGGAGATGTCTCAGGATTGTCTTCCTCTCAATTAGAGCAAATTTTATTAAATCATGCTATTAGTGGTAAACTACAGTCTACAGATTTATCAACAGGATATAATAATACTCTTGCAACTTATGGATCTTCAGATAATAATTTAAGTATTTATATCAATACAGAGGATGGAGTATCTTTTAATGGGATATCAAAAGTAAGTACCGCAGATATTATTGCTAGTAACGGAGTTATTCATATTGTAGACGAGGTTGTTACATTGCCAACAGTAGTAACTTTTGCTACAGCAGATCCTAATTTTTCTACTTTAGTATCTGCATTAACAACATTAACTCCTTCTACTGATTTTGCAGCTACCTTAAGTACCCCATTAGGAACAAGTCCTGCACCTTTTACCGTTTTTGCTCCTTTAAATTCAGCTTTTGACGCTATAACAGTTCCGGCAGAGAGTGAATTGATTCCTATATTACAGCATCATGTTATTGCTGGAAATAATGTAAGGTCTGGTGATCTTTCTAACGGCTTAGTAACTCCAGCTACTCTTGAAGGAGGAACGTTAACGGTTGTTATACCAGGAACTAATGGTGCTATTGCTAACCTTACTGATGGTTCTGGTAATACCGACATTGAAATTTTAGCAGTAGATGTACAAGCAAGTAATGGAGTGATTCATGCAATTGGAAAAGTACTTATTCCTGCACCATAATATTTTAGAAAAATAAATAATTCTATTTTTAGGATTTTATATTTTCTTGATTGTATTTACACACAACGCTCTTAGTCATCTTTTAAAAGATATTAAGAGCGTTGTATTATTTAATAACTTATTCTTTTTCTTCAATAAAAAAATGAACCATTGTAGTATAGTCAAAAATGTATTGTTTTTAGTTCCTATTGAATAATTTTTTATTTATATATTTTAATGTTTAATCAGGATTATGTAATTCTGTAATTGGATACTTTATTTATACGCTTCAAATTCTTAAATTTGCAACCGATCTATCGATAAAGATAGTGTTTTGATAATACCAGAAAATATATGTTTGATAATTTAAGTGATAAGTTAGATAAAGCCTTACATATCCTAAAAGGGCATGGACAGATAACCGAAGTTAATGTTGCAGAGACACTTAAGGAGGTTCGAAGAGCGTTAGTAGATGCCGATGTAAATTATAAAATAGCTAAAGAATTTACTGCTACGGTAAAAGAAAAAGCATTAGGACAAAATGTTTTAAAAAGCTTAAAGCCTGGGCAGTTAATGGTAAAACTTGTCAAAGATGAGTTAACAGAGTTAATGGGAGGCAAAGTTGCTGAAGTAGATTTATCTGGTAAACCATCGGTTATTTTAATGTCTGGATTACAAGGATCTGGTAAAACAACTTTTTCTGGGAAACTAGCCCATTTTCTTAAAACAAAAAAAACAAAGAAACCACTTCTTGTTGCTTGTGATGTATATCGACCTGCTGCAATTGATCAATTGCACGTGGTTGGAGACCAGATTAATGTAGAGGTTTTTAGTGATAAAGGTAATAATGACCCCGTTGCAATAGCAACAGCAGGTATTGCACATGCAAAAGCAAACGGGCATAATGTGGTTATTATAGATACCGCAGGACGTTTGGCTGTAGATGAGGTGATGATGACAGAGATAGCAAATATTCACAAGGCTATCACGCCAAACGAAACCTTATTTGTTGTAGACTCTATGACTGGGCAAGATGCAGTTAATACCGCAAAAGCCTTTAATGATGTGTTGAATTTTGATGGGGTAATTCTTACTAAATTAGATGGAGATACCAGAGGAGGAGCAGCAATATCTATAAAATCTGTAGTTAATAAGCCAATTAAATTTATTGGTACAGGAGAAAAAATGGAAGCTATTGATGTTTTTTATCCTTCTCGTATGGCAGATCGTATTCTGGGGATGGGAGATGTCGTATCTCTTGTGGAAAGAGCACAAGAGCAGTTTGATGAAGAAGAGGCCAGAAAATTACAAAAGAAAATAGCAAAGAACCAGTTTGGGTTTGATGATTTCTTAAAGCAGATTCAGCAGATTAAGAAAATGGGGAATATGAAAGACCTTATCGGAATGATCCCCGGAGCAGGAAAAATGATGAAGAATATGGATATAGATGATGATGCTTTTAAACATATAGAAGCAATCATACATTCTATGACGCCTGAAGAGAGAACTAAACCACAAATTATAAACTCTAGTAGAAAAAAACGTATAGGAGCAGGCTCAGGAACTTCTATTCAGCAAGTAAATCAATTGTTGAAGCAGTTTGACCAGATGAGTAAGATGATGAAAATGATGCAAGGTGGTGGCGGAAAACGTATGATGCAGATGATGGGTAAAATGAAATAGCTAGAAATTTTTATTAAAAATGAAATAATCAATCAAGGTAACCAAGGGGAATGGAAATATTAGACGGTAAAAAAGTTAGTAACGATATTAAAGATGAAATAGCTGCAGAAGTTCTTAAAATGAAAGAACGTGGCGAGAAAGTACCACATCTTGCGGCAGTTTTGGTAGGTAATGACGGAGCTAGTTTAACCTATGTAGGTAGTAAAGTTAGAGCCTGCGAGCGAATAGGGTTTGATTCTACTTTGGTCAAGATGCCAAGTACTACTAGCGAAATTGAGCTGTTAACCAAAATAAAAGAGTTAAATGAAGATGAGGATATTGATGGTTTTATAGTACAATTACCGTTGCCACCGCAAATTGATACGCAAAAAGTATTACTAGCGGTAGATCCAGACAAAGATGTAGATGGTTTTCACCCTATGAATTTTGGTAAAATGGCATTAGATATGTCTACCTTTATCCCAGCAACTCCTTTTGGAATTTTAGAGCTATTAGAGCGTTATAATGTAGATACCAAAGGAAAACATACAGTTGTTATTGGTAGAAGCCATATTGTTGGTAGACCAATGAGTATTTTAATGGGAAGAAAAGGTTGGCCAGGTAACTCTACAGTTACTTTAACACATAGTCATACAAAAAATATTACCCAAATTATTTCTCAGGCAGATATTGTGATTTCCGCTCTGGGAGTACCTGATTTCTTAAAAGCAGAAATGGTAAAAGATGATGCTGTAGTTATTGATGTTGGGATAACCAGAGTTGCAGACGATTCTAATCCAAAAGGATATAAGATTGTAGGGGATGTAGATTTTGAAAACGTAAGTAAAAAAGCTTCTTTTATTACTCCTGTACCAGGAGGGGTAGGGCCAATGACCATTGCTATGTTGCTTAAAAATACATTATTGGCAAGAGAAAGACACCGTAGCGGTCTTAAATAAAATATATAATTAATAAATTAATTGTTGGGCCTGTAATATATTTACAGGCTTTTTTTTGCTTTAATATAAGTGCTAGGTAGTCTGTTGTTTAAAACTAGAGGTAATATATAATATTAGTATTTGATAAAGATTTAAGATCGCTATCCCTTTAAGAAAGGAGAGTTTAGGCTGAGTTTTAATATTTTGTTAACCACTGTTTTAAAATAGTTTCTATTGAAGAAACAGTTTCTTTTAATAAAAGTTAAAAAGTAAGCTCTCAAATAATTAAAACTCTGAAATTCATATTTTAAATGGGTGAAGAGATGCTCTTTTTATTTTTACTGTATAACACTGTTTTTTACCTCTATTCTTTATTAGGACATAAGAATTGTATTTGTTGCACATATGAGTAGGGTTAGGGTAGTATAAGGGTGTAGTACAAGAACAACAGCTTTATAAACTATTTGTTAAACTGTGTATAAAAATAAAAAGTCTGAGATTCTCACGAATCTCAGACTTTTTTATAAAGTTACATTTATTTTTGGTGATTAAATGTATTATTTAATTCTTATTAAAGTCTATGTCAGAAATGTTATCTTCTTTACTTCCATCATCATATCCACCACTAGTAAGATCTAATGCTAGGTTATACGAAGGTACATTAATACCTTTTGATGTTTTAACAGTATTAAAGTTTAGCACCTGCATACTTTTTTCATATAAAGCATTTTTAGTAAAAGTACCGAATTTTTTACCATCTATAATAGTTTCTCTCCAGTCTATACCATATGCAATTTTAAGGTAGTATTCTCCTTCAGGAACGTTTCTTATAAACTGTGTAGTGTTAGAGTTAATATAGGTTACACGTACTAACTCATCGTCAGCTTCGGTTTTACCCATTTTGTACATCTTAACTACTACTTCTGTGTTTTTACCAACTTTTATTTTAAGATAGTTGTCTAACTTGTAGTCAAACTTCCCTTTAAAGTTAAATGAGGTTGGAGTAGCTCCAGATTTATATGTCTTTTTCTCCCAGCTAGAATACTTGTCCTCTCTAGATACTTCCATAGAGGTGGATCTAGGTGAGTTGGTATTACTAGAAGATGATGATCCATAAGAAGGAGTTGTAGACTCTATTGGTGTAGAAGCTAAATCACCACCTTTGGCAGCTCTTCTGTTAGCTTCTTCAACAGCTCTTCTTGTTTCTTCTGTATCTGCCAAAGCTCTTCTTGCAGCGGCTTCTTTAGATTTAGATGCAGCTTCTGCTTGTTCAATTGCTGCTGCTGCTGCTGCTTCCGCTTCTCTTTTTAGACGCTCTGCATTAGCAATAGCTTTTCTTGCAGCTTCTTCCGCAGCTCTTTTTGCTGCCTCAGCTTGAGCAATTGCTTGCGCTGCTGCTTGTTTTGCAGCTTCTCTTTTTGCTGCTGCTTCTTTTTCAGCTCTTTCTGCATCTGCAATTCGGCTGTCTTCGGTTAAGTATTTTGTGATAACAAAACCGTTCATACTTTTGTACTGTATAGCACTCCAGTCTCCATAGTTGGAGCTCATTACGTATACCTGAGTTCCTTGAGGAACTTCGGCAATAGTGTTAAATTGTAGGCCGGGACCACTTCGAACTTCTAATTTATTAGAAGACATTAAGTATTGCCCATCTTGAGCATGAGCAGACGAGAAGGTAATCACCAAAAGCAGAATAAATGTAAAAGTAGACTTCATATCGCTTGTTTTTAAGTAGATTGGGTTATAATTCTTATTGTTATATTATTATTTTCTTAGCTTAAAATTTATTAAAAAAATATAATTTGCCGTCAAAATTTGATGTTCAAAAAAGATGCCAAAAGCATTTTAGCGCTAATTTCTGCTTTTTAAAACGTTTAACTAAACGATTAAAAAACTCACTTTTTTGAAGAACAATTATGATTGTAATCCTTTTATTTTCAGCAACTTAAGCTGGCTTTGCTTTAGTAAAACTTCAGCATTTTTGATTAAATTACTGAAAAGAAAACTATTAAATCAGACTCAAAAGTAATGTTTTATAATGAAAAACACAACTTGTTTTCATTTTATTTGTATAAAAATACTTATTTCTTTTCTGTGATTTGTGTTTTTCAACGACTTTTTTTGTTGTTATAACCGATTTAATTTACAGTTTTAAAATTTTTAGTCGGTTTTCGTAAGTTAAGATTTACAAGCTAGAAAAGATGTTTGTATTAGTGTGTTTGTTTTGCTTCTCTAGATAATAATAAATGTTGTTTTTAATGTATTTCTTTTATAAGATCAGGAAATTTGTTTTGAAACTTTTTTAATCTTGGTATGGATACGTTTTGTATATATGGATTGCTTGGATTTCGTTTTTCATAATCTTGATGATATGCTTCTCCCTTCCAGAATTTTTGAAAAGGGAGTACCTCTGCTGCGATTTTTCTATTTAGTTCTTTAGATAGCGCTGCTTTCTTTTCTTCTATTATTTTTCTTTGTTCATTGTTCTGATAGAATAGGATAGATCTGTATTGGGATCCATGATCTGGGCCTTGTCCATTAATTTGAGTTGGATTCTGAGATCCAAAGTATACGTCTACCAGAGTTGAAAAAGATATAATTTTTGGGTCATAGATAATTTCTACTGCTTCTGCATGACCTGTTCTTCCTGTGTTACTTGTTTGGTATGTGGGATTTTGGGTATGTCCACCAGAATAGCCAGAAACAGATTCCTTAACACCTTTTACGCTTTCGTAAATAGCTTCTACGCACCAAAAACAACCGCTGGCGAAGTAAGCTCTTTCTAGTCCATTAACGGGTTTAACTTGTACAGGGGCAGTATTTTTAATTTCTGAAAGGTTTTGTTCTTTACGCGTAGACTGGCTCTTACTTTGGCAGCTAGAAAACAATAAAGTGACACTCCATAATATATATAGTATGTTTTTCATAGTAAGTTATTTTTTTTGTATTTGGTCATTTTTTTTATCAAAAACTTTCAAGCTGGTACTAAAATAATTAAAAATTTATATAGGGTAGCTTTTGGTGTTTTGTTAATAGGGTAAAAAAAAATATGGCTATTCAAAAGAACAGCCATATCCTAACTATGTAATATTATTTTAATCCACATTGTGGAGTTTAATTCTCTGAGGCTTACCTCGAAAACAAAATATATTTCCAGAAGCATACCTCGTGAGCTTGCTCCGAGATTATTGATTGAGTTTTATCCATTCATAGAGATAAGGAACTCATCATTGTTTTTGGTTTGTTTAAAGCGGTCATTAATAAACTCCATTGCTTCTACTGGATTCATATCTGCAAGGTATTTACGCATTACCCACATTCTTTGAATTGTGGTATCGTCAAGTAATAAATCATCACGACGCGTACTTGAGGAGGTAAGATCAATAGCAGGGAAAATACGACGATTCGATATTTTACGATCCAACTGAAGCTCCATGTTACCAGTTCCTTTAAATTCTTCAAAGATTACCTCGTCCATTTTTGAACCAGTTTCTGTTAATGCTGTTGCAATTATAGTAAGAGAACCGCCATTTTCGATATTACGGGCTGCTCCAAAGAAACGTTTTGGTTTGTGTAAGGCGTTTGCGTCTACACCTCCACTTAATATTTTTCCAGAGGCAGGTTGTACGGTGTTATACGCTCTTGCTAAACGGGTTATAGAGTCTAATAATATCACAACATCATGACCACACTCTACTAATCTTTTTGCTTTTTCAAGAACAATATTAGCAACTTTTACATGTTCGTTAGCTTCTTTGTCAAAAGTCGAAGCAACAACTTCTCCTTTTACATTACGCTGCATGTCGGTAACCTCTTCTGGTCTTTCGTCGATTAGAAGAATCATTTGGTATACTTCTGGATGGTTGGCGGCAATTGCATTAGCAACATCCTTAAGTAGCATAGTTTTACCTGTTTTAGGTTGCGACACGATCATACCACGTTGTCCTTTGCCAATAGGGGCAAAAAGATCCATGATTCTGGTAGATATTGTGCTTTGTCTTTCGGCGATATTAAATTTTTCCTGAGGAAATAATGGCGTTAAATGTTCAAAAGATACTCTGTCTCGAACCACTTGTGGATCCAGACCATTAATTTTATTTACTTTAATAAGAGGAAAATATTTTTCTCCTTCTTTAGGAGGTCTTACTTGTCCTAATACAGTGTCTCCGGTTTTTAATCCAAAAAGGCGTATTTGAGATTGGGATACATATATATCATCTGGAGAAGAAAGATAGTTGTAGTCACTAGACCTTAAAAAGCCATAACCATCTTGCATGATATCAAGGACACCTTCGCTTTCAATTATAGCATCAAATTCAAAATCGGGCTCTTTGTACCTGTTTCTGTTATCTCTGTTTCCGTGATCTCTATTCCCGTTATCTCGATTATTTCCGTTGTCACCACGATTTCCACTATCTTTTTTATTAGGGTTGTTGTTGGTGTTTCTGGGTTTATTTTGTTGAGGTTTGTCATTACCTCTATTTCTATTTTCTTTTTTATCTTCTTTGTTGTGAAGAGGTTTAGTTTTGTCGCTATTTTCGTTATTTTTAGCAATACCTTCTTCTTTTGTAGCGACAGGTGCAGGAGTTTCCTTTTTGCGTTCTTGAGGTGATTTCATCTCCTTTTTTACAGGTGCTGGTGCTGTCCCTTCTGGTTTTGCTGCACGAGGTCTCCTTGGGCGAATATTAGGTTTTGGTTTTTCAGAAGATTTTTTTTCTGAAGAATCTTCTGTAATCACTTCTTTTACCTTATTAGGATTTGCTGCTTGATAATCTAATATTTGGTATACTAAGTCTAGTTTTTTTAAGGTACGGTATTTAGGTACGTTAAGGTTTTTTGCAATATCTTGCAATTCAGGAAGCTTTTTTGCTTTTAATTCAGAAATCTCTAACATTTAAATTTGCTATATAATTTACGTTTAGGTATAAATTTTCAAAAGAAGAATTCTAGGAAAATTTTATTTTGAAGGTAAGTAACCTTAGTTGAGAAGGTTACATGTTTTGTGATGCAAGTATACAACTTTATTTTTAATTATTTACATATATTTATAAAAAGAAACTCTTATTTTTGCTTTTCATAAGGGTAAAAATAATGTTACAAAGAATTCAAACCGTGTATTTAATATTGGCCGCTGGATTATCAGCAGTGCTGAGTATGTATTTACCTTATGGGTTGGATAAAAATGCGATAGCACTTTATGTGAAAACAGAACCATTTCTTTTAGGAATGTTTGTGGGGTCTGCAATATTATCTTTAATTTCGGTTTTTTTATTTAAAAATAGAAAGCTTCAATTTGTATTGGGGCGTATCAATATCTTATTAAACTTTATTTTACTAGGAGTATTTGTTTATTGGTCACTAACGGTATCTGGAGAAACTCACGTTTCTGAGAAAGGTATTGGGATGATCATTCCTGTTATTTCTATCGTTTTATTAGTAATGGCCAATAAGGCTATTAAAAAGGATGAGAATCTTGTAAAATCAGTAGATCGATTACGATAAACCTAAAATCTTAGTAGTATTAGTGCGTTAAAACCCAGAGTATGCCAACTCTGGGTTTTATTTTTTATACTAATTATTTCGAGTTTGCTATTTTTTTCCTAACTCAATAACTTCCAAGTTTTCAATTTTTCCAGAATCTAAAGTAAATCGTAGCATCGTTCTTACTTTATGAAACCCATGTGTTCCTGCTGCACCTGGATTCATATGGAGCACCCCGTTTTTTTTGTCCGGAATAACTTTGAGGATATGTGAATGTCCACAAATAAATAATTGTGGGGGATTGGCTTTAATTTCATCTCTGGTGTTTATGTTGTATTTTGGAGGATATCCTCCAATATGAGTTATCCAGACAGAGACGCCTTCGCATACAAATCTTAAATTTAAAGGATAGGTTGCTCTTGCTTTATCATCATCAATATTTCCATACACAGCACGAAGAGGTTTTATTGCTTCGATAGCATCGGTTACTTTAAGGTCTCCAATATCTCCTGCATGCCATACTTCATCAGCCTCTTTTGTATAATGTAAAATACGTTGATCAATATAGCTATGGGTATCACTAAGTAAAAGTATTTTTTTCAAAATTGAAATAATAATAATGAGTTATAGAATGATAGAGAAAACTGAATACAAATTATAACTTCGATCTCTGTTTTATAAAGTATATTTGCGCCTAGTTTTGTGCAAAAGTAAAGTATTGTACTTAAAAAGTAGTAGAATAGTAGAGTCCAAGTATCATAAAATATTAAAGACAAGATTTTTTTTCTGCTTTTATGTATTACATATATAATGAGATATTTTTTAGAACTTTCATATAATGGTACTCCATACCATGGTTGGCAGAGACAGCCTAATGCAATTTCGGTTCAAGAGGTTCTTGAAAAATCGTTATCTACAGTGCTAAGAAATAAGATAGTTGTAATAGGAGCAGGTAGAACAGATACTGGGGTTCATGCAAAACAGATTATGGCTCATTTTGATTATGAAGAGCCTTTGAAAACAAAGGAATTTCAATATAAACTTAATGCTATTTTGCCATCTGAAATTGCAATTAAAAAAGTGTATCCAGTACAAGAGAGTGCTCATGCTCGTTTTGATGCAACCAGTAGATCGTATGAGTATCATATATGCTTTGCCAAAAATCCTTTTAGTATTAATAAATCGTACTATTTTAAGAAATCATTAGATGTAGAGGCAATGAATGAAGCTGCTAAAATACTGTTAAACTACACTAATTTTAAATGTTTTAGTAAGTCAAAAACCGATGTAAAAACGTATAATTGTACTATAACAAATGCTGTTTGGGAAAATAACGGGGATCAATTAATTTTTAAGATTTCAGCGAACCGTTTTCTAAGGAATATGGTTAGAGC
This sequence comes from uncultured Flavobacteriaceae bacterium, assembly GCA_964353005.1. Lineage (GTDB taxonomy): Bacteria > Bacteroidota > Bacteroidia > Flavobacteriales > Flavobacteriaceae > Aquimarina. The sequence continues at coordinate 42,092 of CAYGUC010000025.1, read as the reverse complement.
GATTGTTGGAACACTTATTGAAATAGGAGAACATAAGTTAAATAACGAGGGATTAGTAGCGATTCTTAAAAGTGAAGATCGAAGCAAGGCAGGATACTCTGTTCCTGCACATGGTCTTTATTTAACGGCTGTAGAATATCCCAAATTAATATATAAAAAATAGATGGCAGAAAAGAGCGGTAATGCTTTTGATTTTAAACTTTTTAGAAGACTGATTGGGTATACTAATCCTTATAAGTTTATTTTTTATTTTGTATGCTTTTCAGCTATATTATTGTCTGCATTTTCAGTTTTAAGACCTTATCTGTTACAACAAGCGATCGATAAAACTATTATTCCTAAGGATAATGAACTTTTGATTTTCTTTATTAGTTCGATGTTAGGTGTTTTGCTTTTGGAGGTTATCTCGCAATTTTTATTTATTTATTTTGCCAATTTACTCGGACAAGAAGTTATTCGGGATATTAGAATAAAGCTGTTTAAGCATATGCTAGGCTTTAAAAAGCAATATTATGATAAATCGGCGGTAGGTAGATTAGTAACAAGAGCAGTAAGTGATATTGAAACGATAGCAAGTATTTTTAGTCAGGGATTGTTTATGATCATTAGTGATTTGCTAAAAATGGTAGTCATTCTAGGGTATATGTTATACCAGAGTTGGCAACTTACATTGTTAGTTCTAATTGTATTACCTTTTGTTTTGTATGCTACAAGAGTTTTTCAGAAAAAAATGAAGATTGCTTTTGAAGAAGTTAGAACTCAAGTGTCTAATTTAAATTCTTTTGTTCAGGAGCGTATAACAGGTATGAAAATAGTTCAGCTATTTACAAGAGAAGAAACAGAGTATTCTACTTTTAAAGAAATTAATGAAAAGCATAAAAAAGGTTGGATAAAAACGGTTTGGTATAACTCTATATTTTTTCCAATTGCAGAAATGTCTAGCTCTATAGCTATAGGGTTAATAGTTTGGTTTGGAGGGCTGAAGGCAGCGCAAGGAGATGTGATTACATTAGGTGTAGTTATTGCCTTTATAGAATTGTCACAAATGCTTTTTAGACCTTTACGACAAATAGCGGATAAGTTTAATTCCTTACAAATGGGTATGGTTGCTGCTAATCGTGTATTTACTATTTTGGATACAGATTCTAAAATTGAGAACAAAGGTGATGTATTGTTAGAGAATGTAAATGGTGAAATCACTTTTGATAACGTACGATTTAGTTATATCGAAGATGAAGAGATTTTAAAAGGAGTTTCATTTACAGTTAATGCAGGGGAAACAGTGGCGATAGTTGGAGCCACAGGTGCAGGAAAATCTACAATCATTAATTTGTTGAATAGATTTTATGAAATAGATAGTGGTGTGATTTCTATAGATGGTATTGATATTGAATCTGTTGCTCTAAAATCATTACGAAATCATATAGCAGTAGTGCTTCAGGATGTGTTTTTATTTGCAGATACTATCCTTAATAATATAACCTTAAACAACCCCGATATTTCTGAAGAAAAAGTATGCCAAATAGCAAAAGAAATAGGAATTCATGATTTTATAAATAGTCTGCCTAATGGATATCATTATAATGTAAAAGAAAGAGGGGTTATGCTTTCCTCTGGGCAACGACAATTAATATCTTTTCTGAGAGCTTATGTGACCAATCCAGGTATTTTAGTGCTGGATGAGGCAACATCCTCTATAGATTCTTATAGCGAACAATTAATACAGGATGCAACCAATAAAATAACCAAAGGCAGAACATCTATAGTTATTGCACATAGATTAGCAACTATTAGAAATGCTGATAAGATTATTGTAATGGATCAGGGTAAAATTGTAGAACAAGGTAGTCATAACGAATTATTGGAAATTACAAATGGATATTATAAGAATCTTTACGAAGTACAATTTACTGATATGATGGAATAAATAGTTGGTTGCTCTTATTTGGTTGGAAGTGCTATTGTTCCCGATATAATCATAATTACGCCAACTACTATACCCATAATAATGTATAATATGGAGCCGTATATAAGAAATAGAAGTGTTTTGATCATAATTTTCTTTACACTAATCTGATAAAGCCTCTTTAAAACGTATGCCATATAAAAAATGTATACGGGAAATTGTACCATACCAACAAACATAAAGTTGTCTACCATAAATGTTAATGGTAGTAATACTAATGTCATTGTTCCTACTATATGAGAGTAGGCGTATAGATAGATTACAAAATGCTCTGTTAGATTATATTTTTTATAATTCAAAAAAACCAACCGGGATAATAAAGCTAGTAACGGAATCAATAAAAAACTTAATATAGACTGATGCTGAAAAGTAGTATCAAAGACGGAACTCTGTATCTCAGCTTGTTGTTCAGAAAAATCACCAAACTTTATAATGTCCTTTAGTCTGTCTTTTACTAAAAAAGCATAAAATCCTGTAATAGTTATAGATATAGCAAAATATCCAAAAGCATTTACATAACGCTTTCTTAGTCCATGTATATATCCATCGATAACTTCATCAGGTTTGGTAAATAAATGAATAAACGTTTTGATAAAAGAGTTATCCAAATTAAAAAAACGATCCACAAACTCAGAAACAAGATTCTTAAAAGTTATTCGATTGGTAATTTTTTTAGCCCCACAAATAGGGCAAAAATTATAAGTTTCTATTTGGTTTCCGCAATTCTTGCAGTTAGTAATAGTAATTAAATCACTCATTAAGCTAAATCCTTTTTAATTTTCTCTATAAGTTCTTCTTCTGTTTTAAAGATAACGAATTCTCCATTTTTGATATAAGACAATCTGCCAGTCTCTTCGCTTACTACTAAAGCTAATGCATCTGTTTTTTCACTAATCCCTACAGCTGCTCGATGTCGTAAGCCAAAACGTAAAGGAATGTTGTTATCATTAGTAACAGGTAAAATAGCTCTGGTGGCTACAATATGATTATCTTCAATGATCATAGCCCCGTCATGAAGCGGACTGTTTTTGTAAAAGATACTCTCAATAATAGGGCTGTTTATACGAATATCCATAGAATCTCCTGATGTTTTTACGAAATCTAAAGATGTAGTTCTTTTAATTATAATTAGTGCTCCAGTATGAGTCTTCCTCATTTCAACACATGCATTTATAATTGCTTTTATGTTGGTAATGGTATCTTCAGGATTGTCTCGAATAAATTTTAATTGCCTTAAAAATTGACGCCTCCTCCCAAAATTAGTGGAGCCAATCATTAATAGAAACTTTCGTATTTCTTGTTGAAAAACGACGATTAAAGCAAACATTCCTACCCCAATAAACTCCCCTAAAACACTACTAAGCATTTCCATTGCCAGAAACTGAGTAAGTTTCCAAACCAAATAAATAATAACGATACCTATAAAAATGTTAATCGCAGCAGTCCCTTTAACTAATTTATAGATGGAATACAATAAAAAGGCAACGAGTACAATATCAAGTATGTCTAGTATTCTAAGATCGATTAAGTCCAAATGCCTGGTGTTTTTGTAAAAATAGAAAAATTAGTGAAATTTTAATGTTTATTTGATACTAGTTCTATATACCTTAAAATATTAAACTAAAACAATGACTAATCTGCTTGGTTACATGCATTAACTAAAGTAATACATTCTACTGCCTGTTTTACATCATGCACTCTTAAAATAGATGCGCCATTTAGTAAAGCAATAGTGTTTAAAGCTGTAGTGCCATTTAGAGCTTCTTGAGGAGTATTGTTTAGTGTTTTGTAAATCATTGATTTTCTAGAAACTCCTGCCAGAATAGGTAGGTTATGAGATTTCAGAAGAGTCAAGTGTTTTAAAATATCGAAGTTTTGTAATGTGTTTTTAGCAAACCCAAAACCCGGATCTATAATAATATCACTTATACCACATTTTTTGGCATCGGCTACTTTCTTCGCAAAAAAAGTATTAATTTCTACGATTAGATTATCGTAGTGGTCTAATGCTTTCATAGTTTTTGGAGTCCCCTTCATATGCATCATGATATAAGGTACTTTTAGTTCTCCTACTGTTAGTAACATTTTATCGTCTAGACTACCTGAAGAAATATCATTTATTAATGCTGCCCCAGCTTCAATACATAATTTTGCGATTTCACTTCTAAACGTGTCTATAGATACTAAAATTTCAGGAAAAGTATCGAGTAATAATGATACTACAGGTAGGATTCTTTTTTTTTCTTCTTCAATAGAAATATGATCTGCTCCGGGTCTAGACGAATACGCTCCTATGTCTATAAAAGTAGCACCATCTCTAAGCATTAGCTCCGTTTGTTTTAAAATCTCATTTTCATTTTTATATTTACCTCCATCATAAAAAGAGTCTGGAGTTAGATTTAGGATACCCATTACTTTTGGAGTAGATAAATTAATTAAAGAACCTTTACAGTTGATAGTCATTAGTTGTGGTGTATATTTTTTAAGGTCAAATTTATGATAGAATCCATACCATCATTTTTTTCTTTTTTAAAGCAATAATAAAGATTTTTGTATCCACTCTATAATTAATTTTTGGCTTCCATTTTTTTAATTCCCATATTAAAGCGAAATTTACGCAAAATTCAACAGTTTTATGCAAGATACGTCTACACAATATGATGCGGTAATTACTACATGTCGAGACTTATTCATTAACAAAATGAAAGATTATGGTAGTGCATGGCGAATATTAAGATTACCATCATTAACCGATCAGATTTTTATTAAAGCGCAACGTATTCGTGGCTTGCAAGAAAATGCGATTCGTAAGGTAGATGAAGGACAGGTTTCCGAATTTATTGGAATTATTAATTATAGTATTATGGCATTGATACAACTTGAAAAAGGAGTTGCAACACAGCCTGATTTGTCTCCAGAAGAAATTACAGAATTATATAATAAACATATCAATATAACAAAAACTCTAATGATGAATAAAAATCATGATTATGGAGAGGCTTGGCGTGATATGCGTGTAAGTTCGCTTACAGATTTAATTATTCAGAAATTACTAAGAGTAAAACAAATTGAAGATAATAAAGGAGAAACTCTGGTAAGTGAGGGGATTGATGCAAATTATCAGGATATGATTAATTATGCAGTTTTTGCTATGATTCATCTAGGAGAAGCAAATAAATAGAAGCATAAAATACTGTTAAACTAAAAGTAACAAGATTTAAACCATGTTATCTTGTGCAAATTACAATTTGTTTAAGTCATAAAAACTAAATAGGTGTAAACCGAAATGTTTAATAAATAGTTAGACACTTGTAATTAATCATATAGAAGTATAATAATTAAAAATATTAAAATAGAACAGATGAAAATAGTAGTTACTTTCTGTAGAATATTTGTTGCAGCACTTTTTTTATTTTCGGGATTTATAAAGTTAAATGATCCACTTGGTTTTTCATATAAGCTTCAGGAATACTTCGGGGAAGGGGTACTTAATTTAGAATTTCTTATCCCATACGCATTACTCATAGCCGTTTTTTTAGTGATTTTTGAAATTATACTTGGTATTACATTAATACTAGGGTATTTACCCAAATTTACAGTTTGGTCCCTTTTGTTAATGATAGTGTTTTTTACTTTTCTAACATTTTATTCTGCGTATTTTAATAAAGTTACAGATTGTGGATGTTTTGGGGATGCTTTACCATTAACACCATGGGAGTCCTTTACCAAAGATTTAATTCTGCTAGTTTTAATTTTAGTATTGTTTTTTGGAAGAAAGTTTATTGCCCCCATACCTCCAATTGCAGGACATAAATGGATTGTTTTTGTTTCTTTTACTCTATGTTTAGGTTTTGCATATTATGTTTTAATGCATTTACCAGTATTTGATTTTAGAGCATATAAAGAAGGAACAGATATGTTAAAAGGTATGGAAGTTCCCGAAGGAGCACCAAAAGCTGAGTTTGCGTATCATTGGAAGTTTGATGTTAACGGAGAAGAAAAAGTCATAACAACCAGTGGGGATTACCCTAAAGTAGATGGAAAATTTATAAACGTAGAAACCGAAGAGTTGAAAGAAGGGTACGAGCCTGCTATTCATGATTTTGCAATCGAAAAAGATGGTAATGATTATACAGTAGAGTTTCTTAAAAAGGAAAAACTTTTAATGATAGTTGCATATAACTTATCTAAAAGTGAGGATGAAGGCTTTTCTGCAATTAAAAAAATAACAGATAAAGCAAAATCTCAAGGATATACAGTAATAGGACTTACAGCTTCAGGAATTAAAGATATTTCTAATATAAGAGCTAAATATAATTTAGATTTTTATTTTTTCACAACAGATGAAACAGCACTAAAAACCATAATACGATCTAATCCTGGGATTGTAAAGTTAAAATATGGGGTTATTCAACAAAAATTACACTGGAATGATGCTGACAAATTATCACTTTAATGTATATATGCTAACACAATAGTAATTATGAGTAGTTACCTCATTAATAAAATTGGATATACTTTACTTACTTTATTAGGCGTGGTGACTGTAATTTTTTTATTATTTACATTGCTTCCTGGAGATCCTGCGCAGATGATGCTGGGACAAAATGAAACGGAAGAACAATTAAATAATGTTAGAAAAAAATATGGCTTTGATAAGCCAGTTTCTTCTCAATATCTACATTATTTAAATGATCTTTCTCCACTTTCATTTCATAGTGTGAAACCAGATGATTTCTCCTATTATGATCCTCAAAAATATACTGCGGTTACTTTGTTTAAAACAAATAATATCGTATCGGTACTTAAATTTCCATATCTAAGAGAATCCTTTCAGAAAAATGGAAAAAAAGTTAGTGAGGTAATAAAAGAAACCCTGCCAAACACAGCAATTCTTGCAATTTTTGCAATATGCATCGCAATATTTTTAGGAGTGTTTTTAGGTGTTTTAAGTGCTTTGGCAAAAGACCGATGGCCAGACAAATTAATTCAGTTGTTGAGTATTTTAGGTATGAGTATACCTTCCTTTTTTAGTGCAATTATTTTTGCTTGGTTATTTGGTTATATATTACAAGAGTATACCAATCTAAATATGACAGGTAGTTTATATGAAGTTGATGATTTTGGAGAAGGTAAATATATGCAATGGAAAAACCTTATTCTTCCGGCAATTGTATTAGGAATACGCCCATTAGCAGTAGTTACTCAATTAATGCGTAATTCATTATTAGAAGTTATGAGTCAGGATTACATTAGAACGGCAAAAGCAAAAGGACTCTCTATGTTTCAGGTGATAAGAAAGCATGCGCTAAAAAATTCATTAAATCCTGTAGTTACCGCAATATCAGGATGGTTTGCATCTATGCTGGCAGGTGCCGTATTTGTAGAATATATTTTTGGATGGAACGGATTAGGAAAAGAGATTGTAAACGCATTAAATACTTTAGATTTGCCAATAATAATGGGTTCTGTATTAGTAATAGCAACCATGTTTATACTAATCAATATATTTGTTGATATTATTTATGGATGGCTGGACCCTAAAATAAGAGCCTAATTATTTATGATACCATGTAACCACACATTTAACCACATATAAATTTTTAATTAATGAGAAAAAAAATCGTAGCCGGAAACTGGAAAATGAATAAAAATCTGGCAGAAACTAAAGCTTTACTTTTAGAATTAAAAACCAAACTAACCACTTCTAAAACAGAAATTATTGTAGCCCCTACATTTACCAATTTAGGGAGTGCTGTAGAAACTTTAGAAGATTCTTCTATCACTGTTGCTGCACAAAATATGCACCAAGCAGAAAATGGAGCGTATACAGGCGAAATCTCTGCAGATATGCTTAAAAGTGTAGGAGTAGAGACTGTTATTTTAGGACATAGCGAACGCAGAGCATATTTTGGGGAAACAGACGAATTACTGGCAAGTAAAGTAAATACAGCGTTACAACATGATATGACAATTATTTTCTGTTTTGGAGAAGAATTAGAAGATCGTAAAAAAGACACTCATTTTTCAGTTGTAGAAAATCAGTTAAAAAAAGGAATCTTTCATATAACGCAAGAGAATTGGAAAAATGTGATTTTAGCATATGAGCCAGTTTGGGCTATAGGAACAGGCGAAACCGCATCGCCAGAGCAAGCGCAAGAAATGCACGCTTTTATTAGAAAAACGATAGCAAATGCTTTTAATGAAAAAATCGCAGATGAAGTTTCTATTTTATACGGAGGAAGTGTAAAACCGAATAATGCCGAAGAAATTTTTGCTAACCCAGATGTAGACGGAGGTTTAATAGGTGGCGCAGCATTAGATGCAGAAAGTTTTGCAGTAATTGCTAAAGCAATTTAATCCACATTGTGGGGTTTGATGCTCCGAGGCTTGCCTCGAAAACAAAATATATTTTCGGAAGCATACCTGGTGAGCTTGCTCCAAGGTTATTGATTAAAAGTAGTAAATGAAAAAACAACAAAGCATCTCATTATGTTGAGGTGCTTTGTCTTATATATTAAAGAATAAAAATTGTAGTATGTCAAATACAAAATATATTGGATATTATTTTAAAGTTTCACCAATGCAACCAGCAACCGAAATATTAATAGCAGAACTAGGCTATATTGGGTTTGAAAGCTTTGTAGAAACAGAAGATGGAGTAAATGCATTTATTCAAAAAGAGGAATGGAATGAAGGTATTCTGGAAGAAGTATATGTATTAGGCTCAGGAGAGTTTGATATACAATATACTGTAGAAGAAATAGAGCAAATAAACTGGAATATAGAATGGGAGAAAAATTTTAATCCTATAATAGTAGATGACATTTGTAGTGTGAGAGCTCCGTTTCACGAAAAACCAAATACAAAATATGATATTGTAATAGAACCCAAAATGTCTTTTGGAACCGGGCATCATGAAACAACACATATGATGATTCAGCACCTTTTAAAAGAAGATGTAAAAGGTAAAACTGTTTTAGATATGGGATGTGGAACGGGTATTTTAGCAATTTTAGCAGAAATGAGAGGTGCTCGACCGATAGATGCAATAGATATAGATAATTGGTGTTATTTAAATACTGTAGAAAATATAGAACGTAATGATTGTGAAAATATTACTGCTTATGAAGGAGATGTATCCCTTCTGAAAGAAAGAAAATATGATGTAATTATAGCAAATATTAATCGCAATATATTACTTAATGATATACAAGCTTATGTAAAATCTTTAAACCTTAAAGGGACTTTACTTATGAGTGGATTTTATAAAGAAGATCTTGACATGATCACCGAAGAGTGTAAGAAAAATAATTTAAAAATTACAGGATATATAAGTAGAAATAATTGGATAGCAGCATCTTATGCTTTATAATTATATGTTAAATAGTTTATATAATCTTCTAAGTTATTATATTTGTATTAAAATAATTACTCCCCATGAATAGTCAAGAAAAAGTTTTAGAAGAAGTTCTTGAAAAACCTGTAGACCAAAGTAATAATGAGATCGTTTTATATAATGATGATGTAAACACGTTTGATCACGTTATAGAAACATTAATTTATTCTTGCGATCACACAGCATTACAGGCAGAGCAATGTGCTATGCTTGTGCATTACAAAGGAAAATGTATTGTAAAAACAGGTGTTTATGAAGAACTAGTACCAAGATGTTCTAAATTATTAGAAGCAGGTCTTAGTGCAGAGATTGTATAATTTTTAATTTCTTTATATAAAAACAAGAGCCCTCTTTCAGGGCTTTTTTTTGTTTAAAATTTTTACTCTTGTAAAAATGTACAAGTAAATAAATTATTAAAAAAAATACTCTTTTTTAATAATTGTTACATATTTAAAACTTTTGAATAATAAAAAAAGCATATTTTCTAAATTTAATATTTGTACGAAAAAACTTTCAATAATAGTTTTTGAAGTAATATTTTTATTCTAATTAAAATACCTTTCTATTGTTATTTTAATACTTTTTTTAACACAAGTAAGAAGAATCAAATGTGTATTTTATCGGTTTTTTTTGTTCATTGAAAAGGAGTGTTTTAGTATTTTTATTAAAGTAATCTTATGGTTTAACCGTATTTTCAAGGAATTACATAAAATTTTGGCTATATGTTTCAAAAAAATATCATATCTTCAACTCGAAAATTTATAAAAGTTCAAAGCTTTTTAAATTATTTTTAGCTGAAATAAAGGTTGTTAACATAATCTATATTTTAGTTTAGTAACTACACAAACTCGACTTATTAAAATGAAAAAAATTAAATTTTTAGCACTTTGTGCTATCGCAGCAGGATTCATAACATCTTGCCAAAAAGAAGAAGTTTCTAATGAAGCTCCACAAGAAGTAGCGGTAACCCCAACAAAAGATCAACTTGTAAAGTTGAACAACCTTGGAGTAAATACTACTGATGTGAAAATAGATAAGGTAACCTTTCCTGACGGTAGTTCAGACAATTTTTTAATTTCAGGAGATATTGCAATTCCAGTTTCTGGTTTAGAAAAATTTAATGATCTAGAAGCTTTGGCAAATGGTAATAAGCAATACAGAACTAATAACCTTGTGTCTAGCGGTAATAGAAATATTAGTGTTATAGGCTATACAGGTTCTGGATATGCTTTAACAAGTAAAATGCGTACGGCTTTACAGTGGGCTGTTAATAACTATAATGCATTAAATTCTTCATTGAATTTTACTCTTAGCTTTTCTGCTAGTACAAATGCGGATATGGTAGTTTATAATAATGGTGCCTCTGGAGGAGGAGGATCTGCAGGTTTTCCTAGTGGAGGAAGAGCTTACAAGTGGATTCAGATTAACCAAGGTACAGATGCTTATAATACTAACGTTGTAGAGCATGTTATGACTCATGAGATTGGACACTGTATAGGGTTCCGTCATCAAGATTGGAGATCACGTCAGAGTTGTGGTCAAAACTCTAATGAAGGTACAGCAGGAGTAGGTGCAGTATTAATTGCAGGAACACCTTCTTCTGATAGAGCAGACTCTATAATGCTTGCTTGTTTTGGTTCAGGAGAGGATGGAGAATTCACCAGTACTGATAGAACAGCTATTAATGCTTTGTATTAATAACTAATTTTTAAAACATATAAGCTTTGAACTTTTTATTAAAGCCATCCTGCTAAACTAGGGATGGCTTTTTTAGTTTTTATTATTTAATAAAAAGAATTCTCTTTTCTTTTGTAGCTCTTTCAAAATTAGCCCTAATTACAGAAAAGCTATTAAAGAATTTTTTATTGGTTTCTCTTTTTAAAATGATTTCTGTGCTTCCATTTGCATCTTTAATTACTTTGGTAATCAGGGTTCTGGTTCCTGATGAACTCTTAATAATTAGGAACCCCACCTTTTTTAAATAATAAAATTTCCTTTTAAAAGTAGATATACTTAAAAACTATCTGTTAAAGGCTGCCCGACAGTCAAAATAGTTCCTATTCTTATTTCTTTTTGTGTGTTATTCTTATTTTGTTGTCCTTATATCTAGAAAAAGGATAGTGGTAAAAGAATATTATTTGGGTTAAATAAAAGTTAAACTGTTACAATATGATAGTACTACTATTATATTTGCAATAAAATATTTTAAATGAAATATCTACTTCAGGACCTGAAGGTTAAAATAAATGATAAGATCTATATAAAAGATCCAGAGACTTCAATATTAGGAAAAAAGATTATTGAACACAGTATTCTTATGATTTACGAAATGGGCTTTGAGGGGTTTACATTTAGGAAATTAGGAGAAAAAATCGGTTCTAACGAAAGTTCTATTTATAGATATTTTGAAAATAAACACAAATTATTACTATACCTTACCTCTTGGTATTGGGGATGGTTAGAATACCAATTAGTTTTTGCTACAAATAGTATTTCTATACCATCTGAAAAACTAAAAAAAGCCATAGAAATAATTACTAGATCTGTACAAAAAGATTCTTCTTTTACACACATTAATGAAGTACTTTTGAATAAAATTATAATTAATGAATATTCTAAATCTTATTTAACCAAAGAAGTGGATAAAGAAAATCAAGAAGGTTATTTTTCTATTTATAAACGTTTAATAGTAAGATTGCAAGATATTATTAAAGAAGTAGATGATACATATCCATACCCTTCTAGTTTATCGAGTACGGTTGTTGAAGGGGCATTGCATCATCATTTTTTAAAAGAACATTTTCCATCTTTAACCAATTGTAATGAAATAATCACTCCAACAAAATATTTTATTGATCTTGTATTTAACTCTTTAAAGAAATAGTTCATGTCTAAAAACATTTTAACAGCTTGGCAAAGATTGATGGGGCTTCTTAAGCTGGATAAAAAAGATATCCTTCAAACATTTTACTATGCCATATTTGCAGGGTTAGTAAATCTATCCTTACCTTTAGGAATACAGGCTATTATTAATTTAATGCAAGGAGCTCAAATCAGTACTTCTTGGATTATTTTAGTGATTTTGGTTACCGCTGGGGTATTATTTGTTGGATTATTGCAATTAATGCAGGTTCGCATTATAGAAAATGTACAACAAAAAATATTTACCAGAGCATCTTTCGAGTTTTCCTATAGATTTCCGAAAATAAAAATGAGCGAATTACGAAACTATTATCCGCCAGAACTGGCAAATCGTTTTTTCGATACATTAACAGCTCAAAAAGGACTTGCTAAAATTTTAGTAGATTTTCCAGCAGCTTTATTGCAAATTATTTTTGGACTAATGTTATTATCTTTTTACCATCCATTTTTTATTATTTATGGATTATTACTACTACTCTTGGTATATGTAGTTTTTAAATACACCGCAAAAAAAGGTTTAGAAACCAGTCTTAAGGAGTCTAAAAGTAAATATAAAGTAGCACATTGGATTCAGGAGGTAGCCAGATCTATTGTTAGTTTTAAACTTTCAGGAAAAACAAGTCTTGCATTACAAAAAAATGATGCATTAGTTACAGAGTATTTATCCGCCAGAGAAAGTCATTTTAAGATTTTGATGATCCAATTTATTCAAATGATAGGATTTAAAGTTTTGGTAACAGCAGGACTTTTACTAATAGGAGGTATATTAGTTATTAATCAAGAAATGAATATTGGGCAGTTTGTAGCTGCAGAGATTATCATTCTATTAGTAATAGGCTCTGTAGAAAAATTAATAACTGGCTTAGAATCTTTTTATGATGTATTAACTTCTATAGAAAAATTAGGACAGGTTGTAGATAAAGAATTAGAAGAACAAGACGGAGAAAAACCATTTAAGAAAGATCAAGGTTTTACAGTAGAGTTAGATCATGTTTCTTATAGCATACCAGAGGGGAAAAGAAAAATATTAGAAGATATATCTCTTACTATAAACGAAAAATCAACCACCTTAATACAAGGCCCCAATGGTTCTGGTAAATCAACCTTATTGCGATTAATCGCAGGACTTATAGAGCCAGATAGCGGAAGTATATATATAAATAATATTGATCTTAGAGGTATTCATTTAAACTATTACAGGTCTTATTTAGGGCAATCCTTGGCAGAAGAATCTCCTTTTGAAGGAAGTATTTTAGAGAATATAACCTTTGGGGATAAGGATATTTCTAATGAAGAAGTGTATTGGGCATTAGATAAAGTAGGGCTTACAGGATTTGTGAAAGAACAATCACAAGGATTAAAAACCATACTACATCCAGAAGGAAAACAAATAGCGCAAACAGTATCTAAAAAAATTGTTTTAGCAAGAAGTATTGTTAGAAAACCTAAATTATTACTTCTAAAAGACCCTTTAGATCAATTTGATGACATAGAGGTAAATAGAATTATGGATTTTCTTACAGACCCTTCTAATCCTTGGGCATTAGTAGTGGTAAGTCAAAATAAAAAATGGGTAACTCGTTGCCAAAGGATTATTAATATTGAAAATGGTAAAATCATAAGTGAAAAGTAATAAACTATGTTGAATATATCTCATAATACATTGAATAAGAAAGTGGATCTTTCTCATTATAATGCAATTCAAAAAGTTTTTCACAAAAGGCATTATAAATATTTTAATCGCTTTTTAAAAGTATTTGCAGTTTTAATGGTTATCATATTGTTTCTTCCTTGGACTCAGAATATCTCAGGAGCTGGATTTTTAACCACCTTAAAACCAGATCAGAGACCACAAACAATTCAATCTCCAATTCCAGGAAGAATAGAGAAGTGGTATGTGAAAGAAGGAGATTTTGTAAATAAAGGAGATACCATTCTATTTATTTCAGAAGTCAAAAATGAATACTTTGATCCTAATCTGGTAGCAAGAACAGGGCAACAAATCGAAGCAAAAACGATGTCTGTAAACTCTTATGAAGGTAAAGTAAAAGCTATCGAAAACCAGATAGCAGCATTGATGAATGAGAGAAGCTTAAAATTACAACAAGCAAAAAATAAACTCTTGCAATCTAAACTAAAAGTGCAAAGCGATAGTATAGATTTTGAGGCAGCAAAAACTAATATCACCATTGCAGAGCGACAGTATGAGCGTATAGTACAATTAGAAAAAGAAGGGTTGAAATCTCTTACAGATATTGAAGAAAAAAGATTAAAACTACAAGAAACGCAGGCAAAATTAATTTCTCAGGAAAATAAATTGTTGGCAAGTAAAAATGAAATAATCAATGCTAAGGTAGAGATTAATAGAGTACAAGCAGAATATGTAGATAAAATATCAAAATCGCAAAGTGATAGATTTACTGCACAGTCTAACCAGTTTGATGCTAAAGCACAAGTTACTAAATTAGAAAATGCGTACACAAATTATGAAATGCGTAATGATATGCACTATGTTAAAGCGCCGCAAAGCGGATTTATTAATAAAACATTACGATCTGGTGTTGGCGAAACCTTTAAAGAAGGAGATCAATTAGTTAATATTATGCCATCGGTATATGATTTAGCAGTAGAAACGTATGTTAGACCTATCGATATTCCTCTAATTCATGTAGGAGAAAAAGTACGTGTGCAATTTGATGGATGGCCAGCAATTGTATTTAGTGGATGGCCCAATGTGTCTTACGGTACCTACGGAGGTGAAATTGTAGCAATAGAAACTTTTATAAGTGATAATGGTAAATACAGAATTTTAATAGCTCCAGATCCAGATGATCACGAATGGCCAAAAATACAAGTAGGCTCTGGTGCAGCAACCATGGCTTTGTTAGAAGATGTGCCAATCTGGTTCGAACTTTGGAGACAATTAAACGGATTTCCACCTAATTATTACCAACCCACTACTAAAAAGGCGAAACCTGAAAAGAAATAAAATGAAAAATCTGGTCATAGTATGCTTGTTTTTTGGGATGACATCGATGTATGCACAACAAAAAGATACCATTGTATTAAATTTTAAAGAGTATTTAGGATATGTAAAAAAATACCATCCAATAGCAAAACAGGCAGAACTTAATATTAGTATAGGGCAGGCAACTCTTATGAAGGCAAGAGGAGGTTTTGATCCTAAAATAGAAGTAGATTATGATCGTAAACAATTTAAAGACACAGAATATTATGATTTATTAAATGCCACATTTAAAATCCCTACTTGGTATGGTGTAGAATTTAAAGGGGGCTTTGAACAAAATGACGGAGAATATTTAAATCCCCAAAATACGGTGCCACAAGATGGACTTTTTAATGCAGGGATTTCTGTATCTGTGGCAAAAGGTTTATTAATAAATGATAGAATGGCAACTTTGCGAAAAGCTAAATTCTTTAGAGAGCAAACAAAAGCAGATAGAGACCTTTTTGTAAACCAGATTTTATACGATGCCTCTGTAGCATATTTTGACTGGTTACAGGTATATCAAGAAAAAGAGATATATACTAATTTTTTAAATAATGCAAAAATACGTTTTGAAGGCGTTAAACAGAGCGCTTTGGCAGGGGATAAAGCAGCTATAGATACCGTAGAAGCAAAAATCTCTTTTCAAAACAGAAAACTTAGTTTAGAGCAAGCAAAGGTAAAGCTGGCAAAAAAAACCTTAGTGCTGTCTAATTTTTTATGGTTAGAAGATACCCCTGTAGAACTACAATCTAATGTTGTTCCAGAGGGTAATATCGAAGATAACATAGATAATGCTCTCGAAATTAACGGTAATCCATTACAAACTTTTACATTAGAGAACCACCCTAAACTTAAATCTTTAAATTATAAAATAGAAGGGTTAGAAGTAGACAGAAGGTTAAAAGCTAATAAACTATTACCTACTATCGATCTGGAATATAATTTTTTAAGCACCACTCCAGAACAAACAGAGACGTTTAATACTGTAAATTATAAAGGAGGTATTAATTTTAGTTTCCCCTTGTTTTTAAGAAAAGAAAGAGGAGACCTAAAATTAGCAAAGTATAAGGTGCAAGATGCTAAATTTGATTTGGTAACTACAGAGCTAAAGATTAAAAATAAAATTAAGGCTATCTATGTAGAATTAGAATCTTTTAAAAATCAAAATACCCTTATTAAAGATATTGTATCTGATTATAATAGATTACTTAGTGCCGAAGAGCGTAAGTTTAGTTTTGGAGAAAGCTCTTTGTTTTTAATCAATTCTAGAGAAAAAAGCTTTATTGAAGCAAAGCTTAAAGAAATAGAAGTACAAAATAAATTTTTAAATACAAAAGCCAAACTTTTTAATAGTTTGGCCGTTAATCCTGTAGATCTTTAACCCCTCATAGAGGGGTTAATCCGCAGAGACTGTTCTCGAAAACAAAATATATTCTCGATGGCACCCCACGAGCCTGCTCTGCGGTTGTTGATTTGGTATTATTTGATGCTGTTTTTATTGTAATTCCAGAATTGCTCGTTCTAAAATTTCATCTTTAGTTAAATCATTCCAATCAAAAAGCACTTTAATATCTGGCGGAACCCCATTTTCATAATCAGGGCTTTTGTCTAGTGTTAATGCTTGAGTAATCGAAAACCTATACGTCCATCCATTAGGTAATTGTCCTCCGTTAGGTAAGCCAAGCCCTCCTCCTGTAGTATCTCCTATAAGTATCATATTAGGAAGTGCTTTTGTAGCAAGCGAAAAAAACGATCCTGCACTATAGGTTCCTCTGTCTACTAATACAACTACTTTGTTTTTATATCGTATCCCCTTATATGGAGAAACATATACTGGTTTAGCATCTGAAAACTCATTATGCCCCGGACCAGTTTTTATTCTGGAGTAGTTAACTAGTGTTTTGCTTTCTACAAAACGGCTTAATATCGCAAATATATCGGTTACAGCCCCACCGCCGTTTTCTCGTAAATCCAAAATTAATCCTTTCGTGTTTTTGTACCTTTCTAAAACAAAATCCAGATTGTTAGGATCTACAGTTCCGGGAAAAGAAGGAAAACGGATATACCCTATTTTTTTATTATCTAAATAATTATGAGAAAATGGTCCTGATATATAATAGTCTCTGGATAAATAATTATCCTCGATAATACGCCAGTCAAAATTATCCTGCCCTAAGTAATCCACCCTAAATGTCGAAATATTAAAATTAGATATAAGGTTAGTATGATCATCTTTTAATTCGGTAAGCATTCCGCCTAATACTTTAAATAGAGAATCCTGACTCATACCGTCGTATATCTTGGCAGCGTATTTAGATTTTATAGAATTCCAATCAATATTTTTTACATCAAAATAAGAGTATTTCTCATTGCATTCGTTCCATAAATACTCAAAGTTTTCCTTTGGGTTTGTAGACGCTAAATCCTCTTCAAAAATTGCTTTCTCGCAAGAGGTAAAGAATAACCCCGCTATTACTATATAATATAATTTTTTCATTATTTATTGTTTGTATTGAATAAAAGGGAGAGTTTAAGGGTATGTGTTGCCATTTCGAATTTATCTAGATTACCACCAGTTTTATATGCATCCCAAGCATACGAAAATCGAAGAGCATTTTTGTTTTTTAAGAATACGGTATAGTCTAAGGAGCTATTCATTCTAAATCCTGAAAAAACTTTGAACTGATAATCATCAAATAGCAGCGGTTCATTTAAAAGCCCTGATTGACCAGCGTATACATATCCATTTCGATACGAACTATTAATCAAACCAACATTCAATCTAAATGCTAAGTTTCTGGTTTTTTCTTTTAATTTATATCTAATAAATAAAAACTTTTTATTTTTTTCTTCCTTAGTACTTATGTCTTTTTCGATTTTAACAGAACCAAAAAGAGTAGGGATTATTTCGAATCCTACAGCATTATTTAGCAGAGCTTCATTAGTTCTAAAATTACCAGTAGCATTAACTAGTCCGCCAATTTTTACATTCAATTTTGGAGAGCTTAGCGATTTTAACTGGTACAATCTGGAGTAAAATAAAGAGGCGCTTTTAACAGTGCTAATTTGCGAATGCTTATTAAAATTATTGTGGTAATTTCCAAAAGAGTAGGATAACCCAATTTCAGACTCTCTTTCTAAATTAAATTTAGAGTAGGATAGGGAGATATGTTTAGCGGTTCCTTTGTAAAAAAGCGGAGAGGTTGCAAAATCTCTAAAGGCAGCACCTCCCAATCCTGCACTAACACCTATATATGCAGGGATATTTTTTCTCCATTCTTTTCTAGAAAGGATAGACGTTTCTGTTTGCGAAATACTTGCTAAAGAAACAAGCAGTAACAACAGAGTAGTAATTCTATTTTTTTTAGTCATTTATAAATTGTTTTACTTTTTAGTGTTTAGATAATCCAACTAATCTATAGACAAATGTAAAACTATAAGGTTGCATCTCTTTTGAAAATAGGGGGTTATTAATCTCAGGGTTCGAGTAGCCTCACCCTTCGGTATATAACAAATCGTGAGCTGAGGCTCTCGAAGCTCACCAGTCCAGCCGGGGAGTGCTTTACCTTGGGCGCGGGTATAGGTTACTCGGGCGCGTGGTGCTTTACTTTGGGCGCGGGTATAGGTTACCCTGGCGCGTGGTGTTTTGTCTTAGGCGCGGGTATAGGTTACCCAAGCGCGGAGTACTTTTGGTCGGGCGCGGAGGTCGAAAC
>CAYGUC010000025.1:0-22982 GCA_964353005.1 uncultured Flavobacteriaceae bacterium | reverse complement strand
GCGCGGAGTACTTTTGGTCGGGCGCGGAGGTCGAAACTCAAGGCGCGTGGCGCGCCCCAGACTACATGCGGCCTGGCTGTAAATAAAAACTATTAGAATGGAGGCGAAAACAAAAGGTATGATACGTTGAATTGCTCTTTTTAGGATACAGATTCTATAAATCTCTTTATATCGATACCTTGTAACTTCTTTTCTGTTTCTGGAAGTATTTCCATATTATCCCATAGGCCTGTACATAAGGTTGCAGCATATTCCTGGGGTAGTTCTTTTGCCAGCATTAACTGGCTTGCCGTTTGATAGTCATACGCAAAGGTTTTATATCGAACAGAAAAACCTTTAGAGTCGTCTAAAATAGCATACCATACTCTTTTTTTACCTTCATTGGCAGGCATACCGATCACTCCCGGGTTTATCCAGATTTTTTCTTCTTTTTGGTCATAAAAAGGCAATCCACAATGCCCTGCAATGATTACGTTACTAGTACTGGCATTAAATGAAGGTTGTTTTGCTTGCCAAGGGGTGGATTTAAAAATGAATTCAGAAATATGGGTATAGCTGCCATGCACCAGGGTTACATTTTTGTTAGCGAATTCAAAACTAATATGATCTGGTAAGGATTTCATCCATGTTATAGAAGCTTTGGATAATTGGGTTTGTGCAAAGGCATACCATGTTTTAGAAAATCCATCACATCTGGATCCTGCTTTAAAATCACAACCACATTCTATTGCTCCTGTACGCAACTGCTCTTCTACATTACCTATAATAGATTGTGCCCCCCATTGTATAAATCGCTGTACGGTTTCTTCGGGTTGTGCACAATATCCTACAATGTCTCCTGTACAGAAACAGTTTTGGGGAGCGATTTTTTCTTCTTCGGCAATAGCAATTAAAGCTTCTAATGCTTGCAGATTGCTATAAATACCACCAAAGATCAAGGTCTTTCCGGTACGTTTTCCTAAGGGTATCGTTTTCTTATCCATATTGGTATAAAATATACTATAAAACAACTTAATATCCCCCAAATGTTTACCCATAGGAGTTCTGCATATTTTCCTGTGGTATATATAAATTGCGCAGGGAACATTTCAAAAACTAATAAAAAACCAAATAATAGTCCACAACCTACCGATAAAAAAAAGCTGCTTTTTGGAGCATTGGTTTTCCAGAACAAAAATATGGGGGTTAGTCCAATTACCATAGTACCGCTAATGGTGGTTGCAGATAAAATTTCGGCATCCAAAAATATGGGTAACGTACCTAGTAAAGCTACAGCAATCATTACCCAACGACCAAAGGATATTTTAGAACTACACCCCAGATCTATAGCAAACAATTTTGCAGAAGATGCAAATGTAGAGTCTAGTGTAGAGGCGGCAGAGGTAATCATTATAAAGTTGATAACCAATAATATTACGGTTCCAAAAGCTTTGCTTACTGCTACTGCTGCTTGCCCCTGAAACCCTTGTTGTTGTGCAAAAATCCCAACGATACTAAAGAGCAGGATACAAAATGCTCCAAGAACAGAAGCCCATAAAAAACTTTGAAGCGTAATTTTTGGAGAGCTAATAAACCCGCGATCTGTTAAAACAGGGTCATGAAAGGGGTAGCTAAAAGACTGTAGTATAGCAGCAAGTAATAAATTACCTCCCATTGCCATAGTCCACTCTCCAGAAATCACGACTTGTTCTACAGAAAAGTTTTCTACGCTAAAAATATTCCAGAGAATAATAAAAAGTAATACCGTAAACAATCCCATTTGTATTACATCGGTAAAAATACTACTACTTAAGCCTCCTTTTAACGCATAGGACAGGGTTAATAGAGTAAACACCACGATGGCGCTATAATACGCTGTACTGCCTATTTCTCCAAAGTAGGATCCAATTACCATGGTGTTAGACCATACTTCGTTAAATAAACGTATACCAATTAAAACAGAAAAAAGAAGTACTGCTTTATGACCAAAGCGAGAGCTTAAAAAATGATGAATACTATCGAACTTGCCTTTTGTTCTTAATTGATATAGTATTACCCCTGCAACTGCAAAAGAAAGATAGTATGCCGCATACGCTACGCCACCTACCAATCCAAAGCTAAGACCCAGGTTTGCGGCATTGGTAATACTCTTAGCAAAAATCCAGGAAATTATCAGGCTGCCGGTAAGCATCCAAAAGGTTGGTTGCTTTTTATGTGTACTGGCTTTATAAAATTGGTCTTTGGTTTTCGCCAATGGCGACCACCAAAAAAATAATACGCCAGATAGTAGGATTAATCCCCATTGCCAGATTTGTATTTCTTCCATTTTTGATTGTTATCGTTTATTGGTTCCACCAAACAGGAAAATTGATGCTGTTTGCATTTGTGGTTTGTGCTGCGGTAGTATAATTAGTGGTGTTTAAAGTAGCTTCTTCTGCAGGATATGGTAATCTAACTGGTATTAACCCATTATTTAAACTTGCGGCAACGGGTTGTAATGCAGGGTAGCCAGTACGGCGATATTCTATCCATCCTTCATACCCATTAATAGTATTCGCAATCCATTTTTGGGTTATAATTTGTTCTAAAGCTATGGTGTTATCATACGCTGCTGTTGTATTTAGATACGTATTTGGGAGGGTAGTTTGCCAATATTCAAAAGCTTGTGTTACGCCAGTGTCATATAATGTTTTTGCATCTTTGGTAATAAATCCTTTTAAGGCTGCTTCGGCAAGTAAAAAGCTGGTTTCCCATGCAGTCATGTAATTAGCATCCAGATCTCCTGTGTTTTCTCTAAATATCTTTCCTGCAAGAGAATAATTAGACAAAGAGATCGTGGTTTGTGATGCGTCAATCCCATTAATTAATCCGTTATATTGATTATCTGTAGCATTTTCGAACGGTCTGAATAAAACGGAAACTCTGGGGTCGTTTAATCTGGTTAATATGTCTTCGATAGTTTCAGACATCACAAAATTATTGAAATCTCCTGCTCGTAATCTTGCTAATCTAAAGTTGTTAGGTTCTGCATCGGTAAACTCAAAAACGGCATTTTCGGTATTCGTAGTAATGTAGTTGCCTTCTGTAACAATAGCTTGTAATTGGGTGGTAATATCTTGTTTCGCAGAGATTCGCATTAGCGCTTTAATACGTAAAGAGTTGGCAAATCTAATCCAGTATTCTAAATTACCATCGTATAGTATATCTCCTTCCAGAGCAAAAGTACCTGAATATTTTTGTATCGCTTCGATACCTTTTTGTAGGTTATCCAGAATTCCGCCTTGTGCTAAATATATATCTTTTTGCAGATCATATTTTGGGGTAACGGTGTTGGTGTTTCCAGTAAAAGCTTCACTATAAGGAACGTCTCCAAAAAGATCGGTAAGTCCCATAGTCATATAGGCTTTTAATATTAGAGACGGGCCTTCATAAACCGCAAAAGTTTCTATTTCTTGGGATTTCTTTAAAATGACTTCATTATCTCTAAGATTGGTATAAAAAATAGCCCAAGGGTTTCCTCCTAACTGCGGAGAGTTTAATGCATGACGATCAAACAGGTTAAAATCTAAAGCGGTAAGATGCTGCCCTAACAGATTTCCTGCAACAAAACCTTCATAAGACATCTGCTCGGCATAATCATAAATTACTTGTCGCAATAATAATGCGGGTTGTACATCTACGGGGGCATTAGGGTTGGTGTTAATATCTTCAAAATCTTTGGTGCATCCTGCGATCAGGATCGTAAAAATAAATAGGTATATATAGTTTTTCATGTGTTTATATTATTGTTTTAGAGGTTAGATGTAACTCGCCAATAATCATTTTCTGCATGTATCAAAAATTTTGTTATGGCTTGTTTCATTGCTTTTCTATTAAAAATCAACTCCTAATTTTAATCCAAAACTTCTGGTGGTTGCATAAGATAAATCTTCTACACCACTAACTAATCCTTGTCCTTGAACCGCTAATTGCTCTGGATCAAAATGGGGGATCTCACTTATGGCAAAAATATTTTTACCAATCAAAGAGATAGTAAAATCTGCTCCTTCTTTTAAAAATCCTAATGTGTTTTTATCGAGGTGAAAAGAATATCCAATCGAAAATTGCCTAAGTTTAAGATAAGAGGCATCGTATACATTGTTTTCCTCATGATTACGATCATAAAACTGGCGATAATAACTTTCTGGGGAAACTGCGGTAGTATTGGGTACATATACAGGGTTATCTGCGGTGCCTGTATTTACCACTCCCTGTGCTATAATGCCTGCATCGGGTCTGTAAGCAGTTTCTTCTAATTGTCCTCCAACAGCCGCAAGGGATAGGGTGCGGGATACTAATTCGCCACCTTGTCGCCAATCGAATAAAAAGCTGAGGTCCCAGTTTTTGTAGGTAAATTGATTATGAAACCCAAGTACAAAATCCGGATTAGAATTACCAAGCTTTTTAAGAGTGTTATCGGCAATAAAACGCCCTTCTGGGGTAAGTACAAAATCGCCATTTTCATTACGTAAATACCCGGTACCATAAAAATCGCCAATACGACCACCTTTTTCTACCTGAAACCATACCGTTTGATCTGGGTTATCATATACCCGGGAGTATGCCAATGTGATTCTTCCTTCTTGCTGTGGCAAAGATTCTATGGTAGATACATTTCTGCTAAAGTTAGCGGTAGCGTTCCATGTAAAATTTTCATTTTGTACAGGGATGGTATTTAGTACAATTTCGACTCCCTGGGAGCGTACTTCTCCGCCATTTACTACTTGCTGGTTAAATCCTGAAGATATAGGAATAGGCAAGGATAGTATCTGATCTTTGGTTAAGGAGTTGTAATAGGTAAAGTCAACATTTAATCGATCTTTAAAAAAGCGTATATCGGTTCCAAATTCATACGAGGTGGTTTGCTCTGGTTTTAAATTAGGATTTGGAATAAAATTTTGATTGGTAAATGTAGGTTGGGAGTTTACTGGTGTTTGGGATACAAAAGCACCAGAGGTTTGGTATGGATTGCTATCGTTTCCTACCTGTGCAATACTAGCTCTTATTTTTGCAAACGAAATTACCCTTGGTAGCTTTACTACATTACCTACTACAAAGCTGCCAGATGCCGAAGGGTAGAAAAAAGAGGTGTTATCTGCCGAAAAAGGAGTTGCCAAAGCACTAGACCAATCATTTCTGCCTGTAATATCTAAAAAGAGAACGTTTTTATACCCTACTTTTAAAAGTCCATATAAACTATTGATACGTTTTTTGGATATAAACCCAAAGCTTTCTATAGGCGAAGCTGCATTATTAAAACTAAAAATACCGGGTTGTGCTAATTGTGTGGTTTGCGTTTGTGTAGTGGTTGCCTTTTGATCTAATCGGTTACCTCCCAAAGATATATCGATGTTAAAATCACTTACTTTTTTGGTGTAATTAAGTAAAAAATCGGTGTTTATTTCGCGATAGGTAACATCATGCTCTGCATACGCCCCATTTCTAAATCTATTTGTGCTAAAATTTCGTACAAACTGTCGTTTTTCGTTAGAATAGTCCATTCCTGTGCGTACTGTTGCCTTTAGATTGGTGGCCAGTTCTTGTTGTATGGATATGGTACCATAAACACGATCCCGATGAAAGCTATTTCGGTTTTCGTTAAGTATAAAAAATGGGTTGTCAAAAAAAGTATAGTTAAAAGAATATTGTTGAACACCTTCTAAACCAGGTTGCCAGTAGTTTCGCAGATTATCGATGTTTAAGGATCTAGGACCCCATGCTACTAACGAATAGTTTACATTTTCTGATCCATACCCATTAGATGGGCGGTTATCACTGGTGCTATTTACATAATTAATGCTACTGGTTACTTTTGTTTTTGGAGTAGGTAAGAAACCTAATCGTGCTGCTACTGTTTTTCTATCCAGATTTACTCCGGGGATTATAGATTCGCTTCTTAGATCGGTAAAGGACAGGCGGTAATTTCCTTGATCAAAGCTTGAAGATAACGCTATAGAGTTAATGGTGGTTATTCCCGTTTTGTAAAAATCTTTTACATTATTAGGGTTAGAGGTAAAGGGAGTAGGGGTGATTGGCAATGCACTGTATAGTGAGGTATCTCCACCACGAACAACAGTGCCATCTGGTAAAGTAACGGGGCTATCAAACTGGGCAATTAGAGTTCCTTGGTCTAATCTGGGACCCCAACTGTAAGAGATATTATCGTTGGTTCCTGCGCCAAGCCCGTTTACATAAGCAAACTGACCAGAGTTTCCTTGTCCGTATTGGTTTTGAAATTGCGGTAATTGAAAAGCACTATCGATAAATACACTAGAGTTACTACTTATTCCTAATCCTTTGCTATTAGCTCCGTTTTTGGTGTTTATAATAATAACCCCGTTAGAAGCTCTTGTACCATACAGTGCTGCTGCGCTAGGACCTTTTAATACAGAAACGGTTTCGATATCATCGGGATTAACCTCCATCGCACCATTACCAAAATCAACCTCTTGAAATCCTGCTGCTGCTTCGTTTGTAAAATTAAAAACAGTGCTGTTGTTTATAGGTGTACCATCTACTACAAATAAAGGGTTGTTGTTTGTAAATGATTGTTCTCCTCTAATTACAATTTTAGAAGAAGACCCAACCCCGGTAGCTCCTCCGGGAGTGATAGTTACTCCAGCTAGTTTTCCTGCCAGGTTATCTAAAAAATTTACAGATTTTACTTCGGTGATATCTTTTTCGCTTATTTTTTGTATCGCATATCCTAGTTCTTTAGAATCTCGTTTTTGGTTAAGTGCCGTAACAATAACCTCGTCCAGACCTGTAGAACTCTCTTCCATACTAATATCTATACTACTTTGGTTATTTATAAGTACTTCAACTGTTTTAAAACCTAAAGAAGAGAAAACAAGAGAGGTGTTTTTATTATCTATTGATATAGAATAATCCCCATTAATATCAGAGGTAGTTCCTTGATTGGTGTTTTTTATTGCAATATTCACAAATGGTAAAGGGGTACCATCGATTGCTGTAGTTACGGTTCCTGTAACTACATTTTGGGCATTAATAAAAGACACTATAAATAGTGTAAGCCCTAGTAAAAAGTGCTTCATAAATATATTTAGATAGAATTATTTTTAATTGGATACAGTAAATTATATCAAAACGGGAGATCCTTTATTAAAGGTAGTCTTAAAGGTATAGATAGAAATAAAAGTACTTTTATTTCTAATCTTTTTAGAAAAATTAGTTAGTAGTCGTACAAGTATACTCTTTAATATTTGGGACAGGTTTTTTGTATTATAAAAAAAATCTTTTAAGTCCTGAAACTCATCTATATCCCTAAGTTTTTGTTGTACCTCAATTTTTTGTCCTTTAGAGGATGTAGTAGAAATAATTGTTTTGGCTAGTTTTTTAGTTTGCCAAGGGAGTTTTAAAAACGCTTGTTTTTCAAAATTTTGCTTATGAAAACCCATTAGATAGATTCCACCATCTGTGGATGGGCCAATAACTACATCATTTTCTAAAAGGGTATTGCAGGCATCAATAAGGTGAGAAGCCTTTAAGTTAGGGCTATCATTACCTATAGTGATAATTTTTTGATACCCTTTGTTAAAAAGATCTTCGATAGCGTTGGCAAAACGTTCTCCAAAGGTATTACCGTGTTGTTCTTTTTCAGAATATACTGCAAAAGGGAGATTGGTTTTACGAACTTTATCTATAGTTTTTGAATTGAAATAGTTAAATAAGTGCTCTCCATTAGCTATACGCTTATGCTTCAATTCTTCTTTAGAGGAATTGGCAAATACAAGAATGGCTATTTCTTTTTGTTTGTAGAACAATTTGCTTATAAAATAATTTTGATAGTAAGTAAAGTCGTACTATTTGGCGATCAATTACAAAATAAAGCAATTTATTTTTTAGGCACATAGATATTATTTTGAATTTATTTGGGTAACAGAATATAATTTTAGGAACTATACTTAGTAAACTTATTTAGAGGTGTTGGTTTTTAAATTGATGTTTTGCTATTCGTGTATTTATTTACATAATAATAAATGAAACTTTAATCAAGATAGATGGATTTTTTTAAAGAATTAATATCAAGAGTAGTATCCTTTTCTGTAGAATCCTATGGTTGTAATGCTAATGATGTATATAATTTTTTTGAAGAAAATAAATTGTTCCAATTATCTATATTAACCTCTTCTAGAAGTTTGTATGAGGATGCCAAAAAAAGCAAAACAGAAAAAATTAAAGTATCGCTGGATAATTATTTTTCGAGAGCACATCTTAACCCTGTTCCTTTTGGGACTTTTACTAGTATTGGTGTTTTAAAATGGAGTGATAAGCGTATACTTACCAAATCAGAAACACTGCTTCTTAAGGTAGATTTTGATAATTTATTGATTTCAGAAAAGCTAGCTGCTACAATGAGTAGGGATTGGAAAAAATTTGTCTATTACACAAATCCATCGATCCATTTTTTAAGTAAGAGTAAGATAAGTTTTTATAAGTTCGAGAAAAAAACCACAGGAGATATTGAGACAAAATATGTAGAAATAGATTATGATGAGAATATTAAATGGGTTTTAGAAAGGTTCGAAAACGGTGCCCAAATTGTTGAGGTAGTGAGAGATTTGGAAAAAGATGGGTTTGAGAAAACTGAGATTTATACTTTTTTATTGGATAGTATTGAAGCGGGTGTTATTATTAATGAAATGATTTTTTATCCATACCGAAATCTATCTAAGGTAGAAGGATTACATTCAAAATTGGTAAATAATAATTTGCATAGCATAAAAACGATCGAAGATTTTGATAACTTTTCTCAATCCTATAGTAAAGAACAAGATGATTTACTCTTAAAACAAGAAAGTAGTAACAAATATTCTCACTCTATAACTGCTTTTGAAAAAGATATAGGGCAATTAGAAGTAGCGTTACAGGAAAAGATATTAAAATTCATAAATTTTACAGTAACCTATAATAAGAAATATACCCCAATCAATACATCCTTATTAAAATTTGGCAATAAATTTTACCATAGTTATAAAGATGTGTTTATTCCTTTAAGTAAAGTTTTTAACCCGTATTCTGGATTACAATATAGTTCTACTAATTTAGAAAATGATGTAAGACTACACCCGGATATATTGAGTAAAATGTTGGTGTCTAATAAAGATAAAGTTTGTTTGTCTAAAACAGTTACCAATAATGCTCAAGTAGATATGTCAAATTTACCATCTACTTTTAGCGTGGTTTTTGAGTTGTTGACTTGCAAAAAAACAAAGAAAAAAATTACTTATTTTAAATACATGGGGGGGACATCTGCTATAAACTTGCTATCTAGATTTGATCAAGTCTCAGATAGAATATGTGAGGATATTGCAGATTATGAAAAAGAAATGTTTAAAGAGCAACTAATAGCAGAAGTAAATATAATATCAAAACCAAGAGCTACCAATGTGGTTGCAAGCAAGCAATATTATGACTATAATATCCCTCTTAATACCATATATAATAAAGATTCTAATCCTATTTTTTTATCGGATATTTTTATTCGTTTTAACGGAACAAGATTTATACTGGTCTCTGAAAAATATAAGAAAGAGATCATACCAAGGATAACGTCTTCTGTAAATACAACATTATCAGAATCAAATGTTTATAGATTTTTGGCAGATTTGCAATCTCAACAAAGAGAAATTCATAGTGTTAATTTCAATTTCAATTATTATAAGAACATGTTTTTGCCCTTTGTTCCAAGGATTTACTTAGAAGACGATATTTTACTATATCCCGCTCAGATTTTATTGTCGGATGACAATTTTGATTTCCAAGGATTTAAATCCTATTTACTAAATCGATTAGAAGAATATTCGTTTTCAAAGCAAATTTCATTTATAGAGGATAAAGGAGATATAACCATTAATACAGAGAACGAGGATCACTTACATATTTTATTTAAAAAAATTAAAAAAGTAACCCCAATTTATGTGTGTGAATGTTTGTATGAATCTTTTATTCCAGAAGTGCATAATAAATTAAATCACTATCCCCACGAAATCATTGCTAGTATAAAAAACACAGATTTTGAGACAGACAGATCAGATTTAAAAATTATAAAAGAAGATATTACAGTAGCACATAAAGCACCAATTTTAAGTGATTGGTTGTATTTTGATTTGTATTGTAACCCCTATGCAGAGAACGATTTAATCAATAGTATATACCATACTATAGTTATTGAAAATTCTTTAAATCAATTCTTTTTTGTAAGGTATGACCATCCAGAAACTCATTTAAGAGTTAGATTTAAAACAGAATCAGCTCCTGTTATAGAAGACATTTTTTCGAAAATCGATAATTTAAAACAGGAAAATATAATCCGAAATTATCATGTTTTGCCTTATGAACAAGAAATGTACAGGTTTGGGGGCGAAAAATTAATGGGTGTAACAGAACATATATTTAGCTTAGATAGTAAGCATACAGTTCTTACTGTTTTAAATAATGAATTAAAGCAGAACGATATTTATATGTTTTCGATTTTGAAAATAGAATATTATTTAAGGTTTTTTGATTTTACTATAGAAGAAATGATTTCGTTTTGCGAAAAAAACATAGAAGCTTTCTCCAGTAGATTTAATCTGGACTCTAAATTAAGAAAATCACTAAACAAAATTTACACCGAAATAAGGGGAGATATAGATGATTTAAAATCAAGCAATTTTCTTGAAAATATAGAAATCGAAACAGAAATAAAAAACACATTATGTAACAGTGAATTAATTAAAGATAACTATGTTATGGATTTGATTCACATGAGTTTAAATAGGGTTTTTAATGAAAAACAAAGATTAAATGAATTCAAATCTTATTATTTAGCAAAATCTTATTTTAACCAAGTTAAGTTTACTCAAAAAGAAATAAAAAAACAAACTCTATTTAGAGGATAAGAAATTTATTTTGACTCTTAATTTGCTTTATTTTTAGTAGTTAGGGTTGAGGTGAATATTTTGTAAACCATTTAAATAAAATGAAAAAATGAAAAAATTGGAATTAAAAAATTTAAAAGTTAAAACTCTTACAAGAGATCAAGAATCCGCAATTAATGGTGGTTTTTTATCTATCGGATTAAGATGTAGTTTAAGAAATGGATGTAAAAGATTGTTTGGACCTAGTGACAATCAAGATTATGATAGTCTTCCGCCAAATGAAAATTAATGTGTATTTTTAAATAACAAAAATTGGGAGTGTTTAAATTTTAAACACTCCTTTTTTAATGTCAAATATTAATAAGAAAAATTACAAAAAAAACTTTTGTTAACTGTTTTTAAGTTGTGTAGCAATTCATTTTAAAAAGCAGGATAATACTATTTGGCAGTTGATTAAAAAATAATAATTATAAAAATAAAAAATATTCATGAATTAGTTTTATGATTTTTAATCCCTTATTGCGGGTGTAACTCCCTGAGATTTCTCTCGAAAACAATATATTTTTTAGGTGCCTGTTCTTATTAACAAGTCTTTTTTGGATATAAATTTAGAATTGAAAAAGAATAGGTTAATCGGCTATAATTATTTTTAGTGAAGTTGGGCTTCAATTTTACTTTTTACTTTTTAAAAAAGATTGGGAAGCTAAATAGGAATCTTTTTTAATTCTTTAGGATTCGTATTTATAATAGTATTATATTGAATTTTATTAAAGAAAATACGTTTTGAAATACATAGAAATTTTAGTAAAACTGCGCAAAATTATTCGTTCTATTAATTTGGAGAGTAAAAAAATTGAAAAAGAATTAGGAGTTAGTATACCACAGCTTTTGGTACTTCAATACTTATCTGATCAAGAGGATTATAAAGCTTTTGCGAAAGATATTAAAGCATATATTAATCTAAATGCAAGTACTGTTTCAGGTATTATTTCTAGACTAGAAAGTAAAGGTCTTGTTGCTCGATTGCCTAAACCAAATGATAAACGAGCTATCTATATAACGCTTACAGCAAAAGGTGCGGTACTAATTCAAAAATCTCCTACTACACTTCAAGAAAAAGTATCCCAAAAACTAAAAAAACTCACTCCAGTACAGATCGATGAGTTGGATAAAAACATAGAATTATTAACTGCTATAATGGATGTAGAAGATATAGATGCGTCTCCTTTACTTACAATAAAGGAAATGAGCAGTCCTTCAGAAGAAGAATAATATTTTTCTTCTTCTTCTTCTTCATAAAAGAACCATCTATAGGTACCTCTAAAGCAAAAAGTAAGACCTTGAATTTTTGCTAAATCCAAATAGTTTGTATAGGAACTATTTATTTTGTATATTTGCATAAGTCCTTTAAAAAAGGGGTGTTATAGTATTGTTTCATTAAAACAGATAGATGAATAAGGATAAGTATTTAGAAAAAGCAATTATATGGGCACAAAAAAAATCTATAGTTTCCTTAAGAGCAACTCATCAAGGGTATAAGGATCCAAAAGTGTTCACAAGTAAAGCTACTAAAGAAACAATCCAAGCAGATTTATCTTTTACTACACACGGGGGAGCTAAGCATTATACATCAGTTGCTTTAAAAGAAGAAGATCCAAAAAAACTAGTAGTTAAGTGGAAAGTATTAAGTTTTATGGCTTCGATGAAACGAGGTAAGTTGCATTTACTTGCTCCAAAAGGTCATAAAACATTTACTCAGAAATTAATAGATCTTCACAACATTAATGCAATTATTCATCCAATCTAAAGCTCTTATTCACGGAATATCAAAATTTAATACTAAGTACATTCATAATTTATAATATAAATAAAAGTAAAAAAAAGCATGCCTCAAAAAAACGGAATATCCGGAGAAAATAAAGACTCAAAAATCATAAGAAAAGAAATTAACTATTGGAAAGTACAAAATAAGAAAAGAAAATGTTCTGATTTTTCTGAAATGTCTTACTGGGAAGTGATGAGCACTAACAGCGCGTTATAAAAGACAAGAATAACAAACATTCATAGTAGTTCTGTTGGTAAATATGTAATAAAGTACACATAGACTTTGCCTATTTTGACTTCTACTTTTAGTAATTCTGGACCACTATGAATGTTTGTTATATTATATCTTCTTTTAAATAATAATAAATAATAACATTCTTTTTAGTTTTAGCGTATCTTCTATATTAATTAATACTGTTAAGCCGGTATACCCTTTTACTCTTTTAGTAGCTGGTTTTATTTAATAATTGCAAACTGAATTTTGGTGTAAGAAAATTTACGTCAGTCAGAGTGGTTTTCGATAGAAAATTGTATCGAAGACAACTAAATTTTCAACCAAAAGACTAATTTCAGTACAATTTTTCTTCGTTACCTTATAAAAAACCACTCAATTTGACGACTTTTTAAACCAAATTTTTAGATCGAACTGACGTTTGTAATTAAATTTAAACTAGTCTAAAACTTCAGGCTTATAAAATTTTTGAATAATTTTTTATTATAACAAATTGTTAATGAGCTATATGTATTTTGTTTTTTAATTTAACCATAGCAATACCATGCTAAAAAATCAAAAAAACGACTGTATTTATGCTATCTTCAAACTTCATTACGAAGCTTTACTACATCAAGCGAGTTTGATTAATTATTATTAGATCTAAAATCTGTTAACTGAATTCTTTACAATAGTTAATTTTGTTTAAAGTTTTTTTGTTATTATTAAACAATTTGTATCTTTAAATAAAAAAGAAGATATGCAATTAGTTAAAAGAGCTTTAGAGTTTGAAGGTATGAAAATGAGCAACATGAGTACGAGTGATCGAGTAGAAGCTTCAAGAGAAGCAAAATCACTCATTTTAGCATTAAACGAAGTTTATAAGGATACTAAGGATTCAAAACTTATGGATATTATGAAGCTTTTAACCATAAAGAAACAAAAAATAGAAAAAAGACTAAAGGGTAAGCTTAGTGTTTAGATAATGAATGTGATCGTAAATTAATTCCTTTAAGAATAATATTTTGAGAAATGATTTTAGAAACTACATACACAAGCAAGGGTAATAAAAAAATAATAAATGATTTGATAGGCAAACCTTTTTCTTTATTACAACGTTTAAAATTAAATGGTATAGGCTCAAAACGTATGATTATAGGTGAAGTTAGTCCCAATTTAAAACCATACCTAAACACGGTTTCTGATATAAACTACGGTAGTATAGAATTAAGGCCTAATGGAATTTTGATAGCTATAAACAAAGGGTTGAAGAATTATGTTTGGGTGGTGCCTTATTACCAGTTTTACTTATATAAAACCGAAGTTGTTAGTATTCATGCACAGGGTAGATTTATTAGTTTTAAGAACAACAGAACTTTTAAAGAAAACACTTCTTTCTTTGATAAATTGACACAACTAAAAGTAGATTATGATGTACGATTTCCTCATGTAGATTCCATCTAGCTATTCTTTAAAGTATTACATGAAAATTAGAAATTATATTCTTTGAATATATCATGTTTAGGAGTGAAATATTAGTTTGTTAAGAAAAAAATATATTGCTAGCTTAGTATACCTTCTTCTAGCGTTTTAAGGATACCTAAAGCTGCTCGTTCTCCAGAAATCATAGCAGCATTTAAGGAGCTATTAAGTAACTGATCTCCTGCCAAAAATATATTATTGGTTAATTTGGTTTCTGTTGGCGATATTTCAGTTTGAATGTTTTTTAGCCGTGGTAGCGCTTTTTTAATGTGATAATGTTTAATGAACTTACAGTCGGTAATCCCACAATATTGATCTAGATCTTCGAGTACCATTTGTTTTAATTCTTTATTATTAAACGTATGATCCTTAACTACGGTAACGGATAACAGTTCTTTTTTTGAAAGTGATGAAGTCTTTAAACTTGTGTGATAAAAAATATTATTTATCAAAGCTTTTTCATCCGAAATAAGTCCAATTAACGGTTTTTCAATAATTCTATTATTTACTTCAAAATACAAAGTATCGCAGCCTTTCCAATCCACATCTTGATTCCTTAAATTTGCGACTAGTTGATTTGGTTCTGTTGCAATTAGTGTAAAATCACTTTTTATTTCTTCTCCATTTTTTAAAACAATATTGCCATCCATTACTTGTTTAACAGGCGAGTTATACAAGAAACTTGTTTTTTCTAGCTTTGAAACTAATTGAGTTATAATACCAGCAATACCATCTTTTGGCAATGCAGCAGAGCCTTCTCCAAACATTTTATAAACAAACTCAAACATCCTGCTGGATGTCTCTAGATTTGGTTCTAAAAAGATACCACTAAAAAAGGGTTTGAAAAAATCATTTATCATTTCATCAGAAAATCCATAATGTTTAAGATAAAGTAATGTACTAGTTTCTTGCTCTTCAAAAATAGCAGTAATCGATTTTTTCTTTAACATCGAATTAAGTTTCAGAATTTTTATTTTATCTGAAATGCTGCCTAAATTTGACAAAAGTGTAGGAATTAAAAGAGAAAAATCACGAATAGGATCTCCTACAGTTTTTATAACTCTTTTTTTAAAAACACTTGCTCCAGGTAAGAACTTCTGCAAGGATAGTTCTTCAAAATCTAAATATTTTTGTGCTGCAGGATAGGCTGTTAGTAAAACTTGAAAACCATGATCTAATTGATATCCATTAAGGATATCTGTTTTTACACGACCTCCAGCACGTTCGGTTGCTTCTATGATTATTGGTGAATACCCATGTTTTTCTAGTACTTGTGCAGCAACTAAACCACTTACTCCAGCACCAATAATATAAATTTTATAATCTTCTTTTTTCATGTGTCTGGCATGATTTTTTTTAATATCTTTTAGATGTTTTTTTTCAGAAATAATAACAACTACCGTAGTACGATGCTATCAATTTCTAGCCTAAAATTTTCAGCCACTTTATTACCAATAAGAAAAGCTACCTCTTCAAGAGTTTTTCGAGGATAATTAGGCAAATCCAGTTTTCTGCCTCTAAAGGTGGGATACATTTCGTTTAACGAAATCTCAATCAATTGCCAATCCTCTGTTGTATTTATATACTTGATGTAAGAGTGCTGGTCATCTTTATTGGATTTAATCCTTATCTGGTATCGTTTCCCATCACCTCGTAATCGAATTATAATTTTATGATAATCCTCTGTTTTTTTTGTTTTAAAGCTATATTTTACGGAAGAAAAACCCCCGTTGTTTTGTAGAGATACGAACCCTTCAAATACTCCATTGCCTTCTTTGTCAACATAAAAACTACCGCCAGAACGTCCTCCCATTACCCTATCATCTACTACATTCCAGTTGCTGCTATCACAGTCTTTATTAAAATTGAAAATTAGTAATGAGTTATTTATAGACATAAAAAAACAATAAAATAAAAATGAATAATTCATAAATAAGAAATACAAAAAAAATCTTAGATAATTTTCTTTAATCAAATATACAACGCTTCAATCAATAATATTTATAGCATTATGTTAATTTTTGTTTAACTTATATGATTAATGATTAAACATTTTTGTAAATTTGGATCAGAAGTTTTGTTAGAATTAGTTTTTTTAAATTAATCTTTTTTGAAAACTTCTATCTGTTGAATCAGTATTTAAAAGAGGTAATTTTTATATACTAAACTTCTTAAAAGAGAACACATGAAATTAGAAATGGAAACTTTATTGCAACCTAATGATCATAATTTAAACGATTTTTCTGTAGATGAAATAGGAGATCATCATGTTTGTACAGGATTAGAAACTCCAATCAAAAAAAATGCTTTTGAAATGTCGGACATTGATAAAAAGCAGCGCATTACTCATTTATTTACAGAAATCATGGACGTTTTAGGTTTAGATTTATCGGATGACTCTCTTAGCGGAACTCCTAAAAGAGTGGCTAAAATGTATGTAGATGAAATTTTCTCAGGATTAAACCCTAAGAACAAACCAAAAATTGCATTGTTTGAGAACAAATATAAATATCAACAAATGTTGGTAGAAAAGAATATTACTTTTTATTCTAATTGCGAGCATCATTTTGTGCCCATAATAGGTAAAGCACATGTAGCTTACATTTCGTCAGGCAAAGTGATTGGATTATCAAAACTTAATAGATTGGTACAATATTTTGCAAAACGACCCCAAGTACAGGAGCGATTAACAAATCAAATTGCGGCAGAATTAAAACAAGTCTTGCAGACAGAAGATGTTGCAGTTATTATAGATGCTAAACATTTATGCGTATCCTCTAGAGGAATTCAAGATGATACTTCGGCAACAGTCACCTGTTATTATGGAGGGGCGTTTAATACTCCAGACAAAATTGTTGAATTACATAACTATTTAAAATAATTAAACCCTCTTAAAATTAAAATATAAAAATGAGAACTGTTGTAATAGTAGGTGGAAGTAAAGGTATAGGGAGTTCGATCATAAATAATTTAGTACAAAAAAATAAAGTAATTAATATTAGTAGAACCCCTCCTTCTTTTGAACATCAAAATTTAACACATCATTCTTGTGACATACTAAAGGATGAATTACCAGAAATTGATCATATAGACAGTATGGTATATTGTCCTGGTAGTATTAATCTAAAACCAATTTCAAGGTTGAGTTTAGAAGATTTTAGAGAAGACTTTGAAATCAATGTTATGGGTGCCGTAAAAACAATTAAAAAGTATTTAAATGCATTGAAAAAAGGGAATGAACCATCTATAGTATTGTTTAGCACAGTTGCATCAAAACTGGGGATGCCTTTTCATTGTAGTATTGCAGCGTCAAAATCAGCTATTGAAGGGTTGGTAAAATCATTGGGTGCAGAATTAGCTCCGACGATACGAATAAACGCCATTGCACCAACAGTAACAGATACCGAATTAGCTTCTAAACTATTAAGGAACGATAAAATGATAGAAAACATTAAAGATAGACATCCTTTAAAAAAGTTTCTTAACCCCCAAGAAGTGGCCGATATGGCTGAGTTTTTACTGTCAAACAAAACTACTTCTATTTCGGGTCAGGTTTTTGAAATGGACTGCGGAATTGTATCTTTTAAGATATAAAAAGGTAAAATATTTTTTTTTAGATAGATGATAAAAAAATAGAGTACCATAAATGAAATATTAGGTAAAAACTTAAATTTCAGAAATATGGAATAAGTAGATAACGATAGTCTAATCATCTAGCCATACTAAATCTAATGAGCTTAAAAACAACAAAACAAAGTATTACAGAATAAATAAAAATATTAAATGGCTGTAGGGATAGTAAAGTTACTTTTTGATTTTGGGTTATTGGTACTTATTTGGATAATACAACTCGTGGTTTACCCAAGCTTTTCTTATTACCCGAATAATGATTTATTGCGTTGGCACAAAAAATACACGCTACGAATAGGATATATTGTAATGCCACTAATGGTAGTACAGTTAATCCTTTCTGTATTACAAAGTGTTCAGAATTTAACAATGTTTAATGTTTTTGATTTAGTGTTAATACTAATGGTTTGGTTATCTACTTTTTTACAGTTTGTGCCACTACACCATAAAATTTCATCTAATTTTATAGAGGATAAGATATTGGATAAATTGGTAAGTCGTAATTGGCTGCGAACAATTTTATGGACTATAATTTTTGGTCTTAGTCTGGCCAATTATCTTTTGAATCCATCATATTTGTGAAAAAAGTAAACTTACCTGTAAAAGTCTGTAAAGTATGTGAACGACCATTTGTCTGGCGCAAAAAATGGAAGAAGAATTGGGAAGATGTTCAGTATTGTAGTGAAAAATGTCGAAGAAATAAAAATAGATGCTAATGAGTACAGGTTTGGTTTGGTTTAGAAATGATTTGCGAGTAAGGGATAATACATCTCTTTATAATGCTGTATCCGACAATCAAAAAGTGATAGCTGTTTATTTTTTTGACCCCAGGCATTATGAATTTAATAGTTACGGTTTTAAAAAAACAGAAAAATATAGAATAATTTTTTTGTTAGAATCTATTACAGAACTTAAAGAAAATCTCGAAAAACTCAATATCTCTTTATTTGTTTTTCGCCAGTATCCAGAAGATGTAATGCCTCAATTTTTAGAAGGTAAAAATATTTCAAAGATTTATTTGCAGAAAGAATGGATACAAGAAGAATGTAATGTGTTAAAAGCGGTTAAAAAAGCAACAGATCATTATACTATAAAATGGGTAGAAACCTATGATCAGTTCTTATTTCATCCAGATGATATTCCTTTTCAAAACCATCAGATTCCTATTGTATTTACTGATTTTAGAAAAAAATATGAAAATTTCTTTTCTGTAAGACCACTAACATCGGTAGTACCTTTACCTCTTCAGAATACGATAAAAAATTCTACAAAAATTCCTTTACCTATTGATTTAGATCTACCAGAATTCACTATAAATTCTAATACAGCCTTTCCTTTCAAAGGAGGAGAAAATCAGGCGCTGCATAGAATTGAGGAATACTTTTGGGAAACAAAAAAACTTTCATACTACAAGAAAACCAGAAATGAACTTATTGGTAAAAATTACAGTTCAAAACTTTCTGCATGGTTGGCTAATGGTTGTATTTCTGCTCGAACAATATATTATGAAGTCAAAAAATACGAGCAAGAGATAGGCAAGAATGATTCAACATATTGGTTGATTTTTGAGTTGATTTGGCGTGATTTTTTTAAATATAATTCTTTAAAACATAAAAATGAAATTTTTAAAAAGGAAGGGATTCTTCAAAGAGAATATGAATGGAAAACTGATCGAGAAGAGGTAGATAGGTGGATAAATGGAGAAACTTCTGAGCCTTTTGTGAATGCTAATATGATTGAGCTTAAAAAAACAGGTTGGATGAGCAATCGAGGAAGACAAAATGTAGCATCTTATTTTTCTAAAGAACTAGAATTAGACTGGAGAATCGGAGCCGCGTATTTCGAATCTCTTTTAATCGATTATGATGCGCACAGTAATTATGGTAATTGGCAATACTTAGCAGGGGTTGGTAATGATCCTCGAGATCGAAAATTTAATATCAAATCACAGGCAGAGCAATATGATCCTGAGAGAAAATTTCAGAATCTATGGCTTCAAACTAAATTATTCTAATTTATGATACTACGACTTGTTCTTGGAGATCAACTTAATCATAAGCATACTTGGTATTCTCATGATAAAGAGGGTATCCATTATTTCATGGCAGAAATGCGTCAGGAAACAGACTATGCAACACATCATATCCAAAAGATAGTAGCTTTCTTTCAGAGTATGCGCAATTTTGCCAAATGGCTACAGGAAAAGCAATATAGTGTTACTTATTTTGAACTAAATCATAAAGATAATGAGCAAGATTTGGTCTTAAATTTAAAAAAACTAATTAAGGACAAGAAGATTACTAAATTTGAATATCAATTACCCGATGAGTATCGTTTAGATCAACAGTTGAAAGCTTTTTGCAAAACGCTAGAGATAGAAACAGAAGCTTTTGAAACAGAACATTTTCTAACCTCAAGAACAGATCTGAGGAATTTCTTTAAAGGAAAAAAACAATACACGATGGAATATTTTTATCGCTATATGCGAAAAAGATATGATATTATGATGATTACTAAAACAGATCCCGAAGGCGGAAAATGGAATTTTGATCAAAGTAATCGAAAAAAGTGGTTAGGAACCCCTTCTGTTCCTGATGAAAAAAAGTTTAACAGAGATGTTACAGAAATCATACAGCTCATTAAAGATTGTAAAGTAACAACTGTTGGAAATATTGATCCAGATAATTTCAATTGGCCAACATCTAGAAAAGACAGTCTTGCTGCTCTTGATTATTTTTGTAAACATTTATTAATACATTTTGGCGATTATCAAGATGCAATGCATCCAGATGAAAAGTATTTTTTTCACAGTAGGCTCTCTTTTGCTATGAATAGTAAGTTGTTACATCCTATGGAAGTAATAGAGACAGTAATTACGCATTGGCAAGAAAATCAAGATCAAGTTCATATTTCACAGACAGAAGGTTTTGTTCGTCAGATTTTAGGATGGCGCGAATATATGCGTGGAATTTACTGGATGAAAATGCCGGAGTATAAAAAGCTAAATCATTTAAATAATCATAATCCTTTGCCAGATTTTTATTGGACAGCAAATACCAAGATGAATTGTATGCATAGTTCTATCAAACAAAGCTTAGAGGATGCTTATGCACACCATATTCAACGATTAATGATTACAGGTAATTATGCGTTATTAACACAAACGCATCCAGATCAGGTAGATCAATGGTATCTTGGCGTTTATATAGATGCTATCGAGTGGGTAGAGATAACCAATACTCGTGGGATGAGTCAATTTGCAGATGGAGGTATTGTAGCAACCAAACCTTATGTCTCTAGCGGAAGTTATATTAATAAAATGAGTACATATTGTAAAGGTTGTCATTATAAAGTTTCTAAAAAGACAGAAGAAGATGCTTGTCCTTTTAATGCATTGTATTGGAATTTTCTAGATGAAAAACGAGAGTATTTCAAAAATAATCAACGAATGAGTATGATGATAAGTTTGCTGGATAAAATGGATAAAGAAAAGTTGGAAGCCCTAAAATATAGAGCAAAGACCATTATGGAAAACCCTAATGATTATTAATAAAAATAAACATATAAGTATTGTCTGGTTTAAACGCGATTTAAGGTTGCAAGACAATGAGGCTATACATAACGCTTTAGCATCAGGAAAACCAGTGCTCTTATTATATGTTTTTGAGACTTCTTTAAAAAACGATCCACATTATAGTGAGCGCCATTGGAATTTTATAAAACAGTCTTTAGAAGATATAAATAAAGAACTTATTTCTTTTAACACAAAAGTTTTGGCGGTATCCTCAGAGGTATTAAAAACATTTGGGATATTACAACAGTTTTGGAAAATTGATACTGTTTTTTCGCATCAAGAAACTGGTATCAAAATTACTTATGACAGGGATAAATCTTTTAGAAATTTTTGTAAAAATAATCTGATTAACTGGATAGAAAATGGCAATAATGGTATCCTTCGTGGGTTGAAAAACAGAAGTAGCTGGCAAGAAGATTGTGAGCAATATATGACTAATCCACTTTTTGAATTTCAACCAAAAGAAAACCACTTTATTTCATTAGAGTCAATTAATGATATAGAGCGTGTTTTTAAGGTAGAGGATTTAACAACTTTAAAAGACGATAGTTTTCAAAAAGGAGGTAGTACAACTGCGGTAAAGTATTTAGAATCTTTTTTTCATCAAGGTAGATACAAAAATTATAGCTTTCATATTTCAAAACCAGAGCTGGCTCGTAAAGGTTGCAGTCGTCTGTCTCCATATATTGCTTGGGGCAATATTTCTATCAGACAAGTATGGCAATATGCTATAGGATTTAGAAAACTATCTGGAAATAAAAAACAAATTGATGCTTTTATTTCCAGACTTCACTGGCAAATACACTTTGTTCAAAAATTTGAGATGGAAGATGTTATGGAGTTTGAAAGTATTAATAAAGGATATCATAGGCTTAAAAAGAATATTTCGGAATCCTATCAAACGGCATGGAAAGAAGGAAAAACAGGATATCCTCTAGTAGATGCCTGTATGCGTTGTTTAAAGGAAACAGGATATGTTAATTTCAGAATGCGTGCCATGGTAGTCTCTTTCTTTACTCATAATTTATGGCAACCTTGGCAGGCAGCAAGCGCATATTTATCTAGTATGTTTTTAGATTTTGAACCAGGTATACATTTTCCACAATTACAAATGCAGGCAGGAGAAACTGGAATTAACATGTTAAGGATTTATAACCCTATTAAAAATAGTATCGAACACGATCCTGAAGGAGTATTTATTAAAAAATGGGTGCCTGAACTACGAAATATACCTGTAGAGTTTATACACGAGCCATATAAAATGACATATCTAGATCAAAAGTTTAATAATATTGTTTTAGGAGAAGATTATCCATTACCTATTGTGGATATGAACAGTACTCGTAAAAAAGCGAGTGAT
>CAYGUC010000024.1:0-81923 GCA_964353005.1 uncultured Flavobacteriaceae bacterium | reverse complement strand
TGGCATACCTAAAGATAAAAAATATTACAGTAAATTCAAATCAGAAATGGTATAAAATTCTAATTTATGACAATGTACTCTAAGATGAAATCGTATTGATTTTGATTACATTTAAACAAGACCTCCACTCTCTCTTTACCTTTATACATCCTTAAAAATAAGGTGTTTACGTTTTACTTCTGTGGTTTTACTAGTGCAATACAATGAAATATTTTTTAAGATTTTTCTTCATAAATTTATGTAGTAATTAAAACTAAATATTTGGTTGAGTAGCTACTATCACTTTTGATTACGATTCAGAATTTTAACTTATTAAAAATTCAACAGATGTACATGGGATAAACAATTCCAAAATTTAATAAAAGATACAATCATGTTTGAATTTTCAAGAGTTTTGATTACTAAAAAAATAGCA
The DNA here is from genome assembly GCA_964353005.1 of uncultured Flavobacteriaceae bacterium. Classification (GTDB taxonomy): domain Bacteria; phylum Bacteroidota; class Bacteroidia; order Flavobacteriales; family Flavobacteriaceae; genus Aquimarina. The sequence goes on along the minus strand of CAYGUC010000024.1, from coordinate 81,508 downwards.
TAAGATTAATAAATGCTAAGTTTTAGGGAACTCAATAGATATATTGGGGGCAATAAAAATGATCATTTAATCAAGAGACATGATGTTAATTTTATCGTCTTAGATGTATGATAAATGTAATTAAAAGATAAAAAGATTACACAAAAAATCACTGGAGAGTCTAGCGGTTTTCAAAAATTGTTTATAGACTGTAAACAAACAGTTCTATGATATTTTAATAATCAAAAAAAATAAAATTATGGCAACTAAATTCAGTACAACAGTAAAAATGACTCCAGAGACAGTACAAGCTCTAAAAGATCAGGGATATTCACTATATGGTTTTAAATCGGTAGAGGCATCTGGTTCTGGGGAACCTACGGTTTGGTTTAAATTAGATCAGAATAAATTATTAACCAACACGGTAATCACTTGGGAAGAAGAATTTCAAGGGTATAATTCTACATCACAAGTATCAGATAATGTAACTATTACAGCAAGTAACACTATAGATACAAACTTGAATGATTTAATTACTATTAATGCAGCTGGTAATTTAAGCTCTACTAATAATGGTCCTCAGGGAGCAATATCTTTTTTAAATATGGCGACTCAACAGTTTACTGTTGGTGTTAGTCAAAAAGTAGATAATGAAACTAATATTTTGTGTGCATTTCCTATTCTAGGTAATGGGGCAGCAAGGGCAATTACACCAATTACAACAATTGCTCTTATTTTTTCTACAAGTGTAATAGAAACAGCCACCGTAATAACAAGAGCTATGTCTTCTGGGGCTTTAATTAACCTTACAGGTGCACCAGGAAACTCTCGAATCGTTGATTTTGGCTTAGATACTGGCTGGAGTGCAGAAGGAGCTACTTGGCTTAATAATTTCAATGCCTTCACTAGCATGAGTAGTTTGTTAATTCAATCACCATCCAACAGTAATGATAGAAAGCTGGAAAGTGAACATAGCCTATTAGAAAAAGCATAAGAAAAAGATTAGTAAATAAAATTAACCTTCCTATGATTTTATGTTTCATAGGAAGGTTAATCTCTGATTATAAACACTTAGACTATATTCATCATTAATGAATTCAACTTACCTAATCTATTTTATGTTTTTCAAAACGGTATGCCTAACTATACAATAACTATCCATATTTCTCCAGATGATGTAGATACATTGATAAAAGGTAAATATGTATTATATTGTTTTAAAGCGATTGCCTCAAATGGTGTAGGCGGCTTCCCAATTTGGTATAAATTAGATACATCTCAATTGTCAACCCAAATTGTAGTGGATTGGATAGATGAGTTTAAGGCATATAATTCTGTAAGCAAAATCGAAAATGGTGAAGAAATTTTTATTGGTAATAGTCTAAGAACAGAATTAGGCTATATAATCGATATTGATAAATATGGAAACCTGAGTAGTTCTTCTCAAGGATTTGGTGATTTAATTGCTTTTAGAAATAATTCTAACATCGAATACACAGTTGGTTTTACTCAAACTGCGCTACAATCTAATGGTAAAGAAAATATAGTATGTGCATTTTATCTTTTTGGAAATGGGGCTGCTAGAGTGTTTACTCCAGTTAATAAAGTAGCTCTTATTTTTTCTTCAGAAAATTTTCAGATGGGTACTGTAATTGAAAGAGCAATGTCTGGAGGTATTTTGGTTGATTTGGATGGCGCAGATAACAATAATAGAGAAATTAATTTCTCTGTAAATAATGGTTGGGCATCAAATAATTATCCTTGGGTCAAAAACTTTAATTATAATACTGATATGAGTCTTTTATTAACTGATAATATCGCTACGGTATATTTAGAAGATATATGGATTATGAAATAATTAATGATAAAAACACTAGAATATAATCTATAAGAAATCCTAAGAAAAATTGCTTCTTATTTTTTAAAAACAGACAAATAAATTATCGAAAATTTAGAGGATGTGATGCCAAGATTGAAGCACTAATGAAAGACAGAGATTTTCTTATACCAAAATCTTAACAAAACACTCTATTATAATACCCATATATTTTATACAAATGTGTGGGGATTATTATACAATAGAATTATGAAATCTATTTTTAATCCTTAAAATGATTAAAAACAAATTTCAAAATACTTTTAAATATTAAATAATTATCAATAAAAAATACAAAATGACATCAAAAACATAATAAAATCATTATAAATCCCTCCAATATTAACAAAACGTTAATTGTTTAGCTTTTTTAGAGTAATTTCATTTTTCATTATTTCTCAACAAAATCTCTCAAAATATATTAAAAACATTGTTGTTTTTACATAAGATTGAATTATCCAAAACCTTGCCCTTATTACTATTGAAAACTTCTTAATTCAAAAACACAAAAACACCTAGTTTTCAGACTTTTGCAATCGTATCTCTATGTTTTTATTTCATTTTTTTAAATACATTTGCACCCGATTTAAACAAGCAAAATAAAAATTGATTTACCAAAAATAAAAATTGAATACGATGATTAAAAAACTGCCATTTCTACTTGTAATTGTTACTATATTATTTTCATGCGAAGCAGAGTCTTTTGAAGAAAGTGATTTCACAACAGAGAATACAACAGAAAACACTCCTGATGGTACTCCTACCATTGATCAAGAAAAAATTATTGATTTATATAATGAGAACGACAGAGGATTAGGCAACTAATTAAAAACAAGTTCTCTTTTAAGATTTTTATCTGTAAAAGGATATAGAGTTAGCCCAAAATAAATAGAGTAAATATTAATTTAGAAGCCCATTTGCAGATGGGCTTCTTCTTTTATATATCATTTTATAAATTAATTATTACATTCCTCCAACTCTATCAATATCACAAAGAATCCTAATGTAGAGATTCTATCTCTAAGTGTATTTGGTTTATACTATCTTTACTTTTAACTAAATCAAATAATATTTGTGTTTTAGTAGTTTTAAAATCTATCTTTAAAGAGTTAAACATGTTTTCGTAGTAAGAAATTCCTTCTTTTAAATTTTTCACAAATACCAATAGATGTTTTTTTTGTTTTTCATCTACAGAATCCTTTGCTTCTTCGAGCTTATTTCTTAAATAATCCATATAAATAGTAAGCTCTTTTATAAACATATTTGGCCGATCTATCCTTTCAACCTCGTTAGAATTACCATAAATATGACTTGTAATTTGTTTTAAGCTCATAATTTTAGAGAAATATGCCATGTTCGGCCCAGGACATACAGACACCCCTTCTCCTTCCGTTTTTGTATCCAGATTATATTTTAGTAGCGCAGAAGTCCCCAATCCAACGCAAGCACATGATTTTTCAACAATTTTATTATACTGTTTTTGATACTCTTGTTCAGAAAGTTGTTTATTATCTAATTCTTTAATTTTTATATGCTGGTATTGTCTTGATGCTGTACAAATTGCCTTTTCTGTAAATTCCTTATTTAATGCTACATATTTTTTAGGACAGGAACTACCTGGTCTGTTTTTATTAATCAAAGCTAGCTTTTCTTTATCCTTGGTATTTCCTTTAAGGCTATTAAATGGTACTCCCAAAGGAGATATATTACTTAAATATAAATCTTTTTCTTTAGCATTTATTAATTTATCTAAGGTACCATTGTCTACTGTTGTTGCTTCTGGCACTAAAAGGAACGGGCTTCCCCATCCTACAGAATCTACCTTATAGTGCTCTAGCAAAAATTGATGTTCCTCTGCTGTTCCAACTCCTCCTTGCGCAGTAATCTTAATTTGTAAAGGAGATTTGGGGATACAACATTTTTTATGAGACAACGCTTGTATCATGATCCCTTGTAGCTCGGTAGTTAATTCTTCTCGCTTATCTCTAAACTGAGCCAATATTGGCCCCATAAGATATCCATCTGTTGCAAATGCATGTCCCCCACAGTTAAGTCCAGATTCAATTCTATATTCTGATACCCATAATCCTTTTTTAGCCAAAAATTTACCTTGTATCAAAGCCGATCTATAATCACTTACCTTTAAAACTATTTTCTTTTTAATTTCTCCATTCTCGTTTGGGTAAAAATCTTTAAATTCTTCTATATAACTATATAACCTAGGATTCATCCCCGCAGAAAGTATTACAGAGGAGGATAAATCACTATTAGCATACCCTCTAAGTGCAGCATGAGCATCATTATATTCTGTAGGTAATTTCTCTTTTTTTCGATAGTTTTCTTTATCTACTTTAGTCATGATATTAACATCAATACTCCCCATAGATAAATTTGTATCTATAAAATCTCTAACTCCTTTAAGATTAAAATCGTTTGATGTTATATTTTTAAATCGTTGTTTTAGATCTGAAGTATCTGGTAAAATATTAAAATATTCTTTTAGTTCATTACTGTATTCGTTTGTAATATTTTTAAGTTGATTAAATTTATTTTCTGTTAGATTATGGATCAAATTAAGATATGAAGTAATCCTTTTTGCTCTAAAATCTTCTATACTTTCTGAAATTTCGTTATAAGGTATCTCAAACGTATCGCAATACATTTTTCTTATTTTTTCTAATAGAATATCATCTACCAAAGAAATAACAGAATCTATACCTAGATAAGAAACTTTTAATGGAGTATCAATAGTAAAGCCTATACCCATTACAGGAATATGAAATGAATGTAATTTCATTATAAAAAATTAAGGTTTCTAATAAATAGTTAATGAATAACTATTATGTATTAATCTATTACAACAATAATCTGTTATAATATTTTCATTTTTTGATATATCTGTCAAAAATCACGAATGCAATCATAACTTAATATGACAATTATCATATAAACAAGAAAGATTAATAGATACTTTTGAAAATTAGAAGAGTTATTAATGAACTACGACAAAAATGATGATTTTATCTTTATCCTGTAAACCTTTCTTATAATGAAAGACTATAGTAAAGTAAGGCTATATGGAGCTGGTGGGCACTCTAGAATTATACAATTAATTTTAAAGAAAGAAGGCATTATAATTACAGGTATTTTTGATGATAATCCTTCTCCGTATCAATCCACCTATAATACTACAATTTTAGAAGGCAGAAAGACATCAGAAAAATTTCCTCATAAAGGAGACCCTTTTATTATAGCCGTAGGAGATAATTTTCATCGATTTGAAATAGCAAAATTCTTACAAAGTGATTTTATAAAAATAATACATCCATCTGCTGTAATAGAAGAAAATGTAATAATAGGAAAAGGAACTGTTGTATATGCTGGAGCGGTAGTTCAACCAAATACTACAATTGGGCAACATGTTATAATAAATACGTTAGCCAGTGTAGATCACGATAATATACTAGAAGATTTTGTACACATATCTCCAAATGCTACTCTTTGCGGACTCGTTCACATTGGAGAAGGCACTCATATAGGTGCAGGTGCCGTTGTTATACCAAACATAAAAATAGGGAAATGGTGCACCATTGGGGCAGGATCTGTTATTATAAGAGATATCCCTGACTATGCTGTTGTAGTAGGCAACCCAGGAAAAATAACCAGATTTAAGTCATTATAAAAATAGTCTTAAATACCCCTAGAGCAAATACAACCCATTACTAATACCATACATAAATTATATGCACTACAAAAAAGATAGTTTTAAGATAGGATTGGTTCTGCGTATAAATCAAAATCTTCTGCTTCATATACTTTTACCATAGCAAAATCGCCTGTTTTTAGATAATATTTAGAAGCATCAATTAATACCTCGTTATCTACATCTGGAGAATCAAACTCGGTACGTCCTACAAAATAATTTCCTTCTTTACGATCAATTACTACTTTATATTCTTTACCAATTTTTTGTTGGTTTAACTCCCATGAAATTTGAGATTGTATTTCCATAATTTCATTAACACGTTCCATTTTTACTTCTTCGGGTACATCATCTTCTAGATTAAATGCGTGTGTATTTTCTTCATGCGAATAGGTAAAGCAACCTAAACGCTCAAAACGCATTTCTTTTACCCAATCTCTTAAAATCTCGAAATCTTCTTGTGTTTCTCCTGGATACCCAACAATAAGGGTTGTTCTGATTGCCATTTCTGGCACTGCTTCTCTAAAATCTTCAAGCAATTTAGTTGTCTTTGCTTTTGTGGTACCACGACGCATAGATTTTAATACAGGATCAGAAATATGCTGTAATGGGATATCTATATAGTTACATATTTTGGATTCTTTCTTCATTACCTCTAACACCTCCATAGGAAATCCTGTAGGAAAAGCATAATGTAAACGTATCCACTCCACACCATCTACTTTTACTAATGCTTTTAATAGATCTGCTAATTTTCTTTCTTTATAAAGATCTAATCCATAATATGTTAAATCCTGAGCTATAAGAACCAATTCTTTAACACCTTTTTCTGCTAATTTTTCTGCTTCTTTTACTAAATCTTCAATTGGAGTAGATTTATGCTTTCCTCGCATTATCGGGATAGCACAAAATGAACAAGGACGATCACATCCTTCAGCTATTTTAAGATATGCATAGTTTTTAGGGGTTGTGGTTAACCTTTCTCCTATCAACTCATGTTTATAATCTGCTCCTAATGCTTTTAAAAGCCCCGGGAGTTCTGTAGTTCCAAAATACTGATCTACATTTGGGATTTCTTCTTCTAAATCTGGCTTATATCGCTCAGATAAACATCCAGTAACAAAAACTTTATCTACTACTCCTTCTTCTTTTTTCTGTACGTATTCTAGAATAGTATTTACAGACTCTTCTTTTGCATTGGCAATAAAACCACAAGTATTGATTACAACAATATTTCCTTCTTCTTCATGAACTACTTCTTTATTATTAGCTCGCAACTGCCCCATCAACACTTCGCTGTCATAAACATTTTTACTACATCCAAGTGTTACTACATTAATTTTATTCTTCTTCGTTGTCTTTGTTCTCATATCTTATGGATAAATCTAACCCAGTTTCAAAGTGGGGTGTGCAAAGATACAAGGATTAACCAAAGTTTAAATCGAATACCAATAAAGATTTTACATATACTAAAACTCTTACTGGTTTATCTTGTTACCAAAACAGGTACAAATAATCAAAAAAACATAAGCTATAGATCTGGTAATCAATTTAAATAATTAACTGGCAATCTTCTTTCTTTTGTTTCCTGCTCATATCCATAACCTAATTGTAATAACAATTTTTCAGAAAAAGGTTTTGCTATAAAAGTAAGACCTTTTGGCTCTCCTTTATTGGTATACCCCATAGGAACAGTAAGTGCTGGGTATTTAGCAACAGCAGCATAGCCTGCATGGTAGTTATTAATAGACAAAATTACATCTAGTTCATGCGTATCTATAAACACATCAAAATAAGTTCGCGCAATTGTTTTTAAATTTTCTTTTATCTTATTTAATTCTTGATTGGTAGTAGTATCCAATACAATACCTTCAAACAACTGTTGCCCATATGGAATTCTAACTAAAGTATCTACCAAATTAAATACGATAACATCTTCTATATTTTTGACGGTAACACCTCCTTTTGACTCTGAACTAATATACTTAGGAAGGTCGTTTTTCATATCTACATTCAAAATATTCAAAAAACCAGGTAATTGTACTCCTTTTGGTTCTATTTCCGTAATTTCTCCACCAGCTTTTTTAATTTCCTTTACAGCTTTACTATACAAAGAGTCTTCCAATAACTCTTTCATTACTCCAAAACGTTTTCCTTTTAAAGAAGACTGTTTTACTGCATTTACAAAATCTACATCAATATTTACAGAAGCGTTATCTTTACTATCCTTACCTAACAAAGCATTAAGTAAAATAGCTGTATCCATTACATTTTTAGACATGGGACCAGGAGTATCCAAAGTACTAGAAATAGGCACTATACCTGTTCTACTTAACACCCCAATAGTTGGTTTTAAACCTACTACAGAGTTTTGACTGGATGGAGACAAAATAGAACCACTGGTTTCTGTTCCCACAGCTGCCACACAAAAATTAGCCGCTACTGCAACTCCACTACCCGAACTGGATCCTCCTGTTTCAAAAACTAATCTACCGTAAGGGTTAAGTGTTTGTCCCCCTATAGCACTATATCCAACAGGGCACCCCGAACATAGAAAATAAGCCCATTCGCTTAAATTAGCCTTCCCTAATATTAATGCATTTTTGTCTACTAATCTACTTGTTATATATGCATTGTTAGTTTTATTATCTTGCAACGCAACTGCACCAGCTGTAGTTACCATATCTTCTGTACCTATATTATCTTTTAATAAAATTGGCATCCCAAAAACAGAATAAATATTTATATTTTTTTTATCTACCTTATCTAGTGCTCTTGCTTGTTCTACAACTTTTGGATTAAGAGAAATCACAGAATTTAAAGACACAGAATTATCACTTTCGTATTTTCTTATGCGATAGATATAAAAGAGAGTAAGCTCCTCATACGTAAGCTTTCCTTTTTTTATATATTGCTGGAGAGCAGGAATATCTTTTTCTAAAATAAATTCTTTAAGATTATTATATTTTTCTTCTGAAAATAGATTTAACTCTAATTCTAAATCTTTCCATATACTATTTTTATCCAGTACTTTGGAATTAATCAACTTAAGATGCATTCTACCTTGTTCAAGTTGTTGAGTAGCTACAATATCTTTTGTTTCATTGTAGGGCTGCCAAACAACTGTAGATTGTTCTTGTTGTTGTGATTTTAACTCCTTTTCTTTTTTACAGGAAACAATAAAAAAGAAAATTGAAATTAAAAGATAAAATACTTTTCTCATAGTCAAAATGAATAAAATTATGTTTACTCGAAGACGTAAAATATTAAAAAAGGCATTGAGAATGATTCTCAATGCCTTTTTTAACTATTCTGTAACAGATATTATTTAAAAAACGAATCTACAAATTCATATTTATTAAATACCTGAAGATCTTCTATACCTTCTCCTACGCCTATATACTTTACGGGAATTTTAAATTGGTCGCTTATTCCGATTACCACGCCTCCTTTTGCGGTACCATCCAGTTTTGTTACTGCTAATGAGGTAACTTCTGTTGCTGCAGTAAACTGTTTTGCTTGCTCAAAAGCATTTTGACCTGTAGATCCATCCAAAACCAATAAAACATCATGAGGCGCATCTCCTATCACTTTTTGCATAACCCGTTTCACTTTAGTTAATTCGTTCATTAAATTAACTTTGTTATGTAATCTACCTGCTGTATCAATAATGATAACGTCTGCATTTTGATTTACACCAGATTGTAACGTATCAAAAGCTACAGATGCTGGATCGCTTCCCATATCTTGTTTTATAATAGGGACATCTACGCGGTCTGCCCAAACTTGCAATTGATCAATTGCTGCTGCTCTAAAAGTATCTGCTGCTCCCAAAACAACTTTTAATCCTTTGTTTTTTAATTGATATGCTAATTTACCTATAGTAGTAGTTTTACCAACTCCATTTACTCCTACAACCATCAATACGTATGGTTTTTTATCTTTAGGAATCTCAAAATCTGTAGCTTCTCCTACATTAGTTTCTGAAAGCAGACCAGCAATTTCTTCGCGCAAAATCTGATTTAATTCATCTGTACCAAGATATTTGTCTTTTGCTACGCGATTCTCTATACGTTCAATTATCTTGATAGTAGTTTTTACTCCAACATCACTTGTGACTAGAATCTCTTCCAGATCGTCCAAAACATCATCATCTACTTTAGATTTTCCAGCTACAGCTTTACTTAACTTAGAAAAAAAATTGGTTTTAGATTTTTCTAATCCTTTATCTAGCGTTTCTTTTTTCTCTGAAGAAAATATTTTTTTAAAAAGCCCCATTTGTATTCTTGAATGTGGTAAAAATTAAAAAACTAAAATATTTAGTTATTACATTGTTTAAATATAAAAAGAAAGAGCCATTTCAATACAATTGAAACGGCTTCTTTTTAAAATATATTGTATGCGGTATTTACTTTTTGCTAAAAAAATCATCAACTGCCTCTGGCGTCATAATTGATTCTACAAAAGTATAAGCTCCGCTTTTAGGAGATTTCACCATTTTTATGGCTTTAGTTAATCTCTTTGATCCTGTCTGTAACGATGCTACTGATTTCTTTGCCATCTCTAAATTATTTTATTTCTTTATGAACAGTCATTTTCTTAAGAATAGGATTAAATTTTTTAATCTCTATCCTATCCGGAGTGTTCTTTTTATTCTTGGTCGTAATATATCTTGACGTACCTGGTTGACCAGTAGCTTTATGCTCTGTACATTCTAATATTACTTGAACTCTGTTACCTTTCTTTGCCATTATAAGTATCTTTTAAAAAGAAGATTATTTACTTAAGAAACCGTTAGCTCTAGCTTCTTTTAAAACAGCTGAGATTCCATTCTTATTTATATTTTTTAGTGCTCTGGTAGACACCTTAAGTGTTATCCATCGATCTTCTTCTGGGATATAAAAACGTTTTTTTATTAAATTCGCATTGAATTTACGTTTTGTTTTATTCATCGCGTGAGAAACATTGTTTCCTACCATTGCTTTTTTACCTGTAAGCTCGCAAACTCTTGACATCTCTTCTTAATTTTGGTATTATTTCAAAACAGGGTGCAAATTAACGAATTATTTACCGAACAACCAATAATAGTTTCGTAATTTTTTACTTCTTTTTAAAGTTTTTCTTTTATCGCTTAATAAAAAAGAAAAAAACGGATCTTTAAAGGGTTCAAAAACACAATAACACAACTACCCTAAGTCATTCTCTTACAATCACAAGCTCCACTTAGCACTAAAAAAATGAACTGTATAGCTACCAAATTAAAGGGATACGATGACTCCTTTTTTATTTTCAATATATAAACTTGTGTTGATTACCTAACTCAATATATTTTTACACGACAAACAAAAGCCAATAGACCTATTTTATATTATTATTTTATATCGTATCTTAGAAACAGCTACTTTATACAGGTTATGTCACAAAAAATCAACAAACAACTTATTCAAAAACATGAACTTGATATTGGCGTTGTTTATTTTTACAAAAACTATGTTGTTACAGAGATAAAAGAAGGCATTATTTTAAATTTCCAGAAGGCTTCTGAATTATTTAGACTTGGTAAAGAATATTATGGGAACAAAATTCCTTTTGTTTATATTTCTAACAGAATACACTCTTATTCTTTTGAACCTACAGCACATTTTAAATCTACTGAAATGTTCCCTAATCTAAAAGGATACGCGGTTGTATCCTATAATGCTATTAACAATGAAATAGCTGAAATGGAGCAAGCTTTCTTAAACAAACCCGTTAATATATTTAGTAGTCTTGATGAAGCCATTGTATGGGTCGAACAATTGATTATACCTGACTAAAAACTAAACGTAATACTAAAATATCAAAACAGCTCACCTAGCAAAAGCTCTAAAGATTTATTAACAGCTTTCCCTATATTTCGTTCTCTAAAATTTCCGAATATATATTTTTTAGAAAAAACGGTTGTTGGTGTAGCGATTCCTATAAAAACGGTTCCTACCTCAACATCTCCATCTCCTTTTGATGGCCCTGCATTTCCTGTTGTGCTTATTGCGTAATCAGATTTAAACTTCTCCTTTACTTTTAAAGCCATAGCTTTTGCTACCTCTTCACTAGTTACCGTATACTTCTTTATAATTTCAGGATCTACCCCTAAAACGTCTATTTTAGATTGTGTAGCATAAGTCACTGTCCCTCCCATAAAGTAAGAAGAAGCTCCTGCATTTGCTGTAAAAGATTCTGCTATTTTTCCTCCTGTACAGCTTTCTGCTACAGAAAGTGTTCTTCCTTTATTCATTAACAACTCTCCTATCCTAATTTCAATAGTTTCATCTTCTTCATAACCAACAATAATATCTCCTATAATTTCTTTTAATCTTGTTACCTGATGCTCTATAGCATCCGCTAAAAGTTTACCATCCTTACCTCTTGCTGACAAGCGTAATCTTACCCTTCCTAAGCTAGGTAAATATGCTAATTTAACATACGAAGGTAAATTATCTTCCCAGTTTTCAATTTTTTCGGCTATGGCACTCTCGCCCATACCGTAAGTAAGTATTGTTTTATGAATAATATGCGGTCTATCAAATCTTTTTTGAATCCTAGGTAATACCTCTTCTTTCATTAGCCCTTTCATTTCGTATGGAACTCCTGGCATAGATACAAAAACAGTATTATCTTTTTCTAACCACATACCTGGTGCCGTACCATATTGATTCATCAATACTTTGCATGTACTCGGCACAAGTGCTTGTTGTTTATTTATTTCGGAAATTGGAGTAGAAATATATTTTTCAAATATTTTTTCTATATGCGCCAATACCTCTTTGTTTTGAACAAGAGTATCCTTAAAATACTCACAAATAGTATGCTTTGTGATGTCGTCTTTAGTAGGGCCCAGTCCTCCTGTAATCAATACAACATCTACTCTTTCTGAAGCTTCTTTTAAAGCATTAAGTATATGCTGTTTATCATCTTTTATAGAAGTAATTTGATGTACGTCTACTCCGATTTTATTAAGCTCTTTGCCCATAAAAGCAGAGTTTGTATCGATAATCTGACCTATCAAAATTTCGTCGCCTATAGTAATAATTTCTGCTAACATAACTTAATTAAAGTCAGCCTTTAAATCTTCTATAGCACCATTTACAACAGATACAATATGGTCTAAAACAGGTATTATTTGCTCTTTAGATTTATTTGTTTTTGACCAAGACTCTACTTGCTTAATTTGTACTAAAAGATCAATATCAAACAACTGAAGATTTGGTTTCATTTTATGAGCATATTGATATGCTAATTGTGGATTATCTGAATTTACGGCCTGCACCATACTATCCACATCTGGTGGTATTTCTTCTAAAAAAGTTTGTACTAATACTGCTATAAATTCATCATCTCCTCCTGATAATTCATTCACATTTTTTAGACTATATCTTTTACTCATCTATTTTACTTTTATTGAAAAAAATTGTTGATTTTTTATATATCCTGTCAAAACATCATCAGGTTTAACAGATCCAACTCCTGCTGGTGTTCCTGTAAATATAATATCTCCTATCTTTAAAGTAAAATATTTTGATACATATTCTATTAATTCGTTAATCTTCCACAACATAAGATTTGTGTTCCCCTGCTGAACAATGTTAGCATTTTTTTCTAGTCGAAAATCAATTTCATCTATATTTTCAAAGATATCTTTCGACACCCACTTTCCGATTACCGCTGCGCCATCAAAGGCTTTAGCTTTTTCCCAAGGCAATCCCTTTTCCTTAAGTTTTGTTTGCAGATCCCTAGCGGTAAAGTCTATTCCCAAACTAACTTCCTCGTAATATTTATGAGCAAATTTTCGATCAATGTGCTTTCCTACTTTATTTATTTTAATTAATATTTCTACTTCATGATGTATATCATTTGAGAAATCCGGAATAAAAAAAGGTTGTTTTTTAAGTAAGATAGATGTGTCAGGCTTTATAAAAACCACAGGGTCTTTGGGTTTTTCATTCTCTAACTCTTCAATATGATCGGTATAATTACGACCTATACAAATAAGTTTCATAGTAAAAAATGGTAATAAAATACTTATAACAAACTATTGTTTAATTTACGTAATCTAATTGCTGTGAGCACTTTTTTGGTATATAACGGAAAATCTGCATTTTGTATCCACCCAAAATACCCTGGTTCTTCTTCCATGATTTGCTCTACTAGCTTACCCTTATGTTTTCCAAAGGAGAAAACCTCTTTTCCATCTTCATTATATGCTATAAAACCAGCAAAATCAACAAACTGTTTTCTCGAGCTAAATTCTGCTAAGAACCTGGCATCATTTTCTAATTCTGGATATTTATCTAACTGTGCTTTTAAAACTTCATAAGTAGCTAGAGTATCTGCTTCTGCAGAATGCGCATCTGTTAAATCTTTATCGCAATAAAATTTATATGCTGCAGATAATGTTCTCTTTTCCATTTTATGGTAAATAGTCTGTACATCTATTGCTACTGTATTTTTCATATCAAAATCCAGTCCTGCTCTTAGCAATTCTTCTGCCAAAAGAGGTATATCAAACCTATTAGAATTAAAACCTCCCAGATCGCAACCTTTTATCATTTCACTAACTTTAGCCGCTAACTCTTTAAAAATAGGCTCATTTGCCACTTTAGCATCATCTATACCATGCACTGCAGTAGTCTCTGCTGGAATTGGCATTTCTGGATTAACTAACCAGGTTTTACTCTCTTGAGTACCGTTTGGAAATATTTTTAGAATAGAAATTTCTACAATTCGATCTTTTGAAATGTTTACACCGGTAGTTTCAAGATCAAAAAAACATATCGGTCTTTTTAAATTAAGCTCCATAAATTGATTGTGTGATACTCAAAGATAACTTCTATTATTTAACATTCTTATAAGTAATCTCTATTTTAACATTTACAAAAACTATACTACCTTCTTAACAAATACATTATCTGCAAATTTTCTCGTTATAGTTTCTGTTCTTTCTCCAAATTGAATACGGATAGATTTATCAAATTCTCTTACTTCTAGTATTTTTATTTCACTACTCAATGCCAAACCTATTTCTGAAACGTATTTTAAAAAAGGAACAGACCCATCATCTACCGCAATTAGCTTGCAAACATCTCCCTGAGACAGAGAAGAGAGCATGATTTTTGGTAAAACCGAATATTCTCCATCTGCATTGGGAATCATTTCTCCATGAGGATCTTTTTTGGGAAACTCCATAAACCTTTCTAATTCATTGATCAATTTTTGAGACTTAATATGTTCTAACTGCTCTGCCACATCATGAACCTCATCCCATGTAAAATTTAAATAATTATACAAAAAAGTCTCCCACAATCTATGTTTTCTAATTAACCGCACAGCAATACGCTCCCCTTCTTTTGTTAAATCCAGCTTACCATACTTTTCGCTGACTACATATTGTTTGGATTTTAGCTTTTTGATCATATTATTTGTTGATGCCGGAGAAACCTTAAGGTATTCTGCTAATTGATTATTTCCCACCTTTGCAGATTTGCCTTCTACAAGCAACTGAAATAACGCTTTTAAATAATCTTCTTCACTTTTTGTTAAATTATTCGAATTTAATTTGTTAGTCATGTCTAACTTTTTTAGTTTTGCGTCGTTAATAAAACAAAAATACTAAACCTAATGCAATTTTATAAAACCATATCTCTTACTTTTTTTGTAAGTCTAATTTTCAACACCACTTTTTCTCAGGAAAAAACAAGCCCAGAGGCTTTAGTTACCGATAGACCTGATCAGACCGAATCTCCCACTGTCGTACCTAAAGGATATCTACAAATTGAAACAGGAAGTTTTTATGAGGATACTGGAGAAAAAGCTTTAAAACAAAAAACTACCGCTTTTAACACTACCCTATTACGTTATGGAGTATTGAACAATTTGGAAATAAGGGTAGGATGGGATTTTTCAGAAGTCAGAACCGAAAGTAACGGAATAAAACTTGACGACATAGCCAGTGGGTTATCTCCTTTATTAATAGGTACAAAATTAGGTGTCGCAAAAGAAAAAGGTATATTGCCCGAAATTGGTTTCTTAGCACATTTATACTTGCCATTTATTGCAGGAACCGATTTTAAACCTGAAACTACAGGTGCCGATTTTAGATTCTCATTTGCACATACATTAACCGAAAAATCAAGTCTATCCTATAACCTAGGAGCCTCTTGGGGTAATGATTCTGCTGAAACATCTTATATATACACCCTGTCCTATGGATATAGCATTATAGAAAAACTAGGGATTTATGCAGAAATATATGGAGACCTGCCTGAAAACAATAAAGCCAATCATCTTTGGGATGCCGGAATCACCTATTTACTAAGTAATTCTATTCAACTAGACGCTACAGTTGGTTCAGGAATTTCCAAAGGACAAAATTTATTATTAAGTGCGGGATTAAGTGTACGTTTACCTAATTAAAACCAAGCAATGAAAAAACAATTTTTAACAGTACTAGCTTTTGCTTTCTTATTTGCCTCTTGTAAAAAAGAAGATAAAAACGAAAATAAAAAACTTAATGTAGTTACCACCACCTCTATGATTACCGATCTTGTAAAAAATATTGGCGGTGACCTAATTGAAATTAAAGGATTAATGGGCAGTGGTGTAGACCCCCACTTATACAAGGCCAGCGAAGGAGATGTATCTAAAATAGTAAATGCCGATGTTATTTTTTACAATGGTTTGCATCTGGAAGGCAAACTAGTGGAAGTATTTGAAAAAATGGGACATCAAAACATCAAAACTATAGCGATTGGGGAAAGTTTAG
This sequence comes from uncultured Flavobacteriaceae bacterium, assembly GCA_964353005.1. Classification (GTDB taxonomy): domain Bacteria; phylum Bacteroidota; class Bacteroidia; order Flavobacteriales; family Flavobacteriaceae; genus Aquimarina. The sequence goes on along the minus strand of CAYGUC010000024.1, from coordinate 65,152 downwards.
AAAAAAACACCTTGATCGGTTCTGATTACTTCGCTTCTAATTATGATCCCCATATATGGTTTAGCGTCGAAAATTGGAAAACCATAACTACTTTCGTTGTAAAAAAGCTTATAGAAATAGACCCAAAAAATGCTAAAGATTTTGAAATCAATGGAAAAAAATATTTAGCACAATTAGAAACACTAGAAAGTAACTTAAAAAACAAAATAGCTACCTTACCTAAGGAAAAACGGATTTTAGTTACTGCCCATGATGCTTTTAGTTATTTTGGTAAAGCATACGATTTTACGGTAGTCGGTTTGCAAGGACTATCCACAACAACTGAAGCTGGAGTACAAGATGTACAAAAATTAGCTAAATTTATTATAGAAAAAGAGGTAAAAGCTATTTTTGTAGAAAGCTCTGTACCTAAACGAACTATTGAAGCCTTACAAGCTGCTGTAGAATCTAAAGGTCATAAAGTAACTATAGGTGGGACTTTGTTTTCTGATGCTTTAGGTAATGCTAACACAAAAGAAGGTACTTATATTGGTATGTTTGAGTACAATGTAAATACGATTATAAATGCCTTAAAATAAGGCTCGGTAGTTTGAGTTTAAAAATAGCAGTACATAAATGATTTTATTATGGAAGAACAAAAAATTGCAGTTCAAATAGATGATTTAACTGTAGCATACAATTATAAACCTGTATTATGGGATATTGACCTTGCTATCCCAGAAGGGGTTTTAATGGCAATTGTAGGACCAAACGGAGCTGGAAAATCCACTCTTATAAAATCAATTTTAGATATTATAAAACCTATTGCCGGAAGCGTAGAGATATATGGCAAACCTTATAAAAAACAACGCTCGCTAGTAGCTTATGTACCTCAAAAAGGAAGTGTAGATTGGGATTTTCCTACAACAGCTTTGGATGTAGTAATGATGGGCACTTATGGTAGTTTGGGATGGATAAAAAGACCAGGGCAAAAAGAAAAAAAAGCATCGCTTGAAGCACTAGAAAAAGTAGGAATGCTCGCTTTTAAAAACAGGCAAATCAGTCAACTTTCTGGAGGGCAACAACAACGTATCTTTTTAGCCAGAGCTTTAGTACAAAATGCCGCTGTATATTTTATGGATGAACCATTTCAAGGAGTAGATGCTACTACCGAAAAAGCTATTATAAATATTTTAAAAGAACTTAGAAAAGCAGGGAAAACAGTAATTGTTGTGCATCATGATTTACAAACTGTGCCCGAATATTTTGATTGGGTAACGTTTTTAAACGTAAAAAAAATTGCAACTGGCCCTGTTAAAGATATTTTTAATGATGACAACCTCACAAAAACATACGGCATTAACTATAAAGTAAGTGTACAACAATAGCAGTTAGTCTTTTAATGGGTAGTTTTTTAGTAGATAGTGGGATAGTTTTTTTTTAGGGAGTAGAAATAAGTTATAAAATATGGTATGCAAGAAGTAAAATTTAATTTTGAAGATTTAATAGTATATCAAAAATCTCTTGATTTTGTTGATTTAGTATATGATACTTGTGACAAATTTCCGAAAATGGAAACATATATTCTTGTATCCCAATACATCCGAGCTGCAAATTCTATTGCTTTAAATATTTCTGAAGGAGCTGGAGCTTCTGATGCTCAATTTAACCGATATCTTCAAATAGCGCTAGATTCTACTAGAGAATGTGTAGTATGTTAAACAATAGCCACAAGAAGAAAATATATTTCTGATGATCAAAACAAAAACACCAGAATTAAATTAGCTGAACTTTCAAAAATGATAACCAGTTTACAAAAACATTTAAAAAATAAAAAGAAAACTAACTACTAAAAAAGCTAATCTCTATTTACTATTTCACTAACTAAAACTAATCTCTAAAAGACTAACTACTATTAACAACAATGAATTTAAAAGAATACTTAGAACTTGTTTTTACCGATTACACTCTGCGTACCATTACATTAGGAACCGCTGTACTAGGTGCAATTTGCGGTATGTTAGGTAGTTTTGCTGTTTTACGCAAACAAAGCTTATTGGGCGACGCAATCTCTCATGCTGCATTACCTGGTATTGCTATTGCCTTTTTGATAATAGAGACCAAAAACAGTTCTGTTTTTTTACTAGGAGCATTAATTAGTGGGCTAATCGGTACTTTTTGGATTCGTGGTATTACTAGCAAAACACATCTTAAATCAGATACCGCATTAGGATTAATCTTGTCTTTATTTTTTGGTTTTGGAATGTTATTACTCACCTATATTCAAAAAATGCCAAATGCAAACCAAGCCGGTCTGGAGAGCTATCTTTTTGGACAGGCAGCTACACTTTTAGAAAGCGATGTCTGGTTAATGATTATCATTACAGGAATAAGCTTAATCATACTATTATTGTTCTGGAAAGAATTGAAATTATTATTATTCGATGCTGACTACACTAAAACATTAGGATTCAATACTAAATTCTTAGATATTCTTATCACCTCGTTTATTGTAATCGCTATTGTATTGGGATTACAAACTGTAGGAGTTGTATTAATGAGTGCTATGCTATTAGCTCCTGCTGCTGCTGCAAGACAATGGACTAACAATCTTGCTACCATGGTTGTTATTGCTGCTATTTTTGGTGCATCTTCAGGGGTTTTAGGAACCGCTATTAGTGCTAGTCACAACAATTTATCCACAGGACCTGTTATCGTATTAGTGGCGGGAGTTTTTGTACTATTCTCTTTTATATTTTCGCCAGAGCGAGGATTATTATTTAGAGAAATACGTTTTAGAAAAAACAGAAACGACCTTCAATTACATAAAACACTATCCTTTATGTATGACATTGCTCGTACCCACGAGAACATTAGTCACCCCCATGAAATCAAGATATTAAATAATTTTCAAGGATTTACCAAAAAATCATTACAAGAGCTAGAAGACAAAAACTATGTAACGATTGAAGGTACTATGTGGTCTATGACCGAATCTGGATTTCGTACAGCTTCTAACTTATATAACCAATTAACAAAGGACGACAATGAGTAGTGCACAGATAGAAATACAGTTAATTGCCAGCATGGTTGCTATAGCCTGTGCTATACCAGGGGTATTTTTAGTATTACGAAAAATGGCATTAATTACAGATGCGATAAGCCACTCTATACTACCAGGAATAGTGATTGGCTTTTTTATTACACAAGATTTATCCTCTCCCTTACTTATTATTTTGGCTGCAATTAGCGGGGTAATAACTGTGGTACTGGTAGAGTTTATTCAAAAAACAGGTTTGGTTAAAGAAGACACTGCAATTGGTCTTGTTTTTCCTGCATTATTTAGTATAGGAGTTATTCTAATTGCTCAAAACGCCAATGATGTACATTTGGATATCGACGCTGTACTATTAGGAGAGCTCGCTTTTGCTCCTTTTGACAGGCTTACTATTGCAGGAGTAGATGCTGGGCCTAAATCCTTATGGATTATTGGTACTATCGTATTAATTACCCTTGGATTATTACTCGCTTTTTTTAAAGAACTAAAAGTAAGCACATTTGATGCTGGATTAGCTTCTGCCATGGGATTATCTCCTGTGATTATGCATTATGGTTTAATGACAATTTCATCGATCACCACAGTTGGTGCTTTTGATGCCGTAGGTGCCATTTTAGTAATAGCATTAATGATCGCTCCGGCTGCCACTGCATATTTACTAACTAATGACTTAAAAAAAATGCTATTACTTTCGGTTCTTTTTGGAGTTAGTAGCGCCATCCTGGGGTATTGGTTTGCACATGCACTAGACACTTCAATTTCTGGATCGATGACCACTGTATTGGGACTAATTTTCTTATTAGTATACTTATTCGCACCTAGCAAAGGATTGTTTTCTGTTTTATATAGACAAAAACAACAACGTATCGAAGTTTCTCTACTTACGTTTCTTTTACATTTAGGAAACCATCAGGAAGAAGAAGAACGACATGTAAAACATTTAAACGAACATATTAATTGGCAAAAGGTACAGTCAAAATCTGTTTTAGATCTTGCTCTAAAAAACAATATGATTACTATCCATAAAGATATTGTTACTTTAACTAAAAAAGGAGAAACCTTTACCACAGAAGCTATTGATTATATTGTAGATAATAAAAATTCTGAAATCGAAAACATGAAGGATCGGTTTTTCTTGTTTAGAGGCTAGCTTTATTTCATGCTAATTACAATAACAAAAAAACAAAGAATCTTTCAACTAATCTATAATTCATATCTTTGGTTATATGAAAATATTGGTACCTGTATTTACACTCTTTTTTTCTTTTACCATTTCTGCTCAGGATAAACTGGTTCGTTTGGTAGAAGAAAAACAAAAAAAACGAACTATTCTTTATGTTAAAAACGACACTAACGAAGATAAAAGTGTTTTTTTAAAAGTAAACCCTACTGGATACAGAAGAAGCGCACAACGACCAATACTTAAAAAGGTACCTTCAAAAAGCAAGGTGCAGATGTTAATATTAATTCCGTTAACAGATACCGAATCTTATTACACCCACACCTTAATTGTTAATGACACTTTACAGGATATTGAGGTGAATACTGGCAAAACATTAAAAAAAAGAGATAGCCTTTAATTCAAAAAATTATCTAGCAACATAATTTTTTATTTCAAATAGCTCTTTAAAACCTAATTTTACATATACATTCTTACCCATATCAGATGCCTGTAGCATTACGTAATCCATATTATTTATAATCGCTATATTTATTAATGATTTCATTATCTGCGCTGCAAAACCTCTTTTCCGCATTTCAGGAACAACCCCCACTCCATGCACACCAATAATATTGTTAGTTTGAAATAGTATCGCTGTCCCTATAGGCTCGTCATTATAATAAGCTAAATAATAGTGAATATCTTTATATGTATTTACCAGTATATTTTCTGAAATCTTATATCCAAAAGCTTTTGGATATAAATTTGTCCACAGCTTCATTTCAGGCTTTTTATGTATCCGCTTTATTTTTATCTCATTTCCTATTTCAAAATATGTATCTGGCTTAAGACACATAGCCACTTGTTTAAACTTCAACTCAAAATCATTTTTCAAAAAAAGAGCATCTTCATTTTTACTTTTAGTATTCCAATATGGAATAGTTAGGTCACCAGATCTTATTATTTCTTTAACCAGATCTATATCTTTTTGTTTCACATCCTTAGTAAACCATAATCTATTAGGCCAATCACTATCTTTTACTTTACAATATTCAAATTCTTGAGTTTTAAAATAAGAATCCAAAGGAATACTTGCTTTTTTCCATAAAGAGATTAAATTTTCGATATTGTCGTTTATAACACTGGATATTTCTTTCATTTTAAATTAATTAATAATATTCCTATAAGCATTGTAATAACACCTGCTATTTTTTTTATCGTGATCGGTTCGATTGGTAAACTTAACCATCCAAACTGTCCAGCTATAATCGAAAAAATCAACTGTCCAGATAAGCCTAACGAAATCATTGTTGCTATTCCTAATTTTGGGATCGTATAGTAGTATAAACTAACTCCTATTACACTACAAAGACCACCTGTAAACCATAGATATATCGGAATTTCCTTTATCTCCCCTAAACTTGGAACACTTTTAGTAGTGAACACAATAAATATAAATGCGAAAATTAAACTACTCGCAAAAGCTACTATCGATGCCAACAATGGGTTTTTTAACAAAACTCCCAAATGAGCATTCAAACCACCTTGGGCTGCCAGAAATACTCCTCCAAAAAATGCAATGACAGATAATATGTATGTGTTCATATTTCTTCAAATAGTTTATGGATTGGTTTTCTTGTTTTTGGAAGATATTGAGTTTTATCTTTATCAGAGCGATATCCAATGGCAGCAATCACAGATGCGTTAAGACCTTGTTCAGAAAGCTTCAAGATATTATTATATTTTTCTGAAATAAAACCTTCCATTGGGCAAGCATCAATTTTTAATTCTGCACAACTATTTAATAAGTTACCAAGAGCCAGGTATGTTTGCAAGGCTGTCCAATGTTGGTATTCTTTTAAAGACTTTTCTCTTATTTTAGTCTTGATAAAATTGCCATAACCTCTTAAATCTTCTATACTACTCTGCTCTGTACATGATCTTAAAGCTATATATTCATCAATATATTCTTCGTTTTTTTCAATATAATTACAAAAAACAACAATATGGGAAGCGTCTGTTATTTGATTTTGCTGCCATGAGAATTGTTTTAGCTCTTCTCTTAACTCTTTGCTTTTAATAAATAATACTTTATATAACTGAAGCCCAAATGAAGAAACAGATAATTGTATACTTTCTTTTAAAATATCTAAACTGTGATCTGTAATTTTTCTTGAAGGGTCAAAAATTTTTGTGGCGTAACGCCATTTTAGATTTTCTAATACACTCATAATTTTCTTTTAAGATTTATTGTAAAAATAAATCCAAGAAATAGGGTGCACATTTACATATGTTGATTCTACACTATTTTTTTAATTCTTTTTTTATCCTACTTAGTTGGGTGGGTGTAATACCCAAATGAGAAGCAATATACATTTGTGGTATTCTTTGATCCAGATTTGGATGTTGATTTAGTAAGTTCATATACCTTTTGGTTGCGTTTTCCATTACTATAGAAACCTCTATTTGCTCCTTTTCTATCACCCAATTTTTCTCTAAATATGCTATATAGAAATTTTTTAAATCTTCATGCTTAAAAATAAGTTCTCTATACTTTTTATAATTAATACTTATCAATACCACCTTTTCTAGCGCTTCTAAAGTAAATGTAGAAGGTGTCTGTAAGAGATTTGAAACAGTAGATCCTGCCAAATCATTTTCTAAAAAAATATTTTTAGTGTATACATCACCACTATCATTGGTAAAATAAGCTCTTAGTGCTCCTTTACAAACAAAATAAATGTTTTTTGCTATTTGCCCATTCCTTAACAGAACCTCTTCTTTATTTAAATTTTTAAATGTAATGATAGATTGCATAAACTGCCAAGAATCGATAGTTATTGGAGAATAACTATCTAACTTTGTTTTTAGTTTACTTATATATTTTTCTTGATCAATCTCCACTGTTATTTTTTAAATATTGTTTTTTAAGCCAAAAATATGTAATAGATCGTTATATGACATTAAAAAGCCATGATGTTAACATCATGGCTTTTGTAATTTTTCAAAAAACTTAGTATTCATTTATAATGCTTAAAAAGAATCCTACTAAAACTCTCTATTCGCATCCCAAGCCTCTAAATAATCTTTTACGCGCTGTACAAACTGTCCTCCTAGTGCTCCGTTTACTACTCTATGATCATAAGAGTGGGACAAGAACATTTTATATCGAATTCCAATAAAATCTCCTTCAGGAGTTTCTATAACCGCAGGAACTTTTCTAATTGCTCCCAAAGCCAAAATACCTACTTGCGGTTGATTAATGATTGGTGTTCCCATTATACTACCAAAGGTACCTACGTTGGTTACCGTATAGGTTCCTCCTTGGGTATCATCTGGTTTTAAAGCTTTGGTGCGTGCCCTGTTAGCAAGATCATTTACTGCTTTGGTCATCCCTACCAGATTTAATTGATCTGCGTTTTTAATTACAGGAACGATTAAATTGCCATCTGGCAAGGCTGCAGCCATACCAAGATTTATATTTTTCTTTTTAATTATAGTATCTCCAGAAACAGAGATATTCATCATTGGGAAATCTTTAAGTGCTTTTGCAACTGCCTCCATAAATATCGGAGTAAACGTAAGGTTTTCTCCCTCTCGCTTCATAAACCCGTCTTTTACCTTTTTTCTCCAGTTCCAGATATTGGTTACATCTGCTTCAATAAACGATTGTACGTGTGCCGAAGTTTGTACAGATTCTACCATGTGATGCGCAATAAGCTTGCCCATTCTGGTCATTTCGATAATCTCATCTTCTCCCGATGCTGCTATTGGTGTAGCTTTAGTAACTTCTGATTTTTTAGTAACGGATACGGATTGTGGTTCTGTTTTAGCTACTGATGGAGAGACTACTTTTCCATTTTTACGATCCTCTACAAACTGTAAAATATCATTTTTGGTAACTCGCCCATCTTTACCAGTTCCAGAAATAGCTTCTAGTTCTTGTAAAGAAACACCTTCTGTAGCAGCAATATTTTTTACTAACGGAGAGTAGAATTTACTACTTTCAGAAAAATCAACTTTACCTGCTGTAACTTCTTCTGTTGTTTTAACGATTGCAGTTTCTATTACAACCGCTTCTTTTGGAGTTTCTTCTACTTTGGGTGTAGTTTCTTGAGTAGCTACCTCTGCACTACCCTCACCTTCGGTTTCTATTACAGCAATAACCTGACCTACCTGTACTACATCATCTACTTCAAAAAGTTTTTCTATAAGTACACCTTCTACCTCACTAGGTACTTCACTATCTACTTTATCTGTTGCAATTTCAACAACTGCGTCATCCAATTCAATAGTATCTCCAACTTCTTTTAACCAAGTTGTTATTGTTGCTTCTGCAACACTCTCACCCATTTTTGGAAGTTTAAGCTCAAATTTTGCCATATCCGTAATTAAAAGTGTTTATTAGTTATAGTTTTTGCGAATTTAATCAAAATTCAACTCAAACATTATTTTTTCCTTATTATTTTTGTCTAGAAAATGATTTTCAATATTTAATCTTCTCTTTTTATTCTCCCGATCTCCTTTTTTAAAAGCAGTTTACTCTTTCACAAAAATACCTTTTCCTTCATAAAAAAGTAAACTATAGGTTTGGAAATTTCATATTTCTATCTAGCCGCTTATTTATGAACTTCTCAACGCATTTACAAAAGGTATTCTATTAAGTATACTTCTACCCAAAGTAACCTCATCTGCATATTCAAGTTCGTCATTAACACCTATACCTCTTGCAATAGTAGACGTTTTTATATCCACTCCCTCTAATTGTTTGTATATATAAAAATTAGTGGTATCCCCTTCCATAGTTGCGCTTAACGCAAATATTAATTCTTCTACATTATTTGATTTGGCTTTTTCAATTAAAGAATTAATATGTAAATCTTGCGGTCCAACGCCATCCAACGGGCTTATTTTCCCTCCCAATACATGATACAAACCTCTATATTGCCCTGTACTTTCTATTGCCATTACATCTCTAATATCTTCTACAACACAAATAATTTTATGGTTTCGAATTGGGTTACTACAAATTTCACAAGTATCTATATCACTAATACTATGACAAACCTTACAAAACTTAATTTCTTTACGCAATGTTCCCAGAGCGTTAACTAAATGTTGCGTTTGGGTTTCTGGTTGCCTTAGTAAATGTAATACTAATCGCAATGCAGTTCGTTTTCCTATCCCTGGTAACTGAGACATTTCATAAACAGCATTTTCTAATAATTTTGAAGAAAATTCCATAATGCAACAAATGTACTATTTTTTGATTGTTTAGATAACTAGTGTTTTCTTAAAAACAACATGCTTACTAAAAGCATCTTCTTTAATTTATATTATCTACCTTATAAAAACACAAAAAACTATTTACTATTTTTACTTCAAAAGTACAGTAATGTTTGAAAGCTTTTCAGAAGAAACTCAACTTATTTTAACGGTAATTGCCATTGCAATCCTTTTTGCTGCAGTATCCTGGAATACTAAGCGAAATAAAAATAAGTTGTATAATCGTAGTAGCCGAAATTTTAAGAAAAATTATTTAAAAAAGAAAAGATAGCCCTAATGAAAATATATACAAAAACAGGAGACAAAGGAACTACCGCATTATTTGGTGGCACAAGAGTACCTAAACATCATATTAGAATAGATAGTTATGGCACCGTTGATGAGCTAAATTCGCACATAGGACTTATTAGGGACCAACAAATCGATACTCTAAGTAAAACAGTTTTAATTAATATACAAGATAAACTTTTTACTGTTGGAGCTGTTTTGGCTACAGATCCTGAAAAAGCTATATTAAAGAACGGGCAAAAAAGATTAAATATCCCTACAATTTCTACAGAAGATATTGAGTTATTAGAAAAAGAAATGGACAGAATGAATGAATCCTTGCCACCAATGACACATTTTGTATTACCAGGAGGACATCAAACTGTGTCATTCTGTCATATTGCTCGCTGTGTATGTCGAAGAGCAGAGCGTTTATCTACTGCTTTATATGAAATAGCTCCTTTTGAAGAAAAAACATTACAGTACTTAAACCGACTATCTGACTATCTTTTTGTACTGGCACGAAAGTTGTCCCACGATTTAAAAGCAGAAGAAATTGAGTGGATTCCTAAAAAAAACTCTTAAGGTCTTACTGCTTGAAAATTAGTATGGGAAAGCCCTAAAAAATCACGTTCTTATAATTATTGTTTAAATAATTAATTTTTTACTTGACTTTTTAAACTAAAAAATTATTTTTGCAAAAAACAAAACCAGTAAACATATGTATTGGACTTTAGAATTAGCATCTTACTTAAGCGATGCGCCTTGGCCAGCTACAAAAGACGAGTTAATAGATTACGCAATTCGTACTGGAGCACCTTTAGAGGTTGTAGAAAACCTACAATCCATTGAGGATGAAGGAGATTCGTATGACTCTATTGAAGAGATATGGCCAGATTATCCTACGGATGAAGATTATCTTTGGAATGAGGATGAATATTAAAAAACCAAATAGTATTAAAAGTCTCGAAAGAGGCTTTTTTTTTGCGTAAATTACGCCGATTTTATGGCTATCATGTAGTACATAAAATATTGTATAACGATCAGGTTAGGCTCTGAGATAATGAAGCAGGTTCTTAGACAAACTAAGAATCTTAGTTACGTGTTACCTTATTTTAGGTAAAAGACTGATTAATTTCATTTTGAAATTAAACCTAACTAAACACACAACCATAAATTATGGGAATTTTAGATTCTGTATTAAAAGTATTTGTTGGAGATAAATCCAAAAAAGACATAAAAGAAGTTCAACCAAAAGTTGAATTGATCAAAAAAGCGGAGAAAGCACTTGAAGGGATTTCTCATGATGAGCTTAGAGCGAAAACTGTTGAATTTAAAAACAGGATAAATGAAGCACGTGAAGAGATTAATACTAAAATCGAAACACTCAAGCTAGAAGCTAATAAAGAAGAGGACATTGATAAAAAAGAAGATATTTATGCAGAAATAGATGCTTTGAAAGAAGAAGCTTATAAAGCAACCGAAAAAGCTTTAAACGACATTCTTCCTGAAGCATTTGCTGTTATAAAAGAAACTGCAAAACGTTTTACCAACAACGACTCTATAGAGGTTACTGCTTCTGCTTATGATCGTGAACTTTCTGGTACCAGAGAGCATATAACTCTTAATGGAGAACAAGCCATTTGGTCTACAAGCTGGGATGCAGCTGGTAAAGAGGTTAAATGGGACATGGTTCATTACGATGTGCAATTAGTTGGTGGTATCACTTTACATGAAGGAAAAGTAGCTGAAATGCAAACAGGAGAAGGTAAAACCTTGGTTGCAACGCTTCCTGTTTATCTTAACGCCTTATCTGGCAACGGTGTTCATTTAGTAACAGTAAATGATTATCTGGCTCGTCGTGATAGTGAGTGGATGGCACCAATTTTTCAATTTCATGGTCTTACTGTAGATTGTATAGACAATCACAGACCTAATTCTGAAGAAAGAAGAGCTGCCTACAATGCCGACATTACTTATGGTACCAATAATGAGTTTGGATTTGACTACCTAAGAGATAACATGTCTCATGCGCCAGAAGATTTAGTACAACGACCACATAATTATGCTATCATAGATGAAGTTGATTCTGTATTAATTGATGATGCTCGTACGCCATTAATTATTTCAGGACCTATTCCAAAAGGAGATATCCATGAGTTTGATGAGTTAAAACCAAAGATTGCCGATATCGTATCTGTGCAACAAAAATACCTTACCACTGTTTTAGCAGAAGCTAAAAAGTTAATTAAGGAAGGTGATACTAAAGAAGGTGGTTTTAAATTATTACAAGTATACAGAGGTATCCCAAAAAACAAGGCATTAATCAAGTTTTTAAGTGAAGAAGGTGTTAAGCTTTTACTTCAAAAAACAGAAAACTTTTACATGCAGGACAATAACCGCGAAATGCATAAAGTAGATGCAGATTTGTATTACGTTATTGAAGAAAAAAATAATCAAATTGACCTTACGGATAAAGGTGTTGAATATCTTTCTGGTAAAGATGATCCCGATTTCTTTGTATTACCACAAATCGGAATGGAAATTGCCAAAATAGAAAATCAAGGATTATCTAAAGAAGAAGAAGCAGAACAAAAAGAAGATCTTTTTAGAGATTATAGCGTAAAAAGTGAACGTATTCATACCCTTAGACAATTACTAAAAGCATATTCATTATTCGAAAAAGATGTAGAATATGTAGTAATGGATAATAAGGTGAAAATCGTTGATGAACAGACAGGCCGTATTATGGATGGTCGTCGATATAGTGATGGATTACACCAAGCTATTGAAGCTAAAGAAAATGTAAAAATTGAAGATGCAACACAGACTTTTGCTACGGTAACACTTCAAAATTATTTCCGTATGTATGGCAAATTATGTGGAATGACAGGTACGGCGGTAACAGAAGCTGGAGAACTTTGGGAAATCTATAAATTAGATGTCGTAGAAATACCAACCAATAAACCTATAGCCAGACACGATAGAGAAGATTTAGTGTATAAAACTAAGCGTGAAAAATACAATGCTGTTATTGAAGAGGTAACAGAATTATCTCGCGCAGGAAGGCCTGTACTTATAGGTACTACCTCTGTAGAAATTTCTGAATTACTAGGCAGAATGTTATCCATTCGTAAAGTACCACATAATGTATTAAATGCTAAATTACATAAAAAAGAAGCCGATATTGTTGCGGAAGCTGGTAACCCTGGAGTAGTAACCATTGCTACCAATATGGCAGGACGTGGTACAGATATTAAACTAACCGAAGAGGTAAAAGCGGCGGGTGGTCTTGCTATTGTAGGTACAGAGCGTCACGATTCTCGACGTGTTGACAGACAGCTACGTGGTCGTGCTGGTCGTCAAGGAGATCCAGGAAGTTCTCAGTTTTATGTTTCTTTAGAAGACAATTTAATGCGTTTATTTGGCTCTGAGCGTATTGCAAAAATGATGGATCGAATGGGGCTAAAAGAAGGAGAAGTAATTCAACACTCTATGATCTCTAAATCTATCGAAAGAGCTCAGAAAAAAGTAGAGGAAAACAACTTTGGGGTTCGTAAACGACTACTTGAGTATGATGATGTAATGAACGCACAACGAGAAGTAGTATACAAACGTCGTTATCATGCGTTATTTGGAGAACGTCTTCGTGTAGACATAGCCAATATGATCTACGATACTGTCGAAGTAGTTACCGAAGGAAATAAAGCTGCGCAAGATTTTAAAAATTTTGAATTTGAGTTGATCCGATACTTCTCTATGAGTAGCCCTGTTTCGGAAACTGAATTCGAAAAAATGGATCCTCAAAAAATTGCAAGACAAGTATACAAGGTTGCTTATGAGCACTATCAGGATAAAATGAAACGCAATGCAGAGGCTGCCTACCCTGTTATTAAACAAGTATACGAAGATCCCGCAAGCAAGTACGAAAGAATTTTAGTGCCATTTACAGATGGTGTAAAAAGTATAAACGTCGCTACAGATTTACAAAAAGCTTATGAGTCTGAAGGAAAGCAGTTAATTACTGATTTTGAAAAAAATATTACTCTAGCCATTATTGATGATGCTTGGAAAACACACCTTCGTAAAATGGATGAGTTGAAACAAAGTGTACAGCTAGCAGTTCATGAGCAAAAAGACCCTTTGTTAATCTACAAGTTTGAAGCATTTGAACTTTTTAAAGCAATGATCGAAGAGGTAAATAAAGATGTTATATCCTTTTTATTTAAAGGGGAATTACCAACTGGTAACACTCAAGATATATCTGAAGCTAGACAAGTACAAAGAAAAGAGAGGTTAGAAACCTCTAAAGAAGAAATCCCTAATATGGATGAGCGCGCAGCACAAAACAGAGCTGCTGGCCAAACACAAGGTGAACCTCAAATCACCGAAACCATTGTACGCGAACAGCCAAAAATTGGACGCAATGATAAAGTAACTATCAAACATATAATGAGTGGTGAAAACAAAACAATGAAATATAAACAAGCTATACCATTCATCGAAAAAGGAGAATGGGTAATAATTAACGAATAAAAATAATAAATACGCAGTAAAGACCAGCTACATTACTGTAGCTGGTTTTTTGTTTAAAGAATAAATAACCTCTAGTAAGGCTCAAGAACCTGAATTCAAAAGGTATGCTTCTGAAAAATATATTTTCTTTTAGAGATAGGATCAGGGAAGTCAAACCTCTGAATAAGAGATTGAATATTTAATTATATCAAGAAAAATTTTTATCTATTCTTCTTTTTAAAATAGGTATTTGAATAAAAAATAAAATTGCCAGAAACACAACTCCATACAAAGTAGCTTTATAAAATTTAAAATCTAAAAAAGGATTACTAACTTTTACACTATTGAATTTTATACTATCGAATAATGAAAAGTATATCTCTGAAAAAATAGATTTTTCTGTATTTGGTATTAATAAAGCTAAGCATACCAGACAAATTAGTGAAGCTATAATGACAATCCACGAATTTCTTGATATTAGTGAGGTATACACCTTTTCTTTATAACTTCTGGTATTTTCAACACTACACATAACCTCACTCAAAAAAGTTACAGAAGGGGTGTCCAAACCCGCTTCTTTCACCAAACGTTCTATATCTTTAAATCTCTCTTCCATTATTATTACTTATTTCTACAGAAACATGATGCTTAAGTATCGAATATAGTTTTTTTCTACTTCGATATAGTTTTATTTTTACATTATCTACAGATATTCCAACAATTTCTGCAATTTCTTTTACATTTTTTTCTTCAAAATAATACCATGTTACAATCGCTGCTTCATCTTCTGGAAGCTTAATAATACTATTAGATATAATTTCTCTCCTTTCCTTAGCTTGCAAATAATCTAAAGCATTGTCTACCATACTTATTTCTGTTTCCTTTATCTCTTCTATAAACTCTGAATACTTTATTCTTTTATTTGCTTTTATTGCATCTAAACTTTTACGATATGCTATTATATATAACCAAGTAGAAAATTTAGCATCCCCTCTGTACATTTTTAAAGATTCAAATGCTTTTATAAAACTATCTTGAGCAACTTCTTCTGCTTGCTCTTTATTTTTAACCATACGATATACAATTGTATACACCAGTCCTTGGTATCGCTCCACTAAGAACGAAAAAGCATTTGTTCGCCCTTCAAGAACTTGGTCTATATAATATTGATCTGATGGATGGCTCATTATTATATTGGACGATTTAATAGCAGTACTGGTTACAAAAAAATATACTTAAAAGTGTAAAATTATTTTTCTCTCTTTTTGTAACCAGCTAAGACATATGACCGTCTTAATTAAAAAACGAACAGTAATAATCTTTTAAACTTAAAAAAATGGGATCAGAAGTAATTATAATGCCTGCAATTCTTGGGGTACTTTTTGGAATTTATTATTTATTTATTTCTGCTAGAAATAAGGAACGTATGGCATTAATAGAAAAAGGAGCGGATGCTTCTATATTTTACAGTAACAAAAACCAAAAAATAACCCCAATATGGAAAGTTTTTATATTAAATCTCTCTCTTCTATTAATGGGAATAGGAATAGGGATTTTTATAGCAGGAGTTCTTCATTTTACTATTGGTGTTGAAGAGGATATTGCCTATCCTGGCACCATCTTCTTAATGGCTGGAATTGGTTTATTTACAGGTTTTAATATGACAAAAAACCTGGATAATAAAACAAAATAGTTACTAAGAAAAATAAAGCCCCTTGATTATAACAACTAGGGGTTTTATAATAACAAATTTTGATAAAGGACCGATTGTAAACAAAAAAGCCTTTCAAATTAAAGAAAGGCTTTATATATATAACTAAAATAAACTTTTACTACATATCTGCTACAAGTCCTTCATTATTAACAAACTTTTCTACTACAACAGACTCTCCTTTGTTATTTTCTAAAACATAGACACCCGCAGGTAATTGACTAAGATCTACATAGTTTATGGTTTTCGACAAGACATGTACTGTATTTTTTACTTCAAATAATTTTATCATATCTCCTTCTTGAAAATCTACTACAGTAATAACATCTCCTTCTCTTATTATTTCTAAAAGATTAGTTTCTGCATTTTCATAATATTGAATATATTCTTGTTCTACCGTAATTTCTGAAGGCATATACATTCTTTTACTATCTTGCTCCACTACGAATTCTTGTTCTACATTATCCGTTATTTCTCCTTCTATAGAGATCTCTTCTTCTAATCTTTGTATAACTATAGACTCTCCCATACTATTTTCTAGTAAATACGCCCCCATAGGTAATTGACTCAAGTCTATTTGCCCACGAGTTTTAGATAAGACATGGTCTCCACTTTCTACTTCGAACAATTTTAATTTATCTCCTTCTTGAAAATCTACCACTACTATTATCAACCCTTCCTTTTCTACTTGCAAGGATTGACTTAAGTCATTTGCATAACTATTCAAGAATAAAAATAAACTAAAAAAATATGCTATTGATCTCATTTCTGTATACTTTACAATAAAAGCTTTATTACTTTCTTACGGTTTTCCCATACAATAATATCACTTAATTATAGTTAAACAAATTAAAAACCAGACTTTTAGATCAAATGGTTATGATTTTCGACAAATAACACAAAAAACGTTAAATAACAACTTATTTTAACATAAACAACTATAAACCAGAATATTAAATAAAACACATTGTCAAAAAAACAGTTAAAATGCTTTTTTTTCCTGACCAAAAGAACTTATCTGTACTATTCTTACGTTTTTACCTTTTTTATAATGTTAAGAAAATAAAAAAAATATGTTACCAAAAAAGCCCTATTGGTTACACCAATAGAGCTTTCTTATAATTAACACTACATTACTACGAAAAAACTTATTTATTATTTAATACTACCTCGCTATATTTAGCATTTATAGTAATCATTTTATCTGTACTCCGGGTATTTTGAAATCCATTAACCAGAACATTACCAAAATTTTTCCTTGTGCTTACCTCCATTGTTTTAGGTAAAGAGATGATACTCTGCGCTCCGTTATAAGACAAATTAAAAGCGGTCTTTGGCAGATTAAGTTTAAAATCGCTATTCTGCACTACCAAATCTAAAGTAGAAAAAGATTCTTCTAAATTAGCAATAGTAATTACTCCAAAACTTGCAGAAATGGCACCATTTTCATCAAGCTGTTGAATAAAGACATTACTAGAATCTGCATTAACAACAAGGTTTTTAGCTTTTTGTATTCTACAATTTTTCACATAATTTATAACTAACCTTCCATTGTTCCACTCGCGAACAAACACAGGAGAATAAGAAGCTTTTATAAAAGTCTGATCTCCATCTATAATATTAGCAGAAAGCGTAGTATGTGATAACGATGCTTTAATATTGTTTGATTTATCTGCTAACTGAACATCTCCATGCCTAACATTAAGTCTCAATTTAGCTTTTGACGGTATCTGTATTTTAATAGTTTTTATACTAGTAGAATTATTGTTCATTCTACTAGAAGAACTATACCGATATACTGTAACATTTGTTAAACCACTTTGTTGACTCTGTATATCCTTTATTAATTGTGACGCCCAAGCATCCATTTGTTTGCCATATTGTTCGCCCCAGGTCTCCAAGCGAATCTGCATTTTTCCTTCTGGCATTTTCACACCATTATTTTCAAATCCTTTAGCCCATTTTTGATTATCCTTGTCTACATCTTCTTTAAATTTTTCACGTATCTGGCTTTCCCATTGTTGAATATATTTTTCATCTTTTACTTTAAATGGGGAATTGCTATAATTAACACTAGCATTACTCTCAGAAAGAGCATTCGGCATAGGATTTTTAGCTATATTTTCCATAAGAGGACCTAGCATATCTGTAATAGCCGGACCTAATGCTTTTAATTCTTGTAGGTTTCTATTTTTATCAATAGTAGATGCTGTGATATCTCTACTCCACAAGTTCCCAGCAGCAGAATTAATAGTCACCTCTCTATTATCTCCAATTACATTTACTTGCCAGCTATCTAATATACGTTTGTTATTTTCATCTAAAGGATCTCCTTCCAGATAAGCCTCTACGGATATTGTATTTTTGTTCCAAGTTTCAAAAACAATATTAGTATGACTTGTATTAAGATTTACAGTAACATCGTTATCTACAACAAGTTTTTCACTTAACTTATTTTGTTTTTCCTGTGCAAATACTCCTGTACAACACAGTACACTTAGCGTAAAAATATTAAGCTTGTACTTCATTATAATTTTCGTTTTCTATTTGCTCTAATTCTTTTAGTTTATCTTTTAATCTATTTAGCAGAGATAACCTTATTGTTAAGTTTTCCATCATTGCCTCTACACTTTGAACATTTGGACCTACTTCTATTAATTCTTTATTGAGTCGTTGGTACTCGTTATCTAAATTTTCTAATCTAGTTTTAAAACTGTCGACTAACTCTCTATTTTTATCATCGATTGTAATTTTTGATAATTGAAATTTTATACTTGTAAGTATGCTATTCTCTACCTCTTGATATTCTGGTGATATTTCTGCCAAAGGAGAAGATTGTTTAGATAGGATAACAGAAGAGTTTTTTACTGTTGTATTATCTACATCTACAATTTGGGTATCCTTAGAAGTATTATCATTAAATTGATTGTATGTAAACAAAGAAACAGAAATCATAACTACAATACTTGCTGCTATATTAAGCCAATGGTACTTAAAATTTCGTGCCTTTTGTGGTAATTCTTTTTCTAATCTAGACATGAACCGCTGCTGATGACCTTCTTGTATTTGACCAGAAGGAATCTGCTTATCTTGTCTTAATAACTCTCTAATATCCTGTGCCATCATTCAAATATTTTAATTGTTCCTGTAGCTGTTTTTTTCCTCTATGTACTAGTGTTCTTGAAGAAACTGGAGTAATATCTAATATTTCACTAATCTCATTATGATCATATCCTTCTATCAAAAATAACATAACTGCATATCTGTATTTTTCTGGTAATTTTTCAATTTCTTTTTTCACCTCATCTACAGTAACAGAGTCTGAAACCGACCAGTCTTCTTGTTCATCTACAGTTGCCATAACCTGTTCATTAATAGCCACCATATTCATCTTCTTAGCCTTAAGCATATCAATACTTTTATTAATTACTATTCGCTTAAGCCAAGCCCCAAAAGTTACATCTCCTGTAAATTGATGAAGTTTTGCAAACGCTTTAATAAAGGATTCTTGCATAGCCTCCTCTGCCTCAAACGGATCTTTAAGAAAACGTAATGCAACATAATACATACCATCACAGTATTTATTATAGAGTTTCATCTGCGCTCTACGATCGTTAACCCTACATTGCTCTATTAGCTCGCTTTGTAACAAACTTTCTTAACTTTTGGTTAGTGATATTTTTTTAACTTTTTTTAAATCGTGTACATATATATAGACGTATGCATATATTACTTGTTGCAAAATTATATACAAAAAAGTAATATTTAAAAACAAAACTCTTTATATCAAATAATTAAAACAAACACTAGATAGATTACATAGTCGTATCGTCCTCTTTTCTATTTACAATTCTTTTTATTTTCCTTTATTTTTACTGGTATTAAAGTAGAGCTTTAATTTATAAAAAGAATTATATTTAAAAACAAAAACACTCATTATGCCTAAGCTTTTAAAACAAATAGTGCTTATTTTATTAGGGTTAGTAACAATTGGAGTTCTTGGAATGTTTTTTATAAAACAAAATACCAAAAAGCATAGCCCTGAAGAAACGATAACGCATACCGTTGAAGATGCTACTTTTACGATTTTCTATAATAGACCTTATAAAAAAGGTAGAGAAATTTTTGGTTCTTTGATTCCTTACAACGAAGTATGGAGAACTGGTGCTAACGAAGCTACTACGTTTACTACAACAAAAAACATTATGGTGGATGGAACTATTCTTAAAGCTGGAACCTATAGTTTATGGACCATCCCAAATCCAAAATCATGGAAAGTGATTTTTAATAATAAACAATATGACTGGGGAGTACATATGGATGGTACGGCAAAACGAGATACTATGTTTGATGATCTTGTTATAGAAGTCCCAACGCAACCTCTATTAAATATAGTAGAACAATTTTCTATATACTTTGAAGATGCAAATGATTTTACCATATTATATATGGCATGGGACAGAACAGCAATTGCAGTTCCTATCAAAATATAGAAGCATATATTAATTATAAGTTTATAAAAGGATTTTATAACTTTGCTATAAAGCTATTCTGTGTCAAAAGATTCTTCTTCATATAACAATCCGTCTTTTAAAGCTCCTTTAAATACGAGTTTTTCATCTATTAATCGTTTTAAAAAATTACAAAAAAAAGAAGTTTTAATCACTCCTATTTTTGATTCGATTATTGCTAAAGATACATCTGCATTAAGCAGAGGTATTACTTTAATTGAGAGTACTCAAGAACATCATATAGAAAAAGCACAACAACTTATCGAAAAATGTCTTCCATACGCTAATAATTCTATTAGAATAGGGATAACAGGAGTTCCTGGTGTAGGGAAAAGCACATTCATCGAAGCATTGGGTAATCTATTAATTCAAAAAGGTAAAAAAGTAGCTGTTTTAGCTGTCGACCCTAGCAGTACTATATCTAATGGTAGCATCCTTGGAGACAAAACAAGAATGGAATCTCTGGTTAGATCTACCAGTGCCTTTATAAGACCTTCTCCTTCAGGAAAATCTTTGGGAGGAGTAGCCCAAAAAACCCGGGAATCTATCATCCTTTGTGAAGCAGCAGGATACGATGTTATAATAATAGAAACCGTAGGTGTGGGACAAAGTGAAACAGCTGTACACAGTATGGTAGATTTCTTTTTATTATTAAAACTTGCAGGTGCTGGAGATGAGTTACAAGGAATAAAACGAGGTATTATAGAAATGGCAGATGCCTTAGTTATCAATAAAGCAGACGGAGATAATACTTTACCTGCTCAAAAAGCGAAAAATCAATTTAGCAAAGCATTACACTTATATCCTCTTGCACAAAATAATTGGACTCCCGAGGTATTAACTTGCAGCGCAATAGAAGGTACTGGAATAGACGAAATATGGCAGCTAATACTTAAATATCTTGACATTACTTCTAAAAATGGTTTTTTTGAAGAAAATAGAATTCAACAAAATAAATTTTGGTTACTACAAACCATAGAAGAACAATTAAAAAGCTCTTTTTATAATCACTCAAAAGTTAAAGCCGAATTAGCGACACAAATTAAAGCTGTACAGCAGCATAAAATAACTCCTTTTGCTGCTGCTAGATATTTATTAAAATTAAATTCTTCTATTAAATAGTTTAAAAAAAGTAATACCCATTACTAAAAACCAAGCATTTCTCCGAATATTATTCGGCATGTAGGTTTAACAAGCGTAAAAAAAGAATCATGTTCATATATTTTCCTTTTTCTCAATAAAATATTAAAAATATAACGATTTATTAATAATTTTAATAAAAAATTCATATAAAATTAACTTAAAAACAAATTTTTATATGAAAACTATTTTATCTAGATTAAAAAATTAATAGTAAATAAAGTCTTTCTTAAGATTATTTTTAACCCTGTTTGATAAGTAACATTCTCTTCTCAAACTAAAACTGAACTGAATTTTATGAAAAATATAATTAAATCTGTAATTCTTTATACTCTAATAGGAATTACAATATCTTCTTGTGAAGAAAATGACAATTATAATCATGTTAATGAAGAAAAAAATCTTATTTCGACAGAACATTTAGACCAAAATAATCTAATTGGAGCAGCAGCCGCAACTCCATTTAACACTGGTTACTATGGTGCTTATAATACATACCCTATGTCGCAAGGTCAAACATATATAAATTGGGCCGTACCAAACTTAAAATGGTTTTTTGGAGTAAACCCAGATGTTTATAACTGGCAAGGCGCTAACACGAATAATATGTTGGCATACTCTAATCCTCTAAGAGTTTTTATAGGTGAAACTTGGTGGAACAGTATGTTAAACAATTATGATGCCTATGCAGCAAAAGCAATCATTGCTCATGAATTTGGTCATATACTACAATATAGTTATAATTGGTATTGGGCTCCCGGAAGCAATCAAGAAATAGGTGCTGATTTCTTTGCTGGATATTGGTTAGCAAGTGATGTTGGTCAAAATCTAACTTGGACAGAAGCTGCTACTGCATTTCAGAATTTTTATGATATCGGTAGCCCCCAAGGTAGTGTTCATGGCACACCTTCAGAAAGACAGGCTGCAGCAAAACTAGGGTATTACACAGGATATTATGCGAACTCTAAAGGTTTTTTAGGATGGGACAAAGTTTACAACCTTTTATCCAGATTTTGGAGTTACATAGGAGAAGGAAGATATTGGTATGATAGCAATGAATATAAATCTGCGAACAATCCTAAAATTTACGAGGGCTTATCTAAAGAGGAAACAGTCTATTTTGAATTTATGATGTCTAATTTTAATGATATTTTAAAAATCAAAAATGGAGATTCGTCAAAACAAGACTTTTTTAAATTCACTATCACCGACTAATTAATAAGCAACCTTTTCGTACAATTTATAATAAAAAAACAGGAGCAGTACACTCCTGTTTTTTTGTTGTATTATAAAAATCTGGTCATTTAAGACTAAATATAAGTTGTTAGATAGTATTTATTACATAGATCTTTAATCCTCATCACCTTCATCATTGCCATCTGCGCCCACTCCTTCAGGAATATCAGCATCTGCCCCTGTATCATCATCATCATCATCATCAAAACTTTGCATAGTATCTGCCAAACGTTTACTAATCTTAACTAGATAAATAGTGTCTTCGGTTCTTACTTCAACCGCCTCAATAGTTTCATTATGCTGATTCTTAAACGCTATAATATCGCGGTCTTCATATCCATCTGGGAATTTCTCTACCAGAAGATTTAAAATGTCTTTGTTCAACTTTTTATAGTCAACTATAACTCTTCTCATGGGTTAGTAGGTTTTATAAGTTTAATTTTACATATCTAACAAATAGGCAAATAATAAAGGTGCTACTATAGTTGCATCACTCTCTATTATAAACTTTGGGGTATCTATATCTAACTTACCCCAGGTAATTTTTTCATTAGGTACAGCACCAGAGTAAGACCCATAACTTGTTGTAGAGTCAGATATTTGACAAAAATAACTCCAAAACGGAGTATCTGTTCTCTCCATGTCCTGATACAACATTGGCACTACACATATAGGGAAATCTCCTGCTATCCCTCCTCCTATTTGAAAAAACCCTATACCATTTTCTGAATTATCGGTATACCAATCAGCAAGAAAAGTCATATATTCTATTCCTGATTTCATAGTACTTGCCTTTAATTCTCCTTTTAAAACATAAGAAGCAAATATATTTCCCATAGTACTATCTTCCCATCCAGGTACTACTATTGGCAAATTTTTCTCTGCCGCTGCATACATCCAGGAATCTTTAATATCTATTTCGTAATATTCTTCTAAAACTCCTGAAAGCAAAAGCTTGTACATAAATTCATGAGGAAAATAACGCTCTCCATTTTCTTCAGCATCTTTCCAAATTTTAAAAATATGCTTTTGTAATCTTCTAAAAGCCTCTTCTTCAGGTATACAAGTATCTGTTACCCTGTTTAATCCTTGCTCTAATAGATCCCACTCTTCTTTTGGAGTAAGGTCTCTATAATTAGGCACACGTTTATAATGTGAATGAGCAACAAGATTCATTATATCTTCTTCAAGATTGGCTCCTGTACAAGATATGATATCTACTTTATCCTGACGGATAATTTCTGCAAATATTTTACCTAACTCAGCAGTACTCATTGCTCCTGCAAGAGACACTAGCATTTTAGCACCATTATTCAGTTGATCCTCATACCCTTTTGCTGCATCTACTAACGCTGCAGCATTAAAATGCAAGTAGTATTTTTGGATAAAATCTGATATAGGTCCTTTAGTCTTATTCATCGTATAAATTTAATTTCTTAGTTTTTGAAGGGTCTTTTTCTGTTTGAGCACCTTCATATTCTTGGTCTGCTTTTTGCCCCATGAATTTATAGCTCAACATTTTATAGTATAGTTTTGCCGCTAAAAAATCAGATGATTTATCATTCTTGTTAGGACATAGTTCTACAATATCAAAGCCTACTACATTTTTTTCTTTAAAAACTTCTTTTAAAAACTCTAAAGTTTCATACCAAAACAAACCTCCAGGTTCTGGAGTTCCTGTCGAAGGTAATATAGAAGGGTCGAACGCATCTAAATCAAATGTTATAAAAACATTATCTGTCATTTGCTCAATAGCATTATCCATCCAATATTCATCTGTTACCATGTCGTGTGCAAAATAGGTTTTATCGGCATTCATTACACTTCTCTCTAAAACATCCATGCTACGAATCCCAACTTGAATCAGGTTTGTTTTTTGACTTGCCTCATATACAGCACATGCATGATTACATTTCGTACCTTCATATTCAGATCTTAAATCTGCGTGTGCATCGATATGCAAAACAGTAAGATTATCAAAACACTCATCAAATGCTCTAATAGTACCTATTGAAATAGAATGTTCTCCTCCAAAAACAGTTACAAACTTGTTTCTTTTGATATATTTTTTGGTAATTTCATGAACAGCGTCTACCATAGCTTCGGGAGAACTATCCTCTTTAACAGGATCTGTAAGATACACACCTTGTTTATAAACTTCGGTATCGGTTTCTATATCATACAATTCCATGTTTTTTGAAGCCTCTAAAAAGGCTTCTGGGCCTTTATCGGCTCCTTTTTGCCAAGTACTTGTTCCATCATAAGGAACAGGTATTAAAACTACTTTGGCGTTATCTAATTTAGCATTTTTGTCGGGAATACCCGCATAATTATTAGTTTCCATTATAACCTAATATTTGTAATAAATCTTCGCTTTTTTGTTGTTCACTGAACAATCTTGTTGTTAAATTACCACTTTTATCTCTATCTATCAAAATATGTTTTGGTTGAGGGATCAAACAATGCTGTAATCCTCCAAATCCACCTATTGTTTCTTGGTATGCTCCTGTATTAAAAAAACCTATATACAAAGGTTTATCCTTTCGATATTTAGGTAAATATATCGCATTCATGTTTTGTTCACTATTATAATAATCATCACTATCACAAGTCAACCCACCTAACAAAACACGTTCATACTCATCTTTCCACCTGTTAATTGCCAACATTACAAAACGTCTGTTTATTGCCCATGTATCTGGTAATGTTGTTATAAACGAAGAGTTAATCATATTCCATTTCTCTCTATCATTTTGCTGTTTTTGATATAAGATTTCATAAATAGCTCCTCCACTTTCTCCTACAGTAAAACTTCCAAATTCTGTAAATATATCTGGAACAGGAACATTAGCTTCTTGACAAGAAAGGTTAATTTGATTAATAATCTCATCAATCATGTATTGATAATCATAATTAAACGCAAGAGAATTCTTAATTGGAAACCCTCCTCCTATATTTAAACTATCTAAAGTAGGACATACTTTTTTTAGTTGTATATATACTTTTAAACATTTTAATAGTTCATTCCAATAATATGCTGTATCCCGAATACCTGTATTGATAAAAAAATGAAGCATCTTTAGCTCTATTTTTTCATTATTCTTGATTTGTTTATTAAAAAAAGGAAGTATGTTTTTGTATCCTATTCCTAATCGAGAAGTATAAAATTCGAATTTTGGTTCTTCTTCAGATGCTATTCTTACACCAATCTGAAATTTACCATCTATTTGTTCTGTAAGTAAATCTATTTCTTCATAATTATCAATTATAGGAATACAATTATGATGTCCTTTATTGATTAATCTTGCTATATTACTAATATACTGATCCCTTTTAAATCCATTACAAATTATATAGGTATCATTAGTGATTTTTCCTTTTTCTTTTAATCTCTCTACAATATCAACATCAAATGCAGAAGATGTTTCGATATGCACATCATTATTAAGAACTTCGTTTAGTACATGTTCAAAATGAGAACTCTTTGTACAATAACAGTAGTGATAAGAACCTTGATAATTATTCTTATCGATAGACGTCTTAAACCATTTTTGAGCTCTATTAATATTTTCAGAAATTCTAGGCAAATATGTGAATTTTAAAGGAGCCCCGTATTTTTCAACAAGCCCCATTAAATCTATACCATGAAAAGTAAGTTTATCATTATTTAAGTCAAATTCTTCCTGTGGGAAATAGTATGTTTGATCGATTAGATCTATGTATTTTATATTCATTATTATTAAATATGCTTAAAAAGCGTTAGAAAAAAGATATTCAAACTAAAGAATAATAAATATCAAACTCTTATCAACTTGCAAGTAGTTGGCAAGAAAAAATAGTCATGTTGACTTGAAACAATAGTAAAAACAGAAGTAAAATCTAAATCTCGGGGGTTTATCCAATAAGCCATACTTGAAAGTAACTTCCTGCCATTCAAGACTCCGAATCTAAAAACACTTGTCATAATATCCAGCTATATGCTATTGCAATTCTAAACAAAAAAAATGAGACTTTCAGATATTGATAAAAAAAAGTGTGCTATTTTTTTATTTTTTATACTCGCGAAAAAAAAGGAAGTTTTTTTACTCCCAAGATTACCTTTCTCAAAACTTTTTAAGACATTTATACTCTTATTCATACATTTTTTTTATCCCTAAAGTTAGAGCACTAAACAAAAAACAAATTTTATGAAATTTGATCTTAAAAAAAATAGTTTACTATACTTTTCTTTAGGAATATTATCGTTTTTCTCTTTTTTCTTATACTTCTTTACTCTTGAATCTTATAATAGCATTGAAACTTTTTCTATATATATAAGACAGCTATTTGGCCGATTTTATCTATGGTTAGGTCTTATCTGTGTTTTACTTTTAGTCATATTGGCTTTTTCATCCTGGGGAAAACATCGATTAGGAAAAGCTACAGACAGACCCCAGTTTTCTAGATTGGCATGGATATCTATGCTGTATAGCGCTGGGATGGGAGCTGGAATATTATTGCGAGCCGTACAAGAACCTGTATTTATGATGCTCAATCCCCCTATCAACAATAATATTAGCCCTAAAACCATAGCTTTAGAATATACGTTTTATCAATGGGGGTTCACGGCTTGGGCTTTTTATGCTATTTTTGCAATTGTAATGGGATATTACCTTTTTGTTAAATCTAAGAAAGTTTTATCCAGTAGCGCTTTCTCTTCTATAGAAAATATCGTTAGCTCTAAAAGATCCAAAAATTTTATTTTTGCAAGTATTGACATTTTAGCTATTCTAACTACTGTTTTTGGGCTGGTCGCTGCTATTGGCTTAGGAACTACACAAATTGAAGGTGGCTTAAATCATATTTTTGATGAAAATTTAGGCATTAAAGGAACCGTTATAATTTTACTGATTATTTCTGTTCTGGCATTCATATCTGCTTTTAGAGGTGTTAATAAAGGTATCAAAATAATATCTACTTGGAATATCTATATCACCGTAGGTTTGTTATTTTTTGTGTTTTCACAAAATGATGTTTTATCTATACTTATCCAGTTTTTCGCATCACTATATCATTACATTATCGATTTTATCCCTTTAAGCTTGGCATATGGAAAATACAATCCCGGAGAAGTTTTTTTAACAGATTGGACTTATTATTATTGGGCATTTTGGTTAGCTTGGGCACCTTTTACTGGTATTTTTATTGCTCGTATTTCTAAAGGCCGTACCATACGCGAGATTATTATAGGAGTATTACTTGTACCATCTCTGGGAACTTTTTTTTGGTTTACTACATTTGGGCAATCTGCTTTTCAGGTTATTGAAAATATTGGAGTATATCAAGGACAATTTGACAACGTATTTAGTTCCATTTTTGTTTTCTTTGAAAACTATCCATTTCAAGGGTTTATAAACACACTGACTATTTTACTTCTAATAAGCTTTTTAGTAACCTCACTAGATTCTGCTATTTTTGTATTAAGTATGTTTACCGATAACGGAAAACAAGAGCCATCAAAAAAACACCGTATTTTATGGAGTATAATTCTTACCATTTTTTCTATATCAATAATTTTATTAGGAAACGCTAAGGCAGATATTAATGTATTAATAGCAATGCAAAAACTCCTTATTATCACATCTCTACCTTTTTCATTACTCTTGGTTTTAATGATTATATTGTTTGTTAGAGATTATAGAAGAAGTCTGGATTTCAAATAATCTTTTATTTTAGACGTTATATATTTCGGTATTATAATTATGATTAAAAAAATATTACAAAAAAAATGGGTAAAATGGCCTTTACTTTTATTAGGTGTACTCATTTTCTTAGGTATCTGTTTTTATGCTAGTGTTTATTTTGGCTTTTGGGGAGAGTTACCCAACAAAAAAGAGTTAAGCTCATTAAAGCAAGCTGAAGCTACACAAGTATTAGATAAAAATGGTCATATGATTGGTAAATATTATATTTACGACAGACAACCTATTATCTACGAAAACTTACCTAAACATCTAATTGATGCCCTTATTGCCACAGAGGATGCTCGTTTTTATGATCATGATGGTGTAGATAACACCAGTCTTTTACGGGTGTTTTTTAAGACTATTCTATTAGGTGACAGATCGTCTGGAGGAGGTAGTACCATTACTTTACAACTGGCAAAAAATCTTTTTGGAAGGAAAAAATATTCTATTTTAAGTACTGTAATTAATAAACTAAAAGAGTCCTTTGTTGCAAAAAGAATAGAAGATATATATTCTAAAAAAGAAATCCTTACTTTGTATTTTAATACAGTTCCTTTTTCTGACAATACGTATGGTATTGAGAGCGCTGCACAAAAATTCTTTAATAAAACCACACAACAATTAACATTATCGGAAGCTGCTACCCTTATCGGGACACTAAAAGCTAACCATAGCTTCAATCCAAGACTTTTTCCCGAAAGAAGCCAATTAAGAAGAGATGTCGTTTTACAGCAGATGGTAAAATACGGTTACATTAGTGTAAATCGCTCTAATCAAACCATGAATCAACCTATTCAACTTAATTATCAACATTTTAATCACGATCTTGGATTAGCTCCTTATTTTAGAGAAGAGGTAAAAAAAGAGCTTATAAAAGCCTTAACAAAATATAAAAAAGAAGACAGTACAGCCTATGATATTTATAAAGACGGTTTAATTGTTTATACTACCCTTGATTATAAAATACAATCCTTGGCAGAGGAAGCTTTAAAAGAACACATGCCAGTTCTACAAAAAGAATATGAAAAATCTTTTGGTAAAGATGCCCCATGGAAAAATAATCCGGACTTGGTTAAAAATGCTATAAAAAACCTTACTATTTATGATTTCTATAAACAACAAGGATTAACCGAATCCCAAATAGAAGATTCTCTTTCTTCTAAAAAAGATATGGAGCTGTTTGAATGGAATGGCAATATTACTAAGAAAATGTCTTCTTTGGATAGTATACAACATTATTTAAAGTTTTTAAATACAGGAATGATTGCTATAGAACCAACTACAGGTGCTGTACAAGCTTATCTGGGAGGAATTGATTACCGCTATTTTAAATATGATCATGTTTCACAAAGTGAACGACAAGTAGGATCTACTTTTAAACCATTTGTGTATACTGCTGCTATAGAAAATGGAATGAAACCTTGTACTTATTTTTCTACTAAAGAAATTACTTATACCGATTTGGATAACTGGACTCCAAAAAACTCTTCAAAAGAAGAAGATCCTCATCTTAATTTTACTTTAGAAAAAGCTTTAAGTACTTCTGTAAATACTATAGCTGTAAAAGTATTAAACGAAGTAGGCATACCAAAAGTAGTAGAACAAGTAAGAAAATTAGGAATCGAAACCGAATTATCTGAAGAACCTGCTATGGCATTGGGTACAGATGGCATTACATTAAATGAGTTAGCCGGAGCTTATGCCAGTTATGTAAATAATGGTAAAGCTGTAAAACCTTTTTATATTTCTAAAATAGAGGATAAAAAAGGTAATCTCATCGCCTCTTTTCAACCTAAAATTGCAGAGAAACCTGCTTATAGTGAATATACAAGGCAAGTGCTTTTAGAAATGATGAAGTCTACCGTAAAAAATGGTACTGCATCCAGACTTAGAACATCTTATAAACTACAAAATGAAATTGCGGGAAAAACCGGAACTACACAAGATAATAAAGATGGGTGGTTTGTTGGCATTACGCCTAATTTAGTTACTATTACCTGGGTAGGGAACGACAATTATAATATTGGTTTTAAAACTACTGCTTTAGGACAAGGAGCAAATACAGCTTTACCTATATTCGCTAAATTATATCAAAAAATGAATATGGATAGTACTTTTGACCCTATCACCAAAAGTAAATTTGAAGAAACTCCTAAAAATGTACTAAATGACTTGAATTGCAAACCTGAAAAAAGAGATAACTTTTTGAAGCGTATTTTCGGAAAAAAGAAGAAAAGCAAAAAATTTGGTAAAGCTACAAGATAGAGATACCTTTTAAAAGAGTTTAATCAATAACCTCGGAGGAAGCTCACAAGGTATGCTTCCGAAAATATATTTTGTTTTCGAGGCAAGCCTCTGAGAATTAAACTCCACAATGTGGATTAAACACTAGTTTCTCCATATTTCTTTATTAAAAATGTATGCAGTTTAAAAGCTCCAAATCCTAATAAAATTCCTATTGCCATACCAGTAATAATGTCTCCTGGATAATGCACTCCTATATATATCCTACTATAACTTACAATAATAGACCAGATTACCATAAACGGAAAAATATATTTTAGATGCTTTCTTAAAGCTAAACCAGTAAAAAAGGCCAACGCCATAGAGCTTGCTGCATGACCAGAAAAATACCCATGTCGTCCGCATCGCTCTGCAATAAAACGTGTAAATTCAGACACTCCATCGGCTCGACAAGGTCTTGGTCTCATAAATAGCACATTCTTAAACAAGTTAGACAGCTGGTCTGTACAAGTAATCAATAACGCTACAACAACCAATGTAATAATGGTTCCTCTTATCCCAAAATATTTATAAAAAAACAATAACAATACCGCATACAAGGGGATTTGATACAATTTTTCTGTCATAAATAACCAAAATCCATCCCATGCAGGAACTCCCAGATTGTTAAGGAATAAAAAAAGATCTTTATCTAGCTGTATAAGTTCGTCCATTATTATAATATATTTAATCTTCGTAACGCTCTATCTCTCGATCATAAAAATCATTAGCTGCCTGAAAAAGATTTTCTGCTTCTTCTAAAAGTTCTTTTTCTTCACTTTTATCAAACTCTTCCAACCATTCTACTTCATCATTCTCCAGATTGATTATAAATCTAGGGAATTCTGTATGAATTACAAAAATGGCGTCTGGAAAATCTGTATTATCTCCCAATAAAAATTTTGGAAAGCTCATAATAGGTGCTTAAAATTATAAAGCCACAAAGGTACTATCTTTTTTAGGTAAAATCAGCAAAATTATTGCCTTGTAGTTATTTAGTTATTCTATCTTAATTTCTACTCTATTATTAGATTCTGGATCCAGATTAGAGTCTTTAGTAACTATGGGTTCGGTATTACCTAAACCTATTACTTCAATTAAAGATTCGTCTATACCTTTTTCAATAAAATATTTTTTCACATTGCTAGCTCTCATAGCAGACATAATTTCATTTTCAAAATCCGAACCTGCATCGTCTGCATGACCAATAATTTTAACTTTATTTACTTTAAATATAGTTACATATTGAATATAAGAATCTAAAGCTTTTTGGATTTCTTTATAGGCTTCACTTTCGCCTACCAAAAATTCTACAGGAAGAAAATCAAGAGCCATATCACAAACCTGGCTAGATACCAAATTTTTAGGGTCCCGCATTTCCATTAGTAATACATCATCTACAAAATAATAAGCGGTATCAAACTCTCCTCCTTTTACTGATTTTCCTTTTGGACTATCAGAAAAGTATCCTAAGGATATATATTTTTCTGTTCCTTTTGCTCTGTATACTCCACAAACTTTTGTCCAGTTTTTAGTATCGCACACCATTTTTGAAGACTCAATATTTAAAGGAAATTTTGAAGTGCCTGTTATTTTTGGGCTTCTTGCTGTAAAATAGGATCCTATAGATGAAGTACATGAATTAGAGATCCCCTCAGCTAAAGAAACATACATATGGTAATAATAATATCTTCCCTTAGTTAATGGTTTCTTTAATTTAGCAGTAACTCCCTCCTTATAGGCACCTCCTGCAATATACATTCCTACTTTACCTTCTCCTGTTCTTGGTTCTTGTTCCCCAAACTGTTTTAAAAAATTAGGAGACTTATGTATAAACCTAATATCTTTTAATCTTGGGTGGTATGCATCTGGAGAATTAATAGTTGATTTCCAGTCTTTTACAATTCCAAAGTTTTGCATCTCCATATCTAATCTGGCTATAGCTGCATTGGTAGCTTCAAAACTAGGATTAGGAACAAGATTTTCGTTTATACTATGAACAAAGTTTTGACTTATACTACTTTGTGTTACCAGTAAGAAAAATGCAACAAGCAGTAGACAAAATTTAGAGTTTGGGACTTTCATTTTTTGTATTCTGTTTTTTTGGAAAGATAGTTAATTATTAGTTAATACCAAATAAACGTAATAACTACAAAATTGGTATTTGGCATACGTTTTTATTTAATAAATCATCGTAAAACAGCGAATAGAGTACTATCACCTTAGGCTTTTAATTTCAATTTTTCTTAATTAAATCCTTAGTTAAATAATCAAATCTAATATAGAGTAATACTGCAGAAACCGTTAAACCTGCTAATAAACCGAGCCAAATTCCCGAATTTTTGTATTCGGTATACAATCCTAAATAATAACTAATAGGAAAACCTACCACCCAATATGCTATAAATGTAATAAATGTTGGGATTTTAACGTCTTGCAATCCTCTTAAAGCGCCTAATACGGTAACTTGTATTCCGTCTGAGATTTGAAATAACGCTGCTATAATTAACAGTTCTGCTGCAATACTAATTACCTCGGTATTATCAACGAGATTTTCTACATCCTTTACATCTAAATATATTTTAGGTAACATTTCATTAAACAAGATGAAAAATATAGCAAAAATGACTTCTAATAAAAAAGTAAGTAAAAATATAGAAATTGCAATTCTTCGTAAATCTCTAAACTGTTGGAGTCCTTTTTGGTTGCCT
Organism: uncultured Flavobacteriaceae bacterium; assembly: GCA_964353005.1. GTDB lineage: Bacteria > Bacteroidota > Bacteroidia > Flavobacteriales > Flavobacteriaceae > Aquimarina. The sequence goes on along the minus strand of CAYGUC010000024.1, from coordinate 31,567 downwards.
ACCCTAACCATAGCTGCAACATTTAATCCCATTGCAACCATAAAAGTCATCGAAGCAAGATTTAATGCTATTTGATTTGCTGCTTGCGGATTTTTACCTAAAATTCCTGACAACCATATGGCTGCTGTAAAAATTGCTACTTCAAAAAACATTTGTAGTGCTGATGGAAACCCAAGCGATACTATTTTTCGTATCATTTTATTTTCTAAAACAAAAAATTTGATGTTGGTTACATATTGTTTTGATTTTTCTTTATACCTAAGAAAAACCCACATAATTGCTACCATTGCAAATCTTGAAATCAATGTCCCTATTGCTGCGCCAACTATCCCCATTTGTGGAAAACCAAATTTTCCAAAAATCAACAGGTAATTTAAAACTACATTAACCAAATTTGCCACCAAAGTAGCGTACATAGGGTATTTGGTCATAGATAATCCTTCAGAAAATTGTTTTAGTGCTTGAAAACTTACTAATGGTATCAAAGAAAAAGCTACTAAATCTAAGTAAGGTATTGCCAGCTCTACAACCTCTGGAGGTTGTTTCATTAAATACATTAATGGTTTTGCTGCCAGAATAACTAAAAACAATACTATTCCTATGGTAGTACACAAAAACAAACCGTGTTTATATACTGATTTACCACTTTTAAAATTATTTTCTCCATCTGCTTCTGCTACTAACGGCGTTATTGCTGTAGAAAAACCTATTCCTAAAGACATGGCTATAAACATAAAGCTATTACCTAAAGATACTGCTGCCAATTCTGCAGTACCGAGTTGCCCTACCATAATATTATCTACCAAACCTACAAATGTATGGCCAAGCATACCCAACATTACTGGTGCAGCTAGTTTTAGATTATATCGAAACTCTTTGGTGTATTTCTGTAGCATTTTACAATTTTAAAGTCGCAAAGGTATTAGAACCATAATAAACTAAATGACTCTTACCGCATATTTAACTTTATAATGTTATTTTTTTGCTGAATGAGAAATATTTTGGAAGTTTTGTGATGGTAGTTTTAATCGCTAATATGAAGCTATTATTTATCAAACAATTTATATTGCCCTTTAAGCACTAAGGTAACTATAACATCTTTTTTTGTATCGTTTCTAAAATACCAACCATGTTTCCCTTCAAAAGGAACTGTTAATGTCCCTGCCATATTGTTAGAATACGCTAGCGTATAACTTTCATAAAACACATTTTCAGGAGGGTTATCTTGCTTAACTTCTCCATGAAAATCAATATAAACAACAGTATTATTTGCGGTAGCCCATTCATATTTTACGCTACCATATTTTAATGCTTTAAATTTATATTCTATTCCTTTTCCTGCGGGAATTTGTACAAAAACAGTATCCTTTTGTTCTGCATATTGTTCTAACGGGGGTGCATTATTTGCTTCGTTAGGTTTGGGGACATTTATTGGTGATCCTAGTTTTTCTAGTTTCAGTTTTTTAAAATTTAATTGAACCTCTCCCAAATCATCTTCTTTAGTTTTTGAATCCCCGTCTTCTATATATAGTTTACTAAACCCAAAAAGTTTTCCTGTTCCTAATGGATCTATATTATACTCGGCAGGCAAAACAGCTGTTATTAAAACAACGGCTCCAATAACCAATGCTATACATACCGATTTTATTAATTGTTTTTCACCCATCACTGGCTTATCCTGTGTTGTCATACTATTTTATATTAAGCAATAAAGTACCCTGTTAATTGAAACCCCAACAAAAGAAAACCTGCTGCCATAAGCAGCATATTCGTTAGATTAGAAAACTTGACATAACTGTCGTATCTTCTCCAAATATTTATAACTAACAGGACTAGTCCTAACGCTAAAAATTGTCCTATTTCTATTCCTAAATTAAACCCCAAAAGATTTACAAAAAGCCCATCCTTATCAAATTTAAACTCTTGTAATTTGGTTGCTAATCCAAAACCATGAAACAGTCCAAAAATTAATACCGCTACTTTTGTATTAGGCTGCCTACCAAAAAACTGTTTAAATCCTCCCAGATTATCAAATCCTTTATATACAATTGACAACGCAATTATGGCATCTATTAGATATGCATTTATGTTTATATCTGCCATTACCCCCAATAGTAATGTTGCACTATGCCCTATTGTAAAAAAGCTTACATACAATACTACTTCTTTAGGTTTATACAAAAAGAAAATAACGCCTACTAAAAAAAGTAAATGATCATATCCTGTAATCATATGTTTTGCTCCAATATAAAGAAATGGACCAAAAGCGATACCTTTGTTGCCTAGTAAAAAAGATTGTGTTTCATCGTCTACACCATGTGCATGTATTACTGCAGAAACAAAACATAATAATATAAATATGGGTAGTCTAGTTGTTTTAAACATAAAACAATTTTAATTAATGTGCATGACCGTGCTCCTTTACCTGCCGTATACTATCTAGTCTTCTTTTTTCTGCTTCGGTAATTTCTGTAGTTTGTGTATCCACATCAGAGCTTACTTTTTGCTCTGTTTCGTTTTTAACTGTATTTTGATCTTCTTTCTTTTTATCTGTACAAGATCCTAAAACCCCTAACGCTAGAACAGCTATGTTGAATATTACTTTTTTAAATGTCATGATTGTGTAATTTTAAGGTAACAAAAGTATTTATTAATTATTATTTATCTGCTACGGTTGATTAGACTTATTATTTAATAATAAAGCTTAAACTGTAGGGTATTATATTTATTTCACACCATATTTATCAAAAAGATACATAAAACTAGCCATGGTTGCTGCTCCTAGTTCTAGTTCGCGTTTGTTTACTGCATCAAAAGTATCATTTTTTGCATGGTGATAATCAAAATAACGTTGTGAATCTGGTCGAAGCCCTGCTAAGACCATTCCTTCTTTTTTGAGTGGTCCAATGTCTGCTCCACTACCTCCATTAGTAAAAGAATGTATTAAATAGGGTTCAAAAAGGGGTTTCCAACTTTGTACTTGCTTAAAATTATCTGCATTACAATCTAAAGAAAAACCTCTTGGAGTAAACCCTCCTGAATCACTTTCCAGCGCAAAAACATGGTTTTCTCCTTTTTCTTTTGCTACTTCTGCATATTTCTTACCTCCTCTCAGTCCATTTTCTTCATTCATAAACAATACTACTCTAATAGATCTTTTTGGTTTATATCCTATTTCTTTAAATAATCGCAATACCTCCATAGATTGTACTATTCCTGCTCCATCATCGTGAGAGCCATCTCCCAGATCCCAAGAGTCTAAATGCCCGCCTACTACCATATATTCTTTAGGAAATTCGCTACCCGTAATCTCTCCTATAACATTATAAGATTGTACATCTTTCCACGTACGGCAGTTCATATTAATATGAAACTTAACATTAGGGTCTAGATTTAGCATAGAGCTTAATAAATCTGCTCCTTTGGTACTAATTGCTGCCGCTGGGATTTTTTCTGCATCTTTAAGAGTCCCGTAGCTCATTGCTCCTGTATGTGGATAATCATCTATCCTAAGGTTCATAGATCTTACTATAACTCCTACGGCTCCATACTTAGCTGCTTCGGCTGCACCAGAATATCGCTGATCCACACATCCGCCATAAGCCATAAATGTTTGTATAAGGTCTGCTTGCATTGGGCGATTATAGAATACTATCTTTCCTTTAATCTGGTCTGCCCCTATTTTTTTAAGTTCTTCTAATCCTTGTACTTCTATAACCTCTGCTTTTATTCCTCCTATAGAAGTAGGAACGGATCCTCCTAAAGCACAGACAGGCACATTGGTCGTTACTCCTGGTTCTGTTTCTATATATGCGTACTCTGTAACCCCTCTGGTCCATTTAGGCACCATAACTGGTTGCAACCATACTTTATCGACACCTAATTCTTTTAATTCTTTTTCTCCCCACTCTACTGCTTTTTGCGCATTTAAAGATCCTGATAATCTTCCTCCTATCTGGTTAGATAAATAGTCTAGCCATGCATAACTTTTTCCGTTTAATAAAGAGGTATTGTAGAGTTTTTTTATGGTAACCGAATCTTCTTTACTACTATTTTGGGCAAAGCAATTAACCGATAAAATTGCAAAAATGAGTATTATTATTTTTCTGTACATGTTTTGTTGTTATTTGCTTTTATTCTTTTTCTAATTGCTGTTTATATAGCTCCAGATTGGCTTTTGTTTCGTCATCTAATTCTGGTTCTTCTATATCTTTATATTCTTTTAATCTATCGTATATTGTTTTTGCCACGATATATCTGGCTACCGGCTTATCATCGGCTGGAATAACATACCAAGGTGCATGTGGTACAGATGTTCTGTTTATAGCGTCCTGATAGCATTCTTGATATTGATCCCAAAGTTTTCTTTCTTTTAAATCTCCTGCAGAGAATTTCCAGTTTTTCTCTTTTTTTTCAAGCCTGCGTAGCAATCTGTTTTTTTGTTCTTTTTTAGATAAATGCAAATAGAATTTATAAATTAAAGTTCCATTTTGAGCAATATGTTTTTCAAAATTTCTGATTTGTTCAAAACGTGTATCCCAAAATGCATCATCAATATCCTCTACCGAATTAATATGAGGAATATTTTCTCCCATTATATATTCTGGATGTACTCTGGTTACTAAAACATTTTCATAATGTGTTCTGTTAAAAACTCCAAATTTACCTCTCTGTGGCAAAGCTATATAATGCCGCCATAGGTAATCATGGCTGTTTTCTAACTCGGTTGGCACTTTAAAACTATGTACAATGATACCTCGGGTATTAAAATCTTTAAAAACCTCTCTTATCAAACTATCTTTACCAGAAGTATCCATCCCCTGAAGGCATATTAAAACTGCATATTTATCATGTGCATACATGGTATCTTGTAGTTTTCCTAGTTTTTCGCGTACTTCTTCGAGTTCTTTTTCTATCTTATTTTCACTCTCCTCCAGATCAAAGGTGGTTGGTATTTTAGATAATTCTATTGAGCTAACGACTTTAAAATCTTCGTGGGTTATCTTCTTCATACAATGATTTGTGTTATTCTTCGAAAGATACTAAAGTTTTCTATTCTCTAAAAAAATAGTTGAGTACCGTCTTTTTTAATTTATTTCTATTTATTGAAAACTTCGGGATTCGAGCGTCTCACCCTTCGATTATCTTATCCTTCGGGGAACCTCAGGGTTCGGGTGGACTGAGATTCTCGAAGTCCAATGTTACGTTCCTCAAACCTAATGTTGCATTCCTCAACCCCAATGTTGCGTTCCTCAACCCTTCGAGCACCTCAGGGTTCGGGGTTCAAGTTTTTACTATCTGCCATAAAAGTCGTAGCTGAACCCTATTAAAAAGGTATCGTACCGTCTTCCTAAACTCTTTACATTTAGCTCTGCAAAGACATGTACAGGTTCGGACACTTGATATAATGCTCTTATTTTTATTTGTGCTCCATGATTAAAATTTCCTGTTCTAAATCCTAAAAATGCTTTATCTTCTATGTCTTCAAAAAAAGCAGAATCATTACCAGTATATCCCATACCTGCGGTTATCGTTGTAGGATACCAATTAAACAAAATTAAGTTTACTCCAAGAGCGAATTCGTTATACGCTTGGTAGTTTTTATTTTTTTCAATGGATAAAGATCGATTGTATTCCCCCATAAAAGTGGTGTAACAATTAAAAGCATACTCTACTCTTGCTCCAACAGAAAGTTCTTCTTCTAACCCAAAGTTTTTTCCTGCTGCCAAACCATAATTAATGGCTCCCGGATCATACTGAGCAAAAGAGGTGTTTGTAATAAACACCAATATAATAATAGATAAAAATAGCTTCATTACAGACTAGAATATGTCTAGGATTATTGGTTTTAGTAGCAGAACAAACTTACTACTTAGCTGCAAAAAGTTTTACATCTTCTTCGCTTACTTCTTTTCCTCCTAAAATTATAAGACGTTCTACTACATTGCGCAGTTCTCTAATATTACCAGTCCAATCATATTGCTGCAATTGCTTTATCGCTTTGGCAGAAAATTTCTTGGTAGGAGAGCCTTGTTCTCCAGATATTTTTTGTGTAAAATATTCTACTAATAACGGAATATCTTCTCTTCTATCGTTTAGTGCGGGTACTCTTATTAAGATCACAGCTAATCTATGGTACAGATCTTCTCTAAATCTATTTTCTTCGATTTCTTTTTTTAGATCTTTATTCGTTGCAGCAACTACTCGTACATCGACTTTTATATCTTTATCGCTGCCAACACGTTGTATTTTATTTTCTTGCAAGGCTCTTAATACTTTTGCTTGGGCAGAAAGGCTCATATCTCCTATTTCATCCAAAAATATAGTTCCTCCATTTGCTGCTTCAAATTTACCTGCACGATCTTTATTTGCAGAAGTAAACGCCCCTTTTACATGTCCAAAAAGCTCGCTTTCTATTAGCTCACCAGGTATTGCCGCACAGTTAACTTCTATCATTGCTCCTTTAGAACGCTCACTTTTTTGATGAATCCAATGTGCTACTAATTCTTTACCTGTTCCGTTTGGTCCTGTAATTAAAACTCTTGCATCTGTAGCAGCAACTTTTTCAATAATGTTTTTTATATCAGAAATGGCGGTAGATTCTCCGATCATTTCATAGTTTTTAGATACTTTTTTCTTTAGCATTGTATTTTCTACAACCAATTCTTTTCTGTCCAAAGCATTGCGTACTGTATTAAGCAAACGGTTTAGATCTGGCGGTTTAGATATGTAATCAAATGCTCCCAATCGCATTGTATTTACTGCGGTATCTAGATCTCCATGCCCAGATATCATTACAATAGGTATTTCTGGTTTTATTTTCTTTACCGCCTCAAGAACTTCTACCCCATCCATCTTTGGCATTTTAATATCACAAAGTATAAGGTCATAATCTTCTGCCTTAATTTTTTCTATTCCAGAAAGTCCATCTTCTGCTTCAAAAACTTCGTATTTATTATTTTCTTCTGATAAGATTTTTACAAGAACCCTTCGGATTGCTGCTTCGTCCTCTATTACTAATATTTTTGCCATTATATCTTATATTTTATTCCGCTACGAAAATAGAATGTATTTTTATCTTGAATAATTTCTACATCTTTTTGGTCACTATCTCGTAAACGAATTTCATTACTTAATGTATATCCCGCGTATCCATAGAACAATAAGTGTTCCGTAAAATAATATTCATAACCTAACGCATATATAACATTAAGCATGGATATATTTTCTGCTATTTTTTCTTTTCCGTCTTTACCAATAAATACTTGATTTTTTTGCAAATTACTATAAAACTGATCTAAACCAATAAAAGTTTGTATTGTATTTTTTTCATTAAAATAATATTTAAAACTGGATTTTGGGGTACCTATGGAGTAAGACCAACTAGGATGAAATCTACTGTAATAATTAAGAATTGGTAAAGGAAAATTTAAACTTGCTGGTGTTGTATATTTTACACCAAAAACGAAAAGAGATGTTTTTGGTGCCTGTTTATTTTTGTAACTCTTTACAAAGTATAGCGCCCCCGTATATCTTAGATCTTCATTTTGTATATCAGATTCTTCAAAATTAGAAGAGATTTTTATTCCAAATTTAGCTCCAAAACGCCAATCATTTTTCATTTTAAATGTATATCCTAATTCTACTCCACCAGTATGAAACTTACTTAACGTATTTTGTTTTTCAGATAGAGATATGTCCTTTATTTGTAAGTTATCCAATCGATAACTAGGATTAATTATTACATAAGTTCCTTTTTCGTTTATTTTAATTGGATAATTTGCTGAAACTCTAAATCTATTATAGATATTATCACTATTTGCTTGTGGTATATATGTATATTCTATTCTTGCCAATTCTGTTTGCTGTGCTTGCACCCCATTAAACACAAATAGTAGTATCCCTATAATAACAAGATTTTTATTTTTCATTTTTGGGGTTTATCCATTATCACATTTTATCTTTTCTTTATTTTTTCAGAATAGTAATTTCTCTCTGTGGGAAAGGAATAGTGATGTTGTTTTCTCTAAATAAACGATCTATTTCGAATCTAACTTCACTTTTAGGAACACCTGCTTGAAAACTGTCGTTAAGCGTAAAGACTACTTTAAAATTTAGAGAGCTATCCCCAAAATTAGTAAATAGCACCAGAGGCTCTGGTAATTTAAGTATGTTTTCATTATTTAAAACCGCTTGAATTAATAAATCTTTTACCAGATTTATATCGCTACCATAGGCTACTCCTACCTCTACAGACTCTCTTGTAATTGTTCCGTTTTGAGTCCAATTATATAAAGTGGATGTTAAATATTTATGATTAGGGATTATCAATACTTTGTTATCTATAGTTACTGCTCTTGTAGTTCTTAATTTTATTTCTTCTACTCTTCCTACTTTACCTTCTAATTCAATAATATCTCCTACGTGTACTGTTTGGTCTATAAAAATAAATACTCCAGAAATAATATCTTGAATAAGGGTTTGTAATGCCAGACCAACGCCAACCAATAATGCTGCAGAAGCAGCAAATACCGCTGTTATATTAAAACCTATACTATCTAATGTAATAAATAATATGATAATGTATATAAAATACTTAGCAAAAGAAAATACCGATATAAACTTTACTTCATCCTCATGTCGTAATTTTTTGGTTACAATTTTCCTTATCAACTTGAGGGTAAAAGATGTCATTACAAGAATAAACAATACAAACAGTAATAATCCTACTGTAAGTACAATTGGTTCTTTTTCTGATCCTAAACTAAAAATTTCGTAATGCAAAAAATCTTTAATTGCTCCCCAAACATCTTCTTTAATAACTTCTTTTACTTGTTCTGTTATTTCTTCTTGTTGCATCATATTCGGTTAATATTTCATCCATTTAAAGAGTTCTTTATAGCTTGGTTTTTTACCATACATAAGTATACCTACTCTATAAATTTTTGCAGCCAACCACGTAATAAATAATATACTTGCAACTAACAAAAATATAGAAATCAAGACCTGCCACCAAGGGACCCCAAAAGGAATTCGCATTAGCATCACTATTGGAGAAGTTAGAGGAATCATAGAAAAAACTGTAGAAACAGTACCATGAGGGTTTTCGATAACCGAAAAGAATCCTACATATATCCCTAACATTAATGGTAATATAATGGGTAACATAAATTGCTGAGAATCTGTTTCACTATCTACTGCCGCACCAATAGCTGCATAAATCGAACTGTATAAAAAATACCCACCTATGAAATAGATGAAAAAAGAAAACACTAAAGTTCCTAATGGAAGTTTCATGATGTCTTGTAATACCAATTGTATTTCTTGCTGATTATTTTCCTGCAGCATCATAGCTGAGTCAACCCCTACAGGTTGGGGTTCTATACCAAAAACAGAGGATGCTACTGTTAACAGAATCCCTCCTAATATCACCCAGATCAAAAACTGAAGAATCCCTGCAAAAGAGGTTCCCAGAATCTTTCCCATCATTAATTGTAATGGTTTTACTGAAGAAATAATAATTTCTATAATACGATTAGATTTTTCTTCGATTACAGAACGCATCACCATATTACCATAAATAATAATAAACATCATTAAAAAATATCCTGCTGCACCACCAAAAATCATTTTTACATAATTAGACATCTTTGATGTCTTTTCTCCAGAAAAATTTTCGATTTGAATATTTACTTTTGCTTTAGAATCTTCAATAACATCTAAATCCAACCCTTTTTCTTTAAAGTTTTGATTGGTTAGTTTGTTGCCTATTACTTTTTCTATAGTATTAAGAATAGTAATATTGGGGGCTTCTTCTGCAAAAAATTGTATGGATGATGCTAGTTCTTTATTCGTGAGCTTTTTTGGTATATATAATAATCCATCTAGTTTTTTAAGAACAACAGAATCCTTAGCATCGTTTAGACTTAAACTACTATAATCTATATAGTCAATATCTTCTGAGTCTTTAAAATCAGAGCCAAATACACCTGTTTCATCAAAGAAGGCAACTTTACGAATTTCATCATTATTTAGTGTAGCCAGCCAGGTAATCAAAAACCCCATCGCTATGACTATTAATGGGCTTAAAAAAGTCATTACTACAAATGTTTTATTACGAACACGCGCTATGAACTCTCTTTTTATGATCAGCTTTAAGTTATTCATTTTCTGTAACGGTTTTAATGAATATTTCGTTAACTCCTGGTATTACTTCATTAAATCGCATTATTTGTCCTTTATTGGATAAATACTGAAGTAAATCATTTGACAACATATTTTTATCTAAAGTTATTTTCATCTTTAACTGGTCATCAATTGTTTTAAAATCTGCTGGCTCTACTGTAAATTTTTGTCGTAAATCAGTATACAAATCTTGACTGTTTTCGGTTAAAATACCTACCTCAAAAGTATTGGATTTATACGCTCTTTTTATATCGGTTACTTTACCTTCTAATATCTTTTTAGATTTATTAATAAGTGCAATATGATCGCATAGTTCTTCTACGCTTTCCATACGATGGGTAGAAAATATAACCGTTGCCCCTTCTTGTTGTAATTGTAGTATTTCGTCCTTAATAAGATTAGCATTTATAGGATCAAATCCACTAAATGGTTCATCAAAGATTAATAATTTTGGCCTATGAAGCACCGTAACTATAAACTGCACTTTTTGTGCCATTCCTTTAGAGAGTTCCTGGATTTTTTTATCCCACCAGTGTGCAATATCAAATTTATCAAACCAATATTTTAAACGCTCCTTGGCTTCTGTTTTACTTAATCCTTTAAGTTGTGCCAGATATAGTGCTTGCTCTCCTACTTTCATAGACTTATACAAGCCTCTTTCTTCTGGAAGATATCCAATATCCTTAATATGCTGTGGATGAAGCGGTTCATTATCCAAATACACACTTCCTTCATCTGGCAATGTAATTTGGTTAATAATCCTAATTAAAGTAGTCTTACCTGCTCCATTAGGTCCTAGTAATCCAAAAATACTTCCTTTTGGCACCTGTATGGATACATTATCCAAAGCAGTAAAGGTCCCGAATCGTTTTGTGGCTTGTTGTACCTCTAAAAGATTAGCCATAGATAGTAATATAGTTTTAGTTTTTATGAAGTCCGAATGATACGAAAACTTAAAAACTTATACTAATTATGTTTACAATTAATTACGCAAAACAATTAGTTTTTTGAAAATAGTTTTTTTTATAAAAAACAAAACCCACCCTAAATACGAATATTAAGGATGGGAAAAAAATTGCTATGAAAAAGAAAAATTATCACTAAATGCGCTAGTGATGTCTCAAATATACAAATTTTTCTTAATCAAACGTTAATACAATTAAAGGATTCTAAATAGTTAGATTCTCTAATTTTTTAAGAAAACATATCTTTTACTTTTTCAAAAAATGACTTTTCTCCACTTTCTGGATTTGGTTTAAAATGGTCATCTTTAGCCATTTTTTCGAAAAAATCTCGTTGTTCTTTGTTTAGTGTTTTTGGCGTCCATACATTTACATGTACTAAAAGATCTCCTGTTCCATACCCATTAATACTAGGTATTCCTTTTCCTCTTAATCTTAGTATTTTACCACTCTGCACTCCTTCTTCAATCTTTATCCTCACTTTACCAGAAACTGTATCAATTTCTCTGGATGCTCCTAAAGCAGCTTCAGAAAAACTTATATACATATCATAGTGCAGATTATTACCTTCTCGTTGTAAATCTGGATGTTCTTGCTCTTCTATAGCTACAATTAGATCTCCTGCTATCCCATTACCTGGGGCTTCGTTACCTTTTCCAGAGACTTTAAGTTGCATCCCATCTTCTACTCCTGCTGGTATTTTAATACTAACTGTTTCTTCGATAGCTTTTAATCCTTGCATATCTGCATCGGCAGGTTTATGATCTATCATCTGTCCAGATCCACCACATGCGGTACAAGGAGAAGAGGTTTGCATTCTACCAAGAATGGTATTGGTAATTCTAGTTACTTGTCCAGAACCATTACAGGTACTACACGTTTTATAAGTTGTACCAGGAGCCTGAACCTTTCTTTTTACTTTGATTTTCTTTTCTACACCGTTTGCTATTTCTTCTAATGTAAGCTTAACACGTATGCGTAAATTGCTGCCTTTAGCCCGACGTTGTCTGCCGTTGCCTCCGCCACCAAAACCACCAAAGCCGCCAAAACCACCGCCGCCAAAGATATCGCCAAATTGGCTGAATATGTCATCCATATTCATACCTCCGCCACCAAAGCCACCACCTTCAAAAGCTTGATGACCATATTGATCGTAACGCGCCTTTTTATCTGGATCGCTTAAGATTTCGTATGCTTCTGCTGCTTTCTTAAATTTTTCTTCGGCTTCCTTATCTCCAGGGTTTTTATCTGGATGATATTCTATAGCTTTCTTACGGTACGCTTTTTTTACTTCTGCTGCAGTAGCTCCTTTACTTAACCCTAATATGTCGTAAAAATCTTCTTTCATAATTTATTATTGACCAGTAACTACTTTTGGAAAGCGAATAACTTTATCTCCTAATGCATATCCTTTTTCTATTACATCAACAATCTTACCTTTTAAATCCTCGCTTGGAGCTGGTATCTGAGTAATTGCTTCGTGATCATCTGCATTAAAAGTATCTCCCGCACTTACTTCTACTTCAGTCAAGCCTTTGCTTTTTAAGGTTTCTTTTAATTTATTGTGAATTAATTCTACTCCTTTAATAAGTTCTTTGTCTTCAGATTTTTCGATTTCTTTTGAAGCTCTGTCAAAATCATCTAATACCGGTAACATAGATTGAATAACATCCTGACTAGCTGTCTTGAATAACTCTAAACGCTCTCTAGAAGTTCGTTTTTTATAATTCTCAAACTCTGCAAAAAGCCTTAAAAACTTATCTTTTTCTTTTTCTAGCTCTTCTTTAAGCTGTGTTTCTACATCTATCTCTTCTGTCTCTGTTTGCGTAACAGGAGTATCAAGTACTTCTTCTACTTGATCTTTTACATCGTCGGTGTTTTTATTTTTCTTACTCATGTAACTCGTATCTTTTGTACGTTTTCGTTTTGAAATATCAAAAGTACTGCCAATTTTAAATTAATGTCATAATGTCACAGGTTTTTTTAGTATATATTTAAGAATATTCCTTTCATAAAAAAATAATTTTGGAAACATTTAAAACACTATAAACTAAAATGATTATGAAAACCAAATTTATTACCTCACTTGCAGCAGCTGCACTTATGATTACAGCTTATTCTTGTAAAGGAGAAAAGAAAAATGAAACCGAAGCTACTACGGCAGAAGAAGTAAAAGAGGCTCCTGTAGAAGCAGTATTGTATAAAGTAGACCCAGCATCAAGTACTATTGAATGGACTGGATTTAAACCTACTGAAAAACATAATGGAACATTAAGTTTAACTAGCGGTAGTATTGAATCTAAAGATGGAAATATAGAAAGTGGTTCTTTTATTGTTGATATGACTTCTATTACAGTATTGGATCTAGAAGGTGATCAAAAAGCTTCTTTAGAAGGGCACTTGAAAGGGGAAGGCGAAGGAAAAGAAGATCATTTCTTTAACGTTGCTAAGTATCCAAAAGCAGTTTTTGAAATAACAGGGATTTCTGAAAAAGAAGGTAAAACTTTTATAGATGGTAATCTAAATATGAAAGATATCAAGAAAAATATTTCTTTTCCTGCCACAACTTCAATTGATGGGGATATAATGACCCTAAATACAGAGGTATTTACTATTAACAGAACAGAATGGGGCATAAATTATGCTTCTAAATCTGCTTTTGAAAACTTGGGAGATAAATTTATCAAAGATGATATTGAGTTAAAAATCAGTATAAAAGCTAATAAATCTTAATAAAACAAGATTTAATTTCATTAAAACCGATACCCTAAAAAAGTATCGGTTTTTTTTGAAATTATTTTTTAAAATTCTCAATAAGTACATCTACTGCTGATCTTATATTTTCATAACCAAAAACAAATCCTGAATTAGAAATTTTGTCACTACAAACACGCTGACTAGAAAATAAAATAACATGCATTTCTCCTAGTATAATTTTCATTACAAATCTAGGCACATTAGGTACTATTATTTTTTTGTTTAACTTTTCTGCTATGATATAGGTAAGTTTTTCATTAGAAACAGGATTAGGTGCTACGGCATTAAAAACACCTGTTAGTTGCTCTTCAAGAATAAACAAGAACATACGAGCCAAATCATAAATATGAATCCAGCTTTGCCATTGCTTACCACTACCAAAACAAGCTCCTAATTTCATCTGTATAGGTTTTGCTATTTTAGGAAATGCACCTCCATTAACAGACAACACAAGCCCGATACGTAATAAACTTACATCTATACCTAATGTTTTAAATTGTAAAACAGCATTTTCCCATTGAATAACTACGTGCCCCAAGAAACCTGAATCTTGATCCGTTTCATCTTCTGTATAATAATTTTGAAAAGAATCTGGATATATCCCTATTGCACTTGCAGAAATAATATGTCGAATAGAATGTTTTGTGTTTTTTAAAGATTCAAAAACAAGAGACGCCGTATTTGTCCTGCTTTCAATTATTTCTTTTTTATAAGAAGAAGTCCACCTTTTTGCTACTGTAGCTCCTACAAGATTAATAATAACCTCTACCCCATCAAAACATTCTGTATCTAATTCTCTTTTTTTTGGATCCCAGAAATACCCTTTATAATTTGGTTGAGAATCTATTTTGGAAGTACTCGTAGTAAGATAATTTACATCTATATTAGATTGATGACATAGTTTTACTATTTCCTGACCTATCAAACCCGTCGCACCAGTAATTAAAACTTTCATCTGTTTTTTTATTGAATTTTATTAAACTTAATACAAAATAATATCCTGTTATAATAAAACCTATTTCTTTATTATAGGTTTAACAATCGTTTAGATCATTTTGGTTGCTCTAAGCATTTCGCGTTTTCCTGGAGGTCCAGGAAGCCTTTCTACTTCAAAACCTACTTCTAACATAGCTCTTCTAACACTTCCTTTAGCAGCATAAGTAACCAAAACACCTTTCGCACGAAGTGCATCATACATCTTTTTAAAAATTTCTGAAGTCCAAAGTTCTGGTTGTACCCTTGCTCCAAAAGCATCAAAATAGATCAAATCGTATTGATTTTGATCCATTATATCTATAAAAAACAGTTTACGCTTAGTAAGATTAAAATAGGAAGTCATTTTAACAGATTGTTCCCACATAGATTGATGCATCCTTTCAAAGTCAGACTCTCTATCCTTTACCAAAAGTGCTTCTGGATATTTCATTATCATCGCCTCTTTTATAGAAACTGGGTATGCCTCTACTCCAACATAATCAACAGACAAGTTATTTTGTTCTGCTTCTAAAAAAGTTATAAAAGCATTTAGTCCTGTCCCAAAACCAATTTCTAAAATAGAAACAGTACCAAGGTTATTTTTACTTAAAACATGCTGTAATCCATTTTTAATAAACACATGTTTTGCCTCATTAACCGCACCGTGTTTAGAATGGTATTGTTCGTCTAACTCTGGCAAATGAATAGTTTTCGATCCATCTGCAGTCGTAATGATTTCCCGTTTTATGCTATCTTTCATTGTTTCTTTATCAAAACACCATTAGCAATAAAGGAGTATGTTTTTTTTGGAACGGTAATATTGGCTATTTCTTCTTCTGTTTTTCCTGCATCACTGGCAAAATGACGTTGCTCCTCCACAGAAACTTCACTTACAAATGCTTTACCCTGAATTACTACAGTATCATTTTCTATATCTTTGGGGACAAAAAAACCATAGTCTTTAAACTTTACCATAGTTTCTTTGTCTGTGTCTAAAGCTACCCTCATCCAACAACCTTTAGCTTTACAAACCGATTTTACAGTGCTAGAAAAAGTAATTGCGAGAGTATCTCCTTCTTTTAAATTTTCATATTTACTAGCTACAACTTCTATCTTATCTATACCCTCTAACAGAACTTTACTTCCATAACTCTCATAACTCTCTTGCATATTAGTTGTTATACCTGAAGAAGTTTCTTTTTTAACAGAAGTATTACAACTAAAAAATAGCAGTAATACTATAAAAAATAGTGGATTTTTTTTCATAATCTTTGATTATTATAGTGTTTTGCAAAATTAAACATTTATAAAATTCTTATTTTATCAGAAAAAGGTATTTTTGCAATGAATTTTAAAAGGTGTTAGTATCACCTTCATTTTCAGGCGAAATATAGGATAATAAACTCGGGATAGCGTATTATTGCTATCTTTTAAATTTATAAAGGATGAAAAACATAATTTCTCAAACCTTAGAAATTAATACAGTAAAGGAGTCTAAAATAGGACAAGTAGATTTTGAAAATCTTAATTTTGGAAAAATTTTTACCGATCATATGTTTGTCTGTGACTACGCAAATGGAAAATGGCAGAATCCAAAAATTGTTCCTTATGGCCCATTAACTCTAGAGCCATCTGCTCGTGTTTTTCATTATGGACAGGCTGTTTTTGAAGGAATGAAAGCGTATAAGGATGATAATGGAGATACATTTTTATTTAGACCAGATGAAAACTTTAATCGTATTAATAAATCTGCTGAACGTTTAGCAATACCAGAATTTCCTGAGGATTACTTTTTTGAAGGCCTAAAAGCTTTATTAAAAATAGATGATGAGTGGATCAAATCAGGTTTTGGAAACTCTTTATACATTCGCCCATTTGTTATCGCTACACAAGCTAGTGTATCTGCATCTGAAGCAGATGAGTATAAATTTATGATTATATGCTCTCCTGCACAATCTTACTATAGTGGGGATGTGAGTGTTTTGGTTGCCGAAAAATTTAGCCGTTCTGCCAGTGGTGGTTTTGGGTATGCAAAAGCTGCAGGAAACTATGCAGGACAGTTTTACCCAACCAACCTTGCTAAAAAAGAAGGATACCAACAAATAATCTGGACAGATGCCGAGAGTCATGAATACATGGAAGAAGCCGGAACAATGAATGTGTTTTTTAGAGTAAACGACACCTTACTTACTGCTCCTGTTAGCGATCGTATTCTGGATGGTATTACTCGTAAAAGTTTAATTGCTATTGCAGAAAAAGAGGGGTACAAGGTAGAAGTACGACCTGTAAAAGTTAGTGAAATTGTAGAGGCTGCAAAAAATGGCAGCTTAAAAGAGATTTTTGGAGCAGGAACTGCAGCAGTAGTTAGCCCTATTAAAGCTTTTGGATACCAAGGAAAAAATTATGAGATTCCCAAACAAGAAAACTCCTATGCTGCTTATTTCAAAAAAGCATTAATGGATATACAATACAACAAATCTGAAGATTCTTTTGGATGGAGGTATAAAGTGTAGTCTGAAGTCTGAAGATTATATTTATTATTTATAAAAACAAAACTCCTGAAAAATATTTTTCAGGAGTTTTGTTTTATTTATCGATCTAGTATCTCCTTAATATTAGGTTTAAAATAGTTAGGTCCTTTTAAAACTTTACCATCTTCTCTATAAATTGGTTCTCCGTCCTCTCCCAATTTACTCATATTACTACGTTGGATCTCATTAAAGACCTCTTCTATTTTGTGTTGCATACCATGTTCGATAATCGTACCACATAAAATATATAGCATATCTCCTAATGCATCTGCCACCTCTACCAAATCGTTATCCTGAGCAGCTTCCAGATATTCTTCGTTTTCTTCTTTCATTAAGTTAAATCGAAGTGTATTCTTAGCCTCTCCCAAATCTGCAATTGGTTCGTTTTTATATCCTAATTTAAAGGAGGTATGAAATTTTTGTACTGCAGCAATTTTATCTTTCATCAATAAATTTTTATAGATTATCTTTGCCGTAAAAATAGCAAAATATGTTTAGTACCGGTCAGTTAGTATTTGCAGGAATTTTTGTAGTAGCTTTTATTATTTTAATGATCTTTAGCTATCGAAAAGATATCAGACTACATCGCAAATATTACAAAGGTACTATCTTTATTCTCATAGGTTTTATTATCTTTATTTTGTTGCTTTTTCTGCTAAAGACATATTTACAGCCGGAGTAAACGGTAAAAACTCCTAGTTTTCTGTCAAAATAATTGCTTTTTGAGTTAGCATCTTAAAATACTTGCCCCAGTTTCCCTTTGGTATTTATAGCCAAAAGTGGGAAAATACCCTGTGTTGGGTATGGAACTCCACTCTTTTTTTTGAGAGTTTTGGAGTGTAACTAAAAATAAATAATATGTACGAAGAACAATTAGCCCTACCTTACAGTTTCAAAAAAGAACATAATGACAAAATGCAGTTCATCTATGCATCCCAATTATACGGCACCTTCTTTGGCATTTTTGCACAGTTTGAAACTACACCGAATACGAATGATAGTGTATTTTTGGATAAAGTATATCTAAAACTGATAAACTATAAAGGAATAGTAAATCTAGGAATCACACAAATATCAAATCCTTTTATTTATGAAAAAAAATTACATATCAATATCAAGGTAAAAGCATTTCAAGATGCAAATAAGCCTCTTTTATTTTTATTTACTACCCGACAATCCATAGCTAATAATCAAGAATTAATTATCAATCGCGAATTAGACTCTTTTGCTGCCAATACAACATTAGGGTTGGGAGATAATTATGCATTTGATAGTGAATTTTTTGAAAGGGATGGCTATTATTGCCGTTCTAATACTAATAGATTTGATTCTATCCCTAGTGGAGAATTTACAGAAAATGAAGAAAGAGGTGTTTTCTATAGATTTGATTCTACTACAAAGCCAAATCAACAAAGAGTTATTTCTAATAATGTAACGTATCTCGATCCTGAACCTATACCAATCAATAAGGAAGGTATTCCTAAATTAATAGAGGGGGGACGCTGCCCAAGAACCAATCTCTTTGCAATTATGTAATGAAAAAAACAATACTCGTTTTTATTATTTTTATTTCTTCTTCTAATATTCTGCTGTATGCTGAAGAAGTTTCTACGTATAAGGTTTATGATTCTTTTTTCATAAGCCTTAAAAGTTTAGAATACGATTCTATTACTATCCCTTCTGAAAACTCTGAAACGGAAGAAGTACTACAAAAACTTGTCGACATTTTGTACTACGGAGATCAAAAAAAAGAAAAAAACGATAATCTATACCCTATCAATAGTGATACTACATTTACTAATGCAGTTCGCTATTTAGCTAATGGATATTCAGAACTATATTCTAATTCTATAGACAGCAAATCTTACATCTATTTTAGTAACGGTTATACAATAGCGAAAAAATTAAATTATAAGCCTCTTCAAAAGCAATTTCTTTTGGGGATTCTAGAATTATACCATTGGGAAATTTTGCAGAGTAACGTATTATATGAAAAATATCTTCAAGATTTTGAAAATATCGCTACCGATCCTCTAGATTTTTTTTGGATAGAAATTTATGAAGTCATTTTAGGATCTAAGAATATCCTTGCAATACAGAAATTATCTTCGGATAAATTATTAAAATTGGATAAGGTGATTGTTACACACAAAATCAAAAATCAAAATATACTTACCAAGTATTATTATGAGAAAGCAATACATTTTGGATTTGATCAAAATTATTTGGAAGCAAAAAAATACTATAAAAAAGTAATTCCACATGCAAAAACGCTTCCTTTTATGTATTATATGGTTTTTGGTTGTTACATTCGTTTGTCTGCGATATATTCTAAAAAAAATCAAACGAGCATAGCACTTATACAACTGGATTCTGCAAAAAAATATATTAGTCCCACAAATACATTAAGAAGTATTCTATTTATTGATCGTAGTATATCCAAATATCATCAAAAATTAAAACAATACGATTCTGCTTATTATTATCTAGAAAAATCCTTAGAAACAGAATACAAACTTAAGCACAGTGAAAACTCTATAGAAATATCAAGATTAAATAAAAAATACGAAAGCGTAGAAAAAGAAAAAAAAATAGTCCAGCTCCTTAATACCAATTTAAAATCTGAGGCAAACAGAGTACGCAACCGCAATCTGTTCATTGGTGCTATCTTTTTTATTGCCATTGGCTTACTTATCGCTTTGTTACTATATAAGAATATAAAACGAAAACAGCGAATTGCAGAGCAAGAACATGAAATAGAACTTCAAAAAACAGAAAAGCTATTAAAAGAGCAAGAGTTATCTGCCATTGATGCCATGATATTGGGGCAAGAAAAAGAACGACAACGCCTAGCCAATGATCTGCACGATAATTTGGGGAGTACTCTTGCCACCGTAAAACTTCATTTTCAGCATTTACGAAATAATAAAGACAATCCTAAAATCCAGAATATCGAAGAACTATACTCTAAAACAGATACTTTATTAGAAGAAGCCTACCAAAAAGTACGCACCATAGCACATGAAAAAAATAGTGGCGTAATGGCAAACCAAGGGCTGCTTTTGACTATTAAAAACCTGGCAAAAAAAGTATCTAACGGTAATTTACTCATAGAGGTACAAGATTATGGATTGGAACAACGGTTGGATAACGCCTTAGAAATTACGATCTTTAGAATGATACAAGAATTGATTACAAATGCCATTAAACATGCTAAAGCTACCGAAATACACATATCCCTAACCAATCATGATTCGCTTTTAAATATTATTGTAGAGGATAACGGTAAGGGATTTGATGCTAAAGTATTGCCTAAAAAAGAAGGAATGGGGCTGGCAACTATAGAAAAACGTGTAGAACATCTGGAAGGTACTTTTGAGATCGATTCTACCATAGGAAAAGGAACCAATATTATAATAAACATACCTATATGATAACTATTGCAATTGCCGAAGATCACCAGTCCTTAATAGATGGTGTAGAACTGCTTCTTAAGTATGAAGAAGAAATTAGCATTGTAGGTATGGCAAATGATGGGGAAGAATTATTAAAAATTGTTCGTTTAAAACGACCAAAAGTTGTACTATCCGACATTAGAATGCCAAAAATCGATGGTATAGCGGCAACCCGAATTATTAAAAAAGAGCTGCCCCATACCAAAGTTATTGCTTTTTCTATGTTTGATCAAGAAGATGCGGTTCGGCAAATGATCGATGCAGGAGCATCTGGATATATTTTAAAAAACTCTCCTTTAGAAGAAGTTTTAACAGCAATCCAGCAAGTAGCAAAAGGAGAAACCTATTTTGATGCTGCTATCGACCCTTCCCTTTTTTTGGAGGAAACAAAACAACCTGCTAAAAAACAAATTTTATCCAAAAGCGAACGAGAGATTTTAGCACTTATAGGACAAGGAAAAACCTCATCAGAAATTGCTGCAATACGATTTAACTCGGTTTCTACAATTGAAACACATCGTAAAAATATTATCCGAAAATTAGATCTGCATGGTAAAGGCGAATTATTACGCTATGCTATTGAAAAAAAATATGATTTTTAAAAGATCTTATCCTGTTATCTATAAAATACTTCTTGTCAACTTTTAATATCATCTTGCCATCGACGAAGTGCATATCGATGCTTTCTAATCTTATCCAAGCGTCGACCAAGTATATCCAAAGATATTCCGACCTTATTCAAGCACTAACCAAATACACCTAAAGACCGTCTGATCTTATTCAAACACTAACCAAGTACACCTAAAGATCGTCTGATCTTATCCAAGCACCGACCAAGTGTATCCAAAGACATTCCATCCTTATCCAAGCACTGACCAAGTGCATCCAAAGACTCTTGTCATTCCGTTGCAGAACGGAATCCATTAGTTTCTCTCTCACTCTTTTAAACATTGAAATATCACCCTTCGAGAGCTTCAGTGCTCAGGTGGGCTGAGGCACTCGAAGTCCAACCAGAGTAACCCCAGAGTTTTGCAAAATGTGCTCCTTACACTACAGATACAAAACGGAATCTATAATTAACAATTTCTAAATAAAATAGATCCCAGTCTGCACTGGGATGACAAACACAATATACCCTGTTACGGGTATTCTTTTACACCGTATTGTATGGTAGTTTTGATAAACACTAAACTATTAAAATCATGAGAAAAATTATTTTATTTTGCTTTTCTATACTTCTTCTTCCGTATATAAGCTATACACAAACAGTAGAAGAAATTGATTTAAAAAGTAATATTTTATTACTTGAAAAAACCGTAGAACCAGGAGAGTATGTTATTGACCTAACCAATTTTGAAAGTACTTCTTTATATGAAATTTCCTTAAGTGTAAAAGATATTGAACAAGATGTACTAACCTATACTACACTTGAGGACGATAATTTAGAAAAAGCTATAGATGATCTTTCTACTTATCAACTGGGTAAATTTAAAGTGAAAAAAAATCAACAACTCACTGTAGATATTAAAGAAATCAAATCAGACAAAACCGAAAAAAAGATAAAAAGAATATGGAGTACAAAAGCCAATGGAAAATGGCAAACTACTTTCGGTTTTAATTTTGTGAAATTAAATAATGAAACCTTTTTTTCTAAACCCACAGAAAATGAATTTTATGAAATTACAAGAAGTAATACAGAAAGAGAATGGGATTATTATCCATCTATAATGTTTACGTGGATAAAAAACAATCAAAATGAGTTTAAAATAGGGATTTCTGGCGGGTTTGGGTATGATTTAGAAAGTAGTATTTCTATATTTACTGGAGGTTCTATTATTTATAATCAAAATATAATTATTACCGCTGGTCTTGCTTTTCATAATCAACAAAAATTAAGTTCTAAATATAAAGAATCCGATATTATTTTAGAAGAACTGGATTTCGATCAACTACATTCAGACTTTATTGCTATAAATCCCTTTATTTCTATTTCCTTACGATTAGATAAAAATCCTTTTAAAAAATAAAAAACAAAAAACGTCCTTTCTAATACACTCAGAAAGGACTTTTATATATACTAGACAAACATTAATTCACCTCTGGTAAGAAATTATAGTTCTTACTATAAAATAACATTTGTGAAGTAAAATCTTCTGGTTGTGTAACCTCAATTTTTGTTATCTCTCCGTTTTCGTTCATTTCAGGAACTAAAACAGGATTTACAAAACCACTGTATGGTGCAGATGTAAATTGCTTGTTACGCTCTAATACTTCAGCATGAATCGCCTGATCTACTTTTACCCCATATCCTTCTACTAATTCTTCTGCTGCTTTGTAATCTCCTTCTGATTTAATACGTTGTGTTTCTCGCAATAATCGTCCAAAAATCTCTCGTAATTTAGCATAATCCTTAATATCAAAATAAGTTTTACCATCTCTGGTTACTTTTTCTATTACATTATCCTTTTTTCCTTGTTCAAAAGCCCAGCCACTTACCCACTGGCGGTTACGCATGTGTGCTTCTTCAACATCATCTCCTAGGTTAAGACGTATTAATTGCGTCATTAAACCGTTACGGATATATCCATCATAGGCAGCTTTCCCTGTTTTTTCCCAATCTTCAACCAATCCTAATTCTTGTAATTTTGGATCCATTAAGTAGTATAATCCTACTAAATCTGCACGACCTTCTTCCATAGTAGAAGCATAGTTTTTTAAAGTCTCTTTAGTTTCGCCTACTCCTGGGTTTAATTGTCCAGATGCATGTCCTACTACTTCGTGTAAGGCGGTATGCAATTTATCTCCTAACTGTCCGTATTTTTCTTCTAATTCAAACTCTTCCTGATCGTGTACAAATTCTTTTAAACGACCAGATCCACCAGCATTACTATATGCTTCAATAATATTTCCTAAAGAAACAGATTTTGATCCTACCGCAGCTCTAATCCAGTTTGCATTAGGAAGATTTACTCCTATTGGTGTACTTGGTGAAGAATCTCCTGCCTCTCCTGCAACTGCTACTACTTTGTACGAAACTCCTACTACACTATCTTTTTTGTGTTCTTCCATTAATGGAGAATTATCCTCGAACCATTGTGCATTTTCAGATAATACCGACATTTTTTGAGACATATCAAAATCTTTGATCTGTATAATACTCTCATAAGATCCTCTGTACCCTAACGGATCGTTATATACCTCGATAAAACTATTGATATAATCAATGTTTCCTTCGGTAGCGGCTGTCCACGCTACATTATAATCATCCCAGGTTTGTAAATCTCCTGTTTTGTAATATTGTATCAATAAACCAAGTGCATCCCCTTGCGCTTTATTTTCTGCTACTCCTTGTGCTTTTTCTAACCATTTAACAATTTCATCGATGGCAGAACCATACAGCCCACCTGATTTGTATACTCTTTCTGTAAGTTTTCCGTTTTCTTTTACTAATTGAGAGTTTAAACCAAAAGATAATGGTTTAGCCGGATCAGGCGACTTCATTTTTCCGTAAA
This sequence comes from uncultured Flavobacteriaceae bacterium, assembly GCA_964353005.1. Classification (GTDB taxonomy): domain Bacteria; phylum Bacteroidota; class Bacteroidia; order Flavobacteriales; family Flavobacteriaceae; genus Aquimarina. The sequence continues at coordinate 7,190 of CAYGUC010000024.1, read as the reverse complement.
AAGAGGTTACATCATTATTCGTAACACCGGGTCCATAAAAATTAACTGCAGATACTGCTACATTATCTACTCCTTTTGCCTGATTTACTTTTTTAGCATCTACCTCATCAAAAATTACTTCATACGCCTCTTTTGACATTTCTGTACTTGTTGCAGCAAGTAGAGAGCTTAAATAATCTTTACTAAATTCTGGTTTGATTTTATCATTACTATAATGGTGATGAATACCATTAGAAAACCAAACTCTTTTTAAGTACGTTTCAAAAGCTTTCCATTCTTCCGAATTTTTATCTCCTTCATACGAAGTATAAATTTTTTCTAATGCTTTTCTTATAGTAAGGTTATGACGGTAGTTTTGATCCCACATGATATCTCGCCCGCTCAAACCTGCCTGCGTAAGATAATACACTAATTTTTGTTCTTTTAAAGTAAGATTATCCCAACCAGGAATTTGATATCGTAAAACTTTTAGGTCTGCAAACTGTTCTACAACATAATCAAACTTTTCTTCTGCTACTTCCTGTTTCTCTTCTTGTTGATTTATTTGATCCTTTACGTTTGGATCTTTTTTACAAGCTATCATTACGCCAGAGATAGCTATAAAAAATAATATTTTATTAAGCTTCATTTGTTATATTTTATTGTTTTGACAAATGTAACAAAATAAAAGGATGTTAAAATTGTTTATATTAGCTGACCAAACAATCTAAACTAACTAACATGAAAATAGTAAAGTATTTATTTTTTCTATTATTATTAGTAATAATTGGTGGCGCTGTTTATGTAGCTACTATAGATGGTGATTATCAAGTAGAAGAAAGCAGAGTAATCGATGCCCCAGATGAATTATTATTTAGTACTATTAATGAGTATAAAACATGGGACAAATGGGGACCATGGATGGATGAGTCTGACGATTTTATTATGGAATATCCTGAAAAAACAAGTGGCGAAGGAGCTTCTTATTCCTGGAAAAGTGAAACACAAGGAGACGGTAGAATGGAAACCAAAAAAGTTTCTCCTTTTAGTAGTATAGATCAAGGAATAACATTTATTACCCCTATGGGAGAAAGTAAAAGTGATGTATACTGGAAATTTGAAAAAATAGAAGGCAAAAAAACTAAAGTTACTTGGGGAATGAAAGGTACACAATCTTTTATGGAAAAAGCTTTTTGGGTAACTCAAGATAGCACTTTGTCCCAAATGATAAAACCAATGTATTCTCGAGGGCTTGAAAAACTAGATGCTTTTGTAAATGAAAAAATGAAAAAATACGCTGTTCATGTAGATGGTATAACCGAGCATGGGGGTGGATTTTATATGTATAGTGCTACAGCCTCTTCTATAGCGATTATTCCTGAAAAAATGGCACAAATGTTACCCGCTGTAAGTACCTATATGAAGCAAAATAATCTTCCTCAAACAGGAATGCCTTTTACCTTATATAATGAATACAATGAAGAACAAGGAACAGCAATCTTTTCTACAGCTATCCCAACAAGAGATAAAGTAGTAACTCCTAAAGAAAGCTCTATTCTTTGTGATTTTTTACCAAGACAAAAAGTAGTTAAAACTACACTTAATGGCGATTATGTAAATCTAAAAGAAGCATGGGAAGCAGGATATAAATATATTGAAGACAACAATTTGGAACCAAACACAGACGCTGCTCCTTTTGAAGTATACCGGGTTGATCCAGAATTACAACCAAATCCGGCAGAGTGGATAACCGAAATTTATATTCCAATAAAATAAAGAAACTATTTGATAAGCTACATTTTTCATATCTTAATAAAATGTAGCTTATCAAATTAAACAATACTACAAACAACGCTTAAATCCTTCTTACAGAGATTCTTTATTAGTAACTAAGACCTAAGCAAAACATAGTTTTTAAATTATAATTGATGAAACAACTATTTTTGGTATTTATTGGTGGTGGCACTGGCAGTATTGCTCGCTACCTTATTAGTAAATACCTTAACAGCACCTCTTCAGGAATTCCTTATGGAACACTAACCGCTAATGTGATAGGTAGTCTTTTAATTGGCATCATCTTGGGTCTTTCTCTCAAAAACAATATTTTATCTCAAAATACAGTTCTTCTTCTTGCAACAGGATTTTGTGGTGGATTTACAACCTTTTCTACTTTTGCTTATGAAAATCACGTATTATTAAAATCAGGAGATTTTATAAATTTCATTTTGTATGCAACAGGGTCTCTGGTTATCGGGCTTCTTTTTGTGTTTTTAGGAATGTTTATTACCAAATAAAGCTGTTATTTATATTTGGAACACCCAAAACAGGGGTTCTTTATATCAATAAAGCTATTTATACAAATCAATAAGAAAATAATAGGTAGTTTTCTACATTTTTATAAATGGATTAAAAATGCTGGATAGATCCCCGTTAAGATCTACTTAATGAAATAAATGGTTCTCGACTATTCTTCTTTAGACTAATACCATATTGTTTTTATAATTTGACCACATACCTACGGTCCCAATACAGACATTTATTATTCTTTAAAAATAAAAATAAAACCTCTTACAATATTCTACCCTTTATCTCCTTCTTAGTTATCTTTCTTTTATATAGTTTTACACTCTCAAAATTGAAATATTATTACAGGTAACCAAAATTAATCATGAAAGTAATGACTATCACAAACTTTTTAAAAAGAGCTTCTCTTATAACTTTAACTTTTTTAAGTTTTCATACTATAGCACAAGAAGAAAAACAACAATCAACATTAGAAGAATTATTCTCTAAAATAAGCTTATCAGGATCTATAGATAGTTACTATAGATATAATATCGATGCCCCTAATAACAATCTTGTAGCACCACAAACTTTTTTTGCTAATCAAAACGGTTTTGCTCTAGGAATGGTAAATACCGTTTTAGGGTATGAAGGAGAAAAAGTTGGATTTGTAGCGGATCTTGTATTTGGAAAAAGAGGAGAAGAAGCTGTATTTAACTCTGAAGGAACAGCACAAATTATCAATCAACTATATGTATATTGGCAAGTGAATAAAAACGTTAAACTTACTTTTGGTAATTTCAATACCTATATAGGGTATGAGATGATTTCGCCAACCAGCAACTTTAATTACTCTACATCATATATGTTTACATATGGCCCTTTATCCCATGCGGGTCTAAAAGCTGATTTTAAGCTTAATGAAAAATGGTCTGCTATGCTTTCTGTAATGAATCCATCTGATTATACAGATAGTAATCCTTTTGACACCTATATTGTTGGCGCACAATTAGGGTATGAAGCAGACAAAGGTAGTGGATATCTTAATTTTAGATATGGCAACGAAGGATTTCCTGGAGAAGTAGGACCTACTTTTCAAGCAGATCTTACCACCTCTTGGGATGTAAGTGACGATTTTAAGCTTGGACTAAATACAACTTATGTAACTACAGAACCTCAAGAAAACGGAGAGAATTCTGGGTTTTATGGAATTGCATTATATCCACAATATAAAACATCTGAAAAATTTACCATTGGATTAAGAGGGGAGTATTTCTCTGTCTATAAGGATGGCCTAACAGATGTTATTGGTCTGGATAATCAAGGAGACGGAAATGTAATTGCCACTACTCTAACTGGAAATTATACTATTGGAGATCTAACTCTTATCCCAGAACTAAGACTAGACACGACCTCTGAAGATTTTTTTATTGATAAAGACAGAGAAGCTACAAAAAATCTATCTTCTTTTGTATTAGGTGCTGTGTATAAATTCTAAAAAAATCTAAGTAAGATCTAAGAAAAAAAATTAAAACCTTATAAAAATCACCTGCTAAAAATAAAAGACTTTTAGCAGGTGATTTTATTTAAAATCTGGTATTATTTATTTTCAGATTCATTTTTAAACTTCTTAACTCCTACAGGGATCTTTATAGCCAAGTGATTCTCCTCTGGAGGAATAGGACAAGAATATCGATAATTATATGCGCAATAAGGGTTGTAAGAAGTATTAAAATCAATCAAAACCGAATCTCCTTCGGGAATTTTGAGATCTATAAAACGTCCTCCTGAATAACTGGATTCTGAATTCGTCAAATCTGTAAATGGTAAAAACAAATAGGAATCATATTCAGGTTCTGTTTTTAACCCTTGACTTTGATATACATTTAATACAAATGCCTTAGATTGAAGCATAAAATGTACCTCCCCATATTTTACATATAATGGTTCTGTTCCCGTTGTTGTTTTCATAACAAATGGAGTCTCGTATGGAGTACGTACAAATTTTGCCTTCACGCAAAAGGAAGTATCTATTTTAAAAAAATCTAAGGATTTAAAATGTTCTAAATCTTTTGGAATAAGAGGAGAAGTTTCTTCAGAAGCAAAATCGTTATTAAGCTCTTCTTGAAAAGATAATATTCTCTTTACAGTTATAGAATCCTGAGCAAACACATTGCTAATCAAAAAAATAAATATAATTGACAGTCGAAACACTTTCCTTTTTTTTGCAAAAATACAATTTACGATTAGTTAACTAATTAATTTCAATAAAATTATACTCAAATAATAGATAAAAAACTACTTTTATCTATTATTTGAATATATAACATCCAAATTCTATACACATTGCTAAAGATTATACTTTCCTACTTTAACTCTTTTTCGGGATTATCCAAAGAAGTCTGGTGGTTGGCTTTGATTACCTTAATTAACAGAGCTGGAGCAATGGTTATTCCATTCTTATCTTTATACTTAACCGATAATTTAGATTTTTCGCTACGACAAGTAGGTTGGATCATGACTAGTTATGGACTAGGTTCTTTTTTAGGAGCTTGGCTTGGTGGTAAATTAAGTGATCAGATAGGCTATTATAAAGTGATTTTAGGCTCCCTTTTTCTTACTGGTATTTCTTTTATGATCATTCAATATTTTACTAGTTTCTGGAGTATCTGTATCGGTTTTTTTGTCTTAATAGCAATTGCAGATATGGCCAGACCTGCTTTTTTTGTCGCATTAAGCGCATATAGCAAGCCAGAAAACAAAACCCGTTCTTTAACATTTATACGGTTAGCTATTAATCTTGGCTTTTCTGCCGGACCCGCACTTGGTGGATTAATTATAGCTACTATAGGATATTATGGGATATTTTGGATAGATGGAATTACATGTATTATTGCCGGATTGGTAATGATACAAACCTTACATCCTAAAAAAGCTAAAATATTAGATAAAGAAGTAATACATAAAAATCCAGTAAAAGCACATAAAGATGGAATCTATATTCTGTTCTTAATTGCATTGGCTTTATTTGGTTTTATATTTGTTCAATATTTTTCTACAATCCCTTTATATTATAAAGAAATACACCATTTATCTGAAGAAAAAATCGGTCTATTATTAGCTATGAACGGAGCATTAATATTTCTATTCGAAATGCCTTTAATTGCATATTTAGAAAAAATAAATAGTACTAAAATAGGAAATGTTGCCAGTGGTTTTATACTTACTGGTATAAGTTTTATCTTATTTTTGATTACTCCATGGGCAGGAATACTGATTATTGGTATGATTATAGCTACTTTGGGTGAAATGGTTTCTTTTCCATTTGGAAATGCTTTTGCTTTAGACAGATCTAAAAAAGGAAGACAAGGAGCATATATGGGATTATATAGCATGTCTTTTTCTGCTGCTCATATTTTTGGACATAACTCAGGTATGCAACTTATCGATACATTTGGTTTTAACAATACTTGGATTTTCATGTCATTAATAGCTGTTTTAGGTGTATTTTTATTATATATCGTAAAACAAAAACTAAATAAAGAAAAGCTAACATCTGATATACATATATAAAGAACACACCATGCATAAACTACTTTTTATTATATCTGTTATTATACTAACTTTTGGATGTACCCAACAAAAGACTATAAAAGATAAAACAATCTCTGAAAAGAAAAAAAGTTTCCCAAAACTAGATCCTAATCGATATAATGTTGCTTTTTTAATTATGGATGGCACTTACAATACAGAGCTTACCGCTCCTTATGATATTTTTCAGCACACACAATATCGTGAAAACATAAAACAAATGAACGTTTTTACAGTTGCCAATACCGACAAACCAATAACTACTTTTGAGGGTTTAAAAATAATTCCTGACTATAACTACCGTATGGATTCATTGCCTAAAATAGATATTTTGGTAGTTCCTAGTGCAGAGCATCATTTGGATACAGATTTACAAGACCAAGAAATGATCGATTTTGTACAAAAGGTAGATAAAACAGCAACATTTATAACTTCGCATTGTGATGGAGCATTTGTTCTTGCAAAAGCGGGGGTTTTAAATACTGTTGTTTCTACTACTTTTCCTAGTGATATAGATAAAATGAGAGCTATGTTTCCTGATTTAGATATTAGAAAAGATGTATTATTTGTACATGACGGAAAATATATTACTTCTGCAGGTGGTGCTAAAAGTTTTGAAGCTGCTTTATATTTATGTGAATATTTATATGGCCCAGAGGTCGCCAAAACACTAGCCAGCGGATTAGTTATTGACTGGAACCTTAATAAGATACCTCATCTTGTGACTAAGAATACCTCTTCAATATCAAATCTCTCTAAATAAAATATGTATACTATATTCATTTCAAAAAGAGATCCGATTTAATTTAAAGAAATCATAGAAGAATAATAACTAAAAGTTCAGGCAATGCCTGTCTCTTGTATAATAAAGAATATAACACGGTGTTTTATACTTTAGAAATTACATATTTGTATCTAGACCAAATATCTGATTATTTTACTTCTTCTTTTTATCTATGTGCAAAATCTAAAAATCAATAACCTCGGGGTATCCTCATGAGGTATGTTTTCGAAAATATATTTTGTTTTCGAGGCAAGCTGGAGAATTAAACTCCACAATGTAGATTAAACAAAAAAAATGGAAGGCTGTAACCCTCCATTTTTTTTAATTATACAATTCATTTTAGTGCTATTTTTTTGTCACACCATTTACAACTTCAACTAATAAATATTATTCATATTAATAGTTACAGTAGCGATCATATCGAATCTAAATCAAAAGAGAGTTTCAAAAAATCAGCACATCTTCTTTTGTTGTAAACCTCTATAGCAATATTTATATCAATAAAAAATTTCTTGAAACCGACTATCCTCGAGGCAGAGCCATAGAGGTATTT
>CAYGUC010000023.1:26587-82424 GCA_964353005.1 uncultured Flavobacteriaceae bacterium | reverse complement strand
ATCAAAGCCTTAAATCGTATGGTAAATTCAGGCAAAATTGAAAAACTATCAAAAGGAAAGTATTTCAAACCTGAGAAAACCCCTTTTGGTACTCTTCAACCTAATCAAGAACAAATAGTTAAAGATTTAATAAGTGAAAATGGTAAAGTAGTTGGATACCTAACTGGTTATAGCATATATAATAAACTAGGATTAACAACTCAAGTTAGTAACATAATACAAATAGGAAAAAATCAAACTCGTCCCAAATTTAAACGAGAGCGTTACACTATATCATTCATCAAACAAAAAAATATCATTACCAAAAAAAATATTCCTCTGTTACAGATTTTAGATTCAATTAAATATGTAAAGAAAATACCCGACACTACCATAAAAGCGTCTTGTTTAAGGTTTTTGGAAATAGTTAGAAAATTAAACCTAGATGATAAAAAAGAATTAATAAGGTTGTCTTTAAAATATCCCCCATCTACAAGAGCTTTATTAGGTGCATTATTAGATGAAATACAAAGTAAATCAATAACGATTAGCTTGAAAGAATCTCTGAATCCAATTACTAAATATGAGATTCCAGGTACAGGAAAAATATTAACTAAAGCTTCTAACTGGAATATTATATGAAACTTCATCTAGACAAAAAACTATTTAGACAAGCTGTACAGTTTACATCTGACCAAATGCAAATACCTGCAATATTTGTAGAAAAAGACTATTGGGTGACGTATGCACTTTTTATAATTTTCAATGATAAAATTGGTGGTGATACAGTTTTCAAAGGAGGAACAGCATTGTCTAAATGTTACAACATAATTGAAAGATTTTCAGAAGATATCGACCTAGTTGTCTTAAGAAGAGAAGGAGAATCAAATAATAAACTTACCACTAAAATAAAAACGATTAGCAGTGTCGTGAGTAATATACTACCAGAAATAGAAATAGCAGGTTTAACTCACAAAATGGGTATGAATCGCAAAACAGCACACACATACAACAAAGAATTTAAAGGAGATTTTGGTCAAATAAGAGATGCTATTGTAGTAGAAGCTACTTGGCTTGGATACTTTGAACCCTATACAACTAAAAGTGTTTGCTCTTTTGTAGGTGAAATGATGATGAAAAATGAACAAAGTGAAATCGCTAAAGAACAAGATTTATTACCATTCAATGTACTTGTTTTAGAACCAAGTAGAACTATTTGTGAAAAAATCATGAGTTTAGTTCGGTTTTCATATGGTGAAGAACCAATTACAGATTTAAAGAATAAAATTAGACACGTATATGACTTAAACCAACTTCTTTCTGAAAAAGAACTACTAACCTTTTTTAAATCAAAAGAATTTGACAATATGCTATTAAAAGTCGCTCAAGATGATGTAGCAAGCTTTAAAAATAACAATGAATGGTTGAGAAATCATCCTGTTGATTCAATGATATTTGGAAACCCTGAAAAAATGTGGAGTAATTTGAAAATTGTTTATGATTCTGGCTTTAAAAACCTAGTTTATGGTTCTTTTCCAAACGAAACAGAATTATTAAACACTTTAATTCTAATTCAGAAAAGAATAGCATCGATTGATTGGAATATTAAATTGGAAAATAAATAAAGTGGGATGTACCTCTCACAGTTCTAATGGATTTACCGAATTACCACCGTATCCTGCATCAAGCTCAGGACAAGCCTTACGGGTCTCGTATACATTAATTCCCCAAATCGACATTTGCTCTTTATGTAAGTAGTCTATCAGGAAACTGTTAGCCATGTTGTCGAATTCTGGGCTTTCAAAGGATGAGATTTTACAATTAATAACCCCAGAGCATGCTCACGAGGTATGCTTTCGAAAATATATTTTGTTTTCGAGAATTAAACTCCACAATGTGGATTAAAAATACTGTCCGATACCAAATACAAATCCATTGGTAGCATTTTCTGTAACTCCATATCCATAATCGATTCTAAAAATAGCATTAAAAATACGTTTATGCATAAATCGCAGACCAACTCCTGGGTATATTCTAAAGTTTTGAGAGTCGCTAAAATCTCCAAAATCCCCACCAGGATTGCGCCAGCTACCACCATCTACAAAAACATTACTTTGTAGTACAAACCAATCTTTTTCATATAACGTATGCCTGTATTCTGTATTTAAAACAACAACCCCTGTACCTCTGTCAATAGTATTACCAACCCCTCTAATATTAAGATTATTATCTACTGCAAAAGGGGCAAAAGGAGAGTCATCATTGGTTGCCAGCCCTAATCGTAATCTGGATGCCCAGTTTCCTTTTTTACCAATCCTTTTGTAATACAAAAAATCATTCCACCCAATAACAAAATCTGGCAAAATATCTTCGGTACTAATTACATATTGCATATTAAATATACTTTTAAATCCAGACACATATTGGTAATCGTAATCTAAATTATCATATTCGTGTATTAGCTTGTACAATAACTTATTTACATCAAAATCTAAAGGAACTCCATCTGCAGTAGCTCCTGTTTTGTAGGTATACTCTTCATTAAAATAATTAATCCCTAGCTCTATACGGTTTTGAAGATTAAACTGGTACAAGCCTAAAATCTCGTATGATGTATTGTTATATTTATAATCTGCTGTTCCGTTTTCTAAAAAAACTGGCTCTTGAGTTGTAAGATTACTATAATTAAGTGCTACTCCAAGGTTTTTGCTAAACAAAAACGGGGCTCTAAGATTGGCTCCATAAGAGCTGTAAATATCGTTTTGGTATATCGCTCCCAGAGTAATATTGCGCCCCAGTAAATTAAACTCATAAAGACCTAGTCTAAAAGCAAACTCATCATTATTTGTTGTATAAACATTAACCGAAGGGATTATGGTAAAATTTTCTTCTATTCCATAAACTACTTCATACCCTTCTTCCTTTGTATTTACTTGGTAATATGCATGTGCTATAGATGGTAACCTCTTTAATCTTTTGATATCTTTTTCGATTTGCAAGGAGTCCAGAGCATTTCCTTGCTTAATCGTAGTAAGTTTTAGTATAGAAGCTGTTTTAGTTTTATTATTTCCTTGGATACGTATTTCAGAAATTACTTTTTCCTGCCCAAAACTTACGCATGTTATAAAAAAAATGATATAAAGTATACGATAAAAATTCATTGGTTATTAGAATAAAATTCTTGAATCAATTTTTCTGATGGTTTATTTTGTATGGTAAACCTGTTATTTTTTTCTCCTCCTACTTCCTCATGGTTATGATACCATTTCCATAGAAATCCTCCTGCAAACCAAGGTTCATTCCAAAATTCCTGATATAACGCAGTTAATGCATTGCTCTGGGCTTCCAGATTAACATTTCCGTCGATACGGCTAGAATCCCAGGGTTCTTTACCAGTATAATTTACACTTCGATACCCATACTCTGTAAATAATACTGGTATTTCTACTTCTGCCTGTAATGCCATAATATTTGCTTTATGCTTTTGCCAGCCTTTTTTAAGTTCTTCAATTGTTGGAGTATGTTTTTCAGAAACCGGAAAATAAGCATCTATACCTATATAATCCAATTGTTTCCAAAAAGGCACTTTATCATATTGATCCCAATTTTCAGCATAGGTTAGTTTGCCTTTGTAAACCGATTTTATTTTTACAATTAGATGCTCCCAGAACTCAGGTCTTTTTTGTACAAATGTGTGTAACTCTGTAGCTATACATAATACAGGAACCTTCATTTCTTCTGCTAATTTTGCATATAACAAGATAAAGTCCTCGTAGGAATTTTCTAAGGTTTGCCAATCTTTTTCAGATTTCATATCAATATTACCAGTAAACTCTCCTTTCCAAACCCAAAGTTGCGGCTTTAGCATTACTTTTATTCCTTTACTATTTAGCAACTCTATGGTTTTTTTAGCACCATCTCTTCGCTCTCCCCACCATTGTCTTTCTATATTAAAAACTACTGTGGGTGTTTCTAAGTTTTTTATAAATCCAAAAGGCATTACTGCTGCCCAATTTGCATTAACTTTTACTACAGGATCAATTTCTGCCAAAGTAATTTGTTGTGGAGAAGCGACAAAGCTTACTCCGTTCATTTTTGGGGGCTGCCCTGTACAATTAACAAAAACAGTACTTAACAGTAGTATCAAAAAAAATTTCATCTGTTGGTATTTATTATTTTTCAATGGTCAGATGAAATTCACCAATAATCCTTCAAGTTATTTAGATTAACTTACTTGTTATGGCTCATTTCATAGCAACTTTTAAATTATTTTTACTACTGAAAAGTACAATTTTATATTTATTTAAAATATAGCTCTAATCCCCAGGCTAAAAGTTTGCCCTAATCCTTGAAAATTACTTCCTCGTACTATTTTACCAAAAGATGCTTCTATATTAAATACTTTTGTAATTTGGTATTTTCCTCCCAAACCAACTTGTGTATAATTTTGAGAAAAATCATTTCCCAGATCTATTAAAAAAGCTTGTTGTGTATTCACAAAAACAGTAGATTTTGAAGATGGAAAATAACTCAAAAAGGCACTTAGAGGTAAAAACAGACTATTATTTGCAAAACGCTCTCCGATATTAGCATCTGCAGCATTGGCATCTACAGATTTTTCTCCAAAATTAAACCCTAAATCTGCTTCTGTAAAAATTTGCCATTTATCTCCTCCAAATGTTTTGTCATAGAAAAATTTAGTTTCCAAAAAAAAGCTTCTCTTATCCAGATATGGTGCATTAGGCACATCTTCAAAAACAGGGATATAAAAAGAACTGGTAAAAGAAAAATTACTAATGTTTTTAAATGGCTGTACTCGTATAGACGGTGCAATGGTAGTTAATCCGCTTCGTGCATCGGTAGTATTATCTTTAAAATTTAACACTTCTAAAGCTCCTGCTCCACCATATGTATTGGCTCTAACTTGAAAAATTAACCCTACATTTACTCTTGAGGTAGTACTTACTCCCGTGTATATCTCTGTCGTATTTGTAAAAAAAGTTTGCCTGTCTATCGTTTGGGATTTGGATTTAGCATCGGTTTGTTCTGTTTGCGTATAAATACTATTAAAAAATTTAATATCCCATTGCCCTTTTTTTAATAATTTAGATGGCGTATACTCTTGTATATTAGAAGTTTCTGAGGTTTGCTCCTGAGCAAATCCTATGGATAGAATAAAAAGGCTAATTATTAGTAGTGCTATTTTTTTTGTTTTCATTTTTGTTATTTTATTGATATAAATTCCCTCTCAAAACTATCTTGAATACCAGATGATTTGAATAAAAATTCTTTTAACTATGTTGTTATTGTTTTTTTTTTTAATACTACGGAATATCATTTAGTCTCCAATCATAAGAGTAGTAGGATACTTTAGCCCCTTCTGCGATCTTTTCTTTTCTAAATGTATTTATGTAATCTATTTCAGAACCATGATGTGTAAAGTCTACTTTATACCACTCAAACAACTGCGAAATCTGCACTTTTTTTCCTTTTACTTTTATAAAATCAGGATTATTAAGAGCTTTTACGGTTTGTTGCTGTAATTGCTTTTCTAAAGTCGTAGGCCTGTAGGCTGAAGCTATAATTGGAGGGCACCCCAAACCTGCACATACCAATACAAAATGAAATCGGGCTTCATTAGGAAAATTTTTGCGCAAAAGATTATTTTCTAAATCATTAAGTGTGATCTTATTTCCTGCTAAAACATAGGTGTTTTTATCAAAAAAACCTTTAATATCTAAAGGCGATTTAGTTGGATAATTATCAATAACCCCCTTTATTACTGCCAAATTATACGCATTAATATAAAATGCCTGATAGGTTGTAGTTTTACTTTTATCTACTTTTATTGTAGAAGCTATGTGTAATAACTCATCTAATACTGAAGGATCTTTTTTTATGCTTTTATAATCTACTCTACCGTTAGAAACATACGCTTTTAAAAAGCTATCTGTTTTATTAAAAAAATCTGCTGTAGTTTGCGAAAACCCAAACTGGATAGAGAGAACAAATAATATAATTAGTGTTTTTTTCATCTTTTACCTTTTTTATCAATCTTGTTTTAAAAATCTACAGTTGGTAATTAGGAATTAAGTCGAATCACAAATCCTCTACTTACAAATTGTATTTAATTTTATTCTCTAATAATGAGGTGAAGTTTTTTAGAAATATATCTTACCTACAAAACTTAAAACCTTACAACTTCTTTGATTTTTAGATTGATTCTAAATTAATCTGGTTGTTTAAGTTCTTATATTTATGTTCGACTTACTTTACCGAAGTATTCACTTCTTTGTAAATATGGACAACCAATACTTATCTTTATGGAGCACATTGTAATTATCGGAAATGGAATTTCAGGAGTTACTGCTGCCAGGCATATTCGCAAAATGTCTGACAAAAGAATTACTATCATTTCTGGAGAAACCGATTATTTCTTTTCTCGAACTGCACTTATGTACGTATACATGGGACATATGAAGTTTGAACACACACAACCGTATGAAAATTGGTTTTGGAAAAAGAATAAAATAGACCTTAAAAGCGGATTTGTTTCTAAAATAAATCATCAAACCAATGAACTTGTGTTTGCTAATGGTGAAATTATGAGTTATGACAAACTTATAATAGCAGTGGGTTCTAAACCCAATAAATTTGGTTGGCCGGGTCAGGATCTAGATGGTGTTATGGGTATGTATCATAAACAAGACCTGGAAAAACTAGAAAACTATGCTCCAAATAATAAAGTATGTAAACGAGCAGTAATTGTTGGAGGAGGATTGATCGGAATAGAATTAGCCGAGATGCTTCGCTCCAGAGATATCCCAGTAACATTTTTGGTTAGAGAAAATAGTTTTTGGAATGGGGTTTTGCCTGAGGGCGAAAGTAAAATGATTAACAGACACATCCTTAACCACCATATAGATTTAAGATTAGGAACTAATTTAAAAGAAATCGTTGCTGATGATCACGGTAAAGTAAAATCTGTTGTTATACAAGAAACCGGAGAAGTCATTGATTGTAATGTAGTAGGTTTAACCGCAGGAGTATCTCCAAACATAGATTTTTTAAAAGATTCTGGTATAGAGCTTGGTCGGGGTATAAAAGTAAATCGATTTCTGGAAACTAATATCTCTAACATTTATGCGATAGGAGATTGTGCAGAACAACATGAAGCAATAGGAAATCGTCGCCCAATAGAGGCCGTTTGGTACACTGGTCGTATGATGGGAGAAACTCTGGCACAAACTATATGTGGAAATAAAATCGAATACAAACCAGGGCATTGGTTTAATAGTGCCAAATTTTTGGATATCGAATACCAAACGTATGGTTGGGTATTTGGTAAACCCAAAGAATATGAACAACAGTTTCACTGGTTGCATAAAGATGATACAAAATGCTTGACCGTATCCTATCATAAAGAAACTAAAGAATTTTTAGGTATAAATACATTTGGTATTAGAATGCGCCATGAAGTTTTTGACCAATGGCTAACTCAAAAAAAAGATGTGGATTATGTAATACACCATCTTGCAAAAGCTAATTTTGATCCAGAGTTTTACAAAACGTATGAATCTGAAATTCTGGCAGCTTATAAAAAAACGACACTTCAAACCATATAAAATAAAACAGAATACCTCGCAGGATTTGAAAACTTGCGAAACATAAAAAACACAAAAATAATGAGTAATAAATTAGATCATAGCATGTCGCTTGCCAGTCCTGATCCTAAAGGACTATCTATTAAACAAAAAATAGCATCTGCTATAGGGCTCGTAGGATTATTTATTTTAGTTCTTGCCCTATTCAATACTAATTTTCCTAATCAAGGGGTATTTTTAACCATATCCCTTATATTAATAACAGCAGGAACCATCCTATTTGCAAATGATGCATATCTAACAAAATTAGAAGGAATCAAAAACGATGGTATATGGTTTAAATCCATCTCCTCCAGAGGTGTTTTGGGATGGTTAACCGGGGTTGGACTAACCGCATTTTATGTCGTATTGTACTTTTATGCCGAATTATTAGGACT
This sequence comes from uncultured Flavobacteriaceae bacterium, assembly GCA_964353005.1. GTDB lineage: Bacteria > Bacteroidota > Bacteroidia > Flavobacteriales > Flavobacteriaceae > Aquimarina. Next base: position 74,404 of record CAYGUC010000023.1, on the reverse strand, counting down.
AGGAACCAACGGAAAAGCCAATACTGGTTTGGTTGCTTTATTCGATCCTTTGAGTAGACTTTTGAGTGGTAATCCCGCAAGCCAATGGTTTGTGTACGGAACTCTATACACTATCGCCATTATTGCATTTGGATATAAGTTTATTTTAAAATACAGGCATAACCGCTACCAACAGATACGAACAATTTCTGTGATGTTTTTTCAATTAGGATTTGCATTTCTAATACCCGAATTTATGGCAAGATTAAATTCTGACTCCTTTAAATTACCATATTATGATTTAAAAAATGTTTGGCCTCTTAATTACTATAATTTTGAACAATACAGGATTGACGAATTTATTAATGCAGGTAATGTGGGATTAGCATTGCTAATTTTTGGAATAGCTTCCATTTTTATCATTACTCCTATACTAACTTATAAATTTGGGAAAAGATGGTATTGCTCCTGGGTATGTGGATGCGGTGGATTAGCAGAAACTGCTGGAGATTCCTTTAGACAATTATCTAGCAAAAAATTAAGCGCATGGAAATTAGAACGCTGGTTAATTCATACCGTATTAGTATTTGCTGTTGTAATGACCACTGCTGTTGTCTACACCTATTTAGGATATGACCCTAATAAATACTGGTTAACCAAAGATGTATTTCTTGCCTGTGTAGCTGGGTTTTTAACCTTGGTTTTTGCAGGGGTCATGATTTTTAAAAGAAAAGAATTAGGTAAAGATGCCAGATATGGCGCAATAGGATACTTTGCTGTAATTGCTTTATTAATTGGTATACATGTATTTGGTGATGGTGGTAAAATTTTCTTTATAAAAGCCGAAACTTTAAGATCTTCGTATGGATTTGCAATTGGCTCTATATTTTCTGGAGTAATTGGCACTGGTTTTTATCCTATTTTAGGCAATAGAGCATGGTGCAGATTTGGTTGCCCTATGGCAGCTATTCTTGGATTTCAGCAACGATTATTCTCTAAATTTAGAATTACAACTAATGGAGGGCAATGTATATCTTGCGGTAATTGCTCTACCTATTGCGAAATGGGAATCGATGTACGTTCGTATGCTCAAAAAGGGGAGAATATAGTACGATCCAGTTGTGTGGGATGCGGTATATGTTCTGCTGTTTGCCCACGAGGAGTTCTAAAATTAGAAAATGATAAATTGGATGGTCGTATAAACTCTAATGAAATTTTATTAGGCAATGATGTAGATCTAATGAATTACGTTAATAAAAAATAAGTTTTATTCATATAAGTATTAAAAAACAAGATCGCTTTAAAAGTTTTGACCTTTAAAGCGATCTTGTTTTTTAATACTACAGCTTTTCAATAGGATTCGTATAAGTAAAACTGAAAATAGTTTAAAAAAAGTGTTTATTCTGTTGGTATTCTCAATAACTTTCGTCTAACCATAAGTAAATCAATTTTAATGATGAATAAAATTTTTATACTTATACTTCTCTGTCCTTTTATGATCAATAAAATGATTTCTAAAAAAGAATATCATTATGAATATTATACAAATGGAAAACTTAAAGCAGAAGGATGGAAAACAGGAGAAATTAAAACAGATTTCTGGCACTTTTATTACCCAAATGGAAAAGTTTCTCACGAGGGACATTATTATAACAATAAGAAAAACGGGTATTGGTATTTTTATACGGAAAACAGTAAATTATCGAAAGAAGGGCATTTTATAAATGATAAAGCCGAAAAATGGTGGATTATTTACGATATTGCAGCCAAAATAACACGAAAGTACCAATATAAAAATAATAAAAAACAAGGATATTGTTTGTTGTATAAAAACAATAAACTTTTTAAAGCTGAACGTTTCATTAATGATAAAAAAACTGGTGAATGGACGGATATAATTAGTTTTAAAAGAGATAATCCAAATGCTTCCCTATAAATGTCCCAAATCATAAACGTTATTATACCTGCTTTTAACGAACAGGATTCTATAGCACATGTAATCTACGATATTCCAGATATAGTATCTGAAATAATCGTTGTAAATAACAATTCTACAGACAACACTGAGCTTGTTGCAAAAAAAGCAGGAGCAACAGTCTTAAAAGAAGAACGTAAAGGATATGGCTATGCCTGTTTAAAGGGAATGGAATATATTGCTTCAAAAGAGGTAAAGCCAGATATTGTAGTCTTTTTAGATGGGGATTATAGTGATTACCCGTCTGAGCTTACTTATATAGTATCCCCTATTATAGAAAAAGATATTGACTTTGTTGTAGGATCTAGAGTAAAAAGGCTTCGTGAACCAGGATCTATGACATTTCCTCAAATTTTTGGTAATTGGCTTGCTACAGGATTAATGAAACTTTTTTTTAGAGCAAATTTTACAGATTTAGGCCCTTTTAGAGCGATTAAATACGACAAACTCTTAACACTTGAAATGGTAGATAAGACTTATGGTTGGACTGTAGAAATGCAGCTAAAAGTGTTAAGGAAACGTTATAGTTATATAGAAGTCCCTGTGCAGTACAAAAAGAGAATTGGTGTCTCAAAAGTTTCAGGAACCATAAAAGGTGCTATATTTGCAGGCATTAAGATTTTAAGTTGGATTTTTAAATATAGCTTTAGGTAAATGGATATTGCTATCATCATAATATATACACTAGCATTACTAATAATTTTTTTATATAGTTTGGCGCAATTAAATTTGTTGTTTAATTATTTAAAATCTAGAAAGCAACCTGACAGTTCGCCTACTTTTGATTTTTCTAAAAAAGAAGAAATCCCGTATATCACAGTTCAGTTACCCGTATTCAACGAATTGTACGTTATGGATCGTCTGTTAGATAACATTGCAGAATTGGATTATCCCAAAGATAAGCTAGAAATACAAGTCTTAGATGACTCTACAGATGAGTCTGTCATTTCTACTGCTAAACATATTCAAAGACTACAAGAAACAGGTCTTGACATACAACACATTTGTCGTAAAGATCGTAGTGGGTTCAAAGCAGGAGCTTTAAAAGAAGGTCTTAAAATTGCCAAGGGAGAGTTTATTGCTATTTTTGATGCAGATTTTTTACCTGCAAAAAACTGGCTCTTACAAACGATTCCATATTTTAAAGATACAAATATTGGTGTAGTGCAAACCCGATGGGGCCATATAAATAGAGATTATTCTTTGCTAACCAAAATTCAGGCATTTGCATTGGATTTTCATTTTACTATGGAACAGGTTGGTCGTAATTTTAAAGATCATTTTATTAATTTTAATGGTACTGCAGGTGTTTGGAGAAAAACTTGCATTGAAGATGCTGGAAACTGGCAAGGAGATACATTAACAGAGGATCTGGACTTGAGTTACAGAGCACAGCTTAAAAAATGGAAGTTTAAGTATCTAGAGGAAGTAGAAACCCCTGCAGAACTACCTGTTGTTATTAGCGCAGCTCGATCGCAACAATTTAGATGGAATAAAGGTGCTGCTGAAAATTTTCAGAAATTATACTGGAAACTCCTTAAAGATAAAACAGTTCCTTTTAAAACTAAATTTCATAGTTTTTTTCATTTACTAAATAGCAGTATGTTTTTGCTTGTATTATTGGTTGCCATACTTAGTGTACCTGTAATGTACATAAAAAATAGCAATCCATTATTTAGCTGGTATTTTAACGTTATCGCATTTTTTGCAATGAGTACCGTTATATTTTTCTTTTGTTATTGGCATACTTATAAAAAAATCCATGGTAAAGGATTCTGGAAATTTATGGAGTATATCAAAATGTTTTTTACTTTCTTCTCTATTGCAATGGGCTTTTCTGTGCATAACTCTATGGCAGTTTTAGAAGGGCATTTTGGTAAGAAAAGTGAATTTGTACGTACTCCAAAATTTAATATAAATACTATTAAGGACTCTTGGAAAGGTAACAAATACGTAAACAAAAACATATCTGGTAATACTATTATAGAAGCTCTACTTATGGGATACTTTGCTTTTGCTCTATATAGTGCCTTTAAACTTCAGGACTTTGGATTGTTTTTATTTCATATAATGTTATTTTTAGGTTTTGGATTTGTATTTTTTAAATCTGTAACATCTAAGATGTAATGCTACAACTATGGAAATATAATAGGATTTCTATATTATTTATCATTCTTGGCATTCTCTTTTACTACAGTTTTGCATATACTTTACAAAGAACTGATTTTATTAAAATGATTAGTCTTTGGGCTGCATTGTTCTTTATTTCATATAAAATCATACAAATTAACCCTAATAACTGGAAGATTTTAGCGGTTGCCGCGCTACTTTTTCGAATCGTTTTTTTATTTGCTATCCCTAATCTATCTCAAGATTTTTATAGGTTTATTTGGGATGGCAGAATGCTTCTAGAAGGCTTTAACCCATATTTATCTCTACCCAAGGTATGGATAGCACAAGGAAATGCTCCAATAGAACAAGCAAAAGAACTATATAATGGCATGGGAGAACTAAATGGTAGTCATTATACCAATTATCCTCCTGTAAGTCAATTTTGCTATGGTATAGCCGCGTTATTTGCCAGTAAAAGTATCTTAGGCTCTGTAATAGTATTTAGAACTCTTATTATACTTGCAGATATTGGTACTTTTTTTATTGGGCGGAAACTATTACAATCCCTTAAGCTTCCTGAAAACAGAATTTTTTGGTATACCCTTAATCCTTTCATACTTATAGAACTTACTGGTAATCTTCATTTCGAATCTGTAATGGTGTTTTTTTTAATCAGCTCATTATATCTTTTGCATAAAGGGTATTGGTATTGGGCTGCAATTGCTCTGGCACTTTCTGTTTCAGTAAAATTAATTCCTTTACTCTTTTTACCTTTGTTCTTTCAAAAATTCACATCTCAAAATAAGAATATCTCTACTATACAAAATGTAATAAAAAGTATACCAAATCTAATGGGATTTTACTTCATTGTAATTCTTACTATACTACTTACATTTGCTCCATTTTTATCCTCACAATTTTTAGCCAATTTTAGTAAAACAATCAGTCTTTGGTTTCAGAATTTTGAATTTAACGCAAGTATCTATTTTATCATACGATGGGTAGGTTATCAAATTGTAGGATGGAACGTTATCGAAACCGCTGGCAAGATATTACCTGTTATAGTAGTTGGAATACTCTTGGGTCTAACGTTTATAAAGACTAATAAAAGTACACTGCAACTAATCGAAGGGATGCTTTTAGGAATTTGCACCTATTATTTTTTATCAACAACGGTACACCCATGGTATATTGCAGTACCATTATCTCTTTGTATTTTTACTAATTACAAGTTTCCAATTGTTTGGTCCTTTGTAGTGATTTTTAGTTATACAGCCTATATGCATCCTGATTTTAAAGAAAACCTGTGGATGGTAGGGTTAGAATACCTAACCGTATTTGGTATTTTTATTTTTGAAATATATAACAATACTAAAACACTGAAATTAATCTCTACTGAAGGATAATTCTAAAAAGAAACAGAAAACAAAACATATAGCTCTACAGCTATATGATTGTTTAAAAAAATATGAGGATAAAATTTTCTAAACAACCATACGTTTTATATTTCAATACAGCAAAATACATAATACCTTCCTTTTTAAAATAAAACCTACTTTTTACAAAAACTCTTAACAAAAACCTAATAAATCGTTAATACCTGTTTTTATATATTATTACATCAAAAAAGATCTTAATTTTGCGCGCCAATCAAATTAAAACCTACTTAATTATGTACTTTTTTATGCAACAACAACACTCTTATATTTACTTAAATAGCTATTTCTCTTTTCTTTCTTAAGTTTCGGTAAAGGTTTATAGTTCCTCCTATAACAAAATTATTTATTTTCTTTTATTTAGTCTTTCTATTTAGATAACCATATAAAATTGTCTTTTTTTGTCCCCCCTTTGAACCTACAATTGCTATAAAAAAACAATCTAATATAAATTACAATCTAAATAGTCAAGATTTTCTGTTCTATAATACATAAACAAAAAAAACAGTCAGGAAATAAATAAAAAAAGAGGTTTTCTCTGGTATTGAGAAAACCTCTTTGTATTAATATTAAGTGGTAAAAATATTTTTTACATCATCTTTAAATTAATGACCTCTTGCTCGGTAAGTATTCTCCAATGACCTCTTGGTAGATCTTTTTTTGTTAAACCTGCAAAAATTACTCTATCTAACCTAACTACACTATAATTAAGATGATCAAATAACTTGTGTATGATCCCATTTTTAGAAGATTGTAGTTGAATCCCAATTTCATTTTTACCTGCTCCTTCTATATACGAAATTTCATCTACATTTACATATCCTTCTTCCAGCTTAACCCCTTTCTCTATTTTTTGAAAATCTTCAAATTTAAGATTACGCTCTAATTCTACATGAAATATCTTACGAACTCCGCTTTTGTGATGTGTTAGTTTTTTTTCTAAATCTACATCATTAGTAAATAAAAGTAATCCTGTAGTATTACGTTCTAATCTACCTACGGGTTTTAATAGCGATTTAGATGCATTGGCAACCAAGTCCATAACCGTTCTGGTTTTTTCGGGGCTTGTACTAGTTACAAAGCCTTTAGGCTTATTAAGTAGTACATATTCTTTTTTGTAAGGTGTTATAAGTCTTCCGTCAAATTTAACCTCATCCGTTAATTTTACTTTGTAGCCCATTTCGGTTATTGGTTTTCCATTAACCCAAACACTACCTGTTTGAATATACAAATCCGCTTCTCTTCTGGAGCAAACTCCAGAATTACCCACAAACTTATTAAGTCTCAATTCATTAGAATCGGAGATCTTTTTTGGTGTAGTAGTATTCGTTTTTTTCGCAAGTGCTTTACCTCTTACATAAGGCTTGTTGCCGAAATTTGGTTTCTTTTTATCATTTGAGTTATCTCTTGCTTTAGGCATATCCTTTTCATTCGATTTATTTCTCGCTTTTCCTTCCTGTTTTCTGCTAGCTCTTTCTTTACCAGAATTATCTCCACGACTCATATCTTAATTTTTTTGCAAAGATAATTGTTTAAAGCATAGGTTCAACAACTATTCTTTGGCAAACCTAATCGTACTTTGCCTCTCTCTATTTACGTGTAACTGTGTTACATCTGGTCTTGAATAATGACCAACAGGATCAAAATTTTGACGCTCTTGCAACACTCTATTAAAGTCTAAAGTTTGGATAAGTAAACCCTCTTTATGCGAAACAGGCTCAAGTAACCATTCTCCATCTGGTCCAGCTATACAAGAACCTCCATTTCCTAAAACGTCTGGAGCTTTCTTTAAAATCTCATCTAAATGCGGCGTAGTCTTAGGAAAATCTTCTTTTCGCATTAAACTTGATACCGATATTACATACGATCGGGATTCTCTGGCAATAAAACGGGTAATGTCTTTAGTATTGTAATCACTACCTGGCCATACCGATACATGTAAATTTTCTCCTTGCCCATATAGTGCTGCTCTAGGCAATGGCATCCAGTTTTCCCAACAGTTTAGCCCCCCAACAGTAAAGGACTTTAAAGGGTGTACCAAAAGTCCATTTCCATCTCCTGGTGACCAACTTAGTCGCTCTTCGTAGGTAGGTTGTAATTTACGATGCACAGATTTAATCTCTCCTTTTTGATCAATATATACTAAAGATGCATATAAACTGTGTCCTCCCCTATCTTGTGGTCGTTCTAAAATCCCTAAATAAATAGCTATTTTATTTTTTTCTGCAAAATTACAAATAGAATCCAAATCTCCTTTTTCTATTACAACTGCATTTTGCGCATAGTGTGCATGAATTTCTTTTTGTATAGTATTATTAAATTGAGCTCCATCGGTTAGCGATATCCAAAACGGATATCCTGGTAAAAGAGTTTCTCCAAAAACAACTAACTCTGCTTTTTTAGAAGCCGCTTCAATTATAGCATTTTCTATCTTTTTAATTGTACCTGTTTTATCTAACCAAACTGGTGCTATTTGTGCCAAAGCAACCTTTAATAGTGGATCTTTCATTTATTTTTTAAATTATTTTACCATTCTGATAAATTGTACAGAATACTTTTAAAACACTTTGAAATATATTATAACGTTAATGAATACCAAAAAAATTATACAGAGATAACATTAACCGCTTTTATGATACTGTTTTCAAGAAATAAAAACATTTTTCTAACAAACGGTTAACACGTAAAAAATTGATTTACAAACCATTACACCTTTATCGTAGCGTTATGGAAAAACCATAAATTAACATTTACGTAACATTAGAGCGTTGTCAAAAAATTAGTTATCTACAATTCTACAACCCTAACTTTAAGGATTTCTTATCTACAAATACATTTCTTATCCATATCCAAAAAGTAAACATATAAAAAGTATTTATTCTTCAAAGTTTAATTTAAGTTAAAACGTACCTGTTTTAACTTAAACGTAATCATAGTAATACATTCTAATAAAATAGAAAATAAAAATAATGAAATATGCTATCATACATTTGTACCATAAAATTGAAACAAAATAATATTTAAATACTCCAATCTAAAAAACACAAAAATGAAAAAGTTAATTGTTTTATTATTCGCAATCGTATTAGGAACAAGTTCAATCTTTGCTAACAACGGTACTGCTGAAAAAGATTCTAACCAACAAATAAGAGAGCAAGTTGCTGTTCTTTTAGACAACCCTGAAATCAAATTATTAGAAACAAAAGAATTAATTGCAAACATCGAATTTACTTTAAATACTAAAGGTGAAATCGTGGTACTAAACGTAGATACGGACAAAGAATTAATACAATCTTATGTAAAATCAAGATTAAACTATAAAAAAATAGATGTTCTTAAAGCACAAAACCTTAAAAACAAAATATTCCAAATTTCTTTAAGAATTAAAAAACCAATTGGAGCATAAAGTTAACCACTTATGATTTATAAAGCAGTTGTATATAATACAGCTGCTTTTTTTTTACCATGAAATTCTATCCAATACCATATTAACATCTACAAGAATGATGCTAAATGTTCCTGTTACAATGATAAGTTTTAAAATATTATGTAACCAAACATAGTGTGCTTTTCCTTTGGATCTCCATAGTCCAAATAAAAATGCAAAAAGAAGTACAATACAGATATAAAAATACAGGTACATAAAACCAATTTCATAACGAGTAAGTAATAGATATACTGGGATAAAAGAAGCTAATATTAATATACTTAGAATTCTTTTTGAAATCAATTCTCCATATACAATAGGTATTGTTTTATAGTTTTGAGCAAGATCTCCTCTAAGGTTTCCTAAATCCTTTATCATTTCTCTCATAACCAACATTAAAAACAAAAATGTTGCATGAACAAAAATTACTTCGTCAAAGTTCTTATAATAAATAAAAACAACGAAAAATGGAGTTATAGCCAATAGAGAAGCGATTATATTACCTATTATCGGAAATTTTTTAAGCTTATGCGAATAAAACCAAATTCCAAAAATATATAGCGAAAAGAAAATAACTGCTCTAAAAGAAACATAACTTGCGCATACTACGGATAGAAAATTAAGAACAAAGTATCCTGTTAATTTTGTGCGCTGACTCACTAAACGATCCAACATTGTTTTTTGTGGTCGATTAATTAGGTCTTTCTCTTTATCATAAAAATTATTGATGATATACCCCGCTGCAATAACGCCAGCAGAAGCTAAGACAATTATAAATAGGTTAATATCAAAAACTACATATCGTAACTTAATATGAGGCGCCAAAATAAAAATGGAAGTAAGATATTGAGCAAATACTATAACCAGTATATTGTATCCTCTAACTACAGAAAACAAACTTAAAAGTTTAAGAAGAACAAGTCTGTTTTTTCTAGAAAGCATAAATAGTAGCGCTTATTAAAAAGTATAAACTACTTCTAGCTTATAATCCTTAAGAGAGGCTTGTGCTTTATCAAAATCCTGAGTAAATCCTAAAATATACCCTCCTCCTCCTGAGCCACATAATTTAAGATAGTAATCGTTTGTATCGATCCCTTTTTTCCATAAATTATGAAACTGCTTAGGAATCATAGGTTTAAAATTATCTAAAACCACATGAGAAAGCTCTTTAATATTTAAAAATAAAGATTTTACATCTCCCTTTAAAAAATCATCCACACAAGCATCTGTATATTTAACAAACTGATTTTTAAGCATATTCCTAAAGCCTTCCTGTTTCATGCTCTCCATAAAGATACTAACCATAGGTGCTGTTTCTCCTACAATACCGCTATCTAATAAGAAAACTGCTCCTTTTTTACTTTCTATACTTTGTGAGGGGATACCTGCTGGCTCTATATTATCTTTAGAATGAATTAATATAGGTAAGCTAAGGTAGCTATTTAATGGGTCTAAACCAGAACTACTACCGTGAAAAAAAGACTCCATTAATCCAAAAATCTCTTTAAGCTTTAATAATTTATCTCTGGTAAGATTTTCTAACACTGTTATTTTATTAGCGGCATATTTGTCATAAATAGCTGCTACCAATGCACCGCTGCTTCCTACTCCATACCCTTGGGGGATACTACTATCAAAATACATTCCGGATTGAATATCCGACTGTAATTTTTTTAAATCAAACTCCACAACTCCTTTATCTTGAATTTCTTCGAGATAATTCGCAAAGTTTTTAAGGCTTTTATTAGATTGTATGGCTTCCAAATCAGGAGTTTCAGATACCTTAAGTGCTCCTTTAAAAAAATTATACGGTATAGAAAGACCTTTAGAATCTTTAATTATACCATATTCTCCAAACAAAAGTATTTTAGAATAAAATAGCGGTCCCTTCATTATCTTTGTAATAGTTATTATATCTAATTTGTCGCCCCATTAGGATAAAGTTACGCTTTTTTTGCTCCCCATCCTATTTTGTCGCAAATATACTGCCCATTCTGACAATACGCAACTAACTCGTTAGTAATGAATTCCAAAACTTCATTTTTTTCAGAATCTGGATATAAAACATGCACATTTGCACCTGCATCTAATGTAAAACAAACTTTAGATCCTGTTGTATTACGGTATTCCCAAATTTTTTGAATTACAGAAAGTGTATTTGGTTTCATCAAAATAAAATAAGGCAAGGAGGTCATCATCATAGCATGTAACGTTAATGCTTCACTTTCTACTACTTGAATAAAAGCATCTAAATCTCCAGATTGCAATATTTCTTTTAACAAAGTGATATTTGCAGAAGCCTGCTCAAATCGTTTACTAGCAAAAGGATGTCCATGCATTAAATCATGACCTATGGTACTACTTACTTGTTTTTCTCCTTTATCTATCAACAAAATAGTATCCTGATAATTATCAAAATTTTGATGAATTGAAAATGGAAATGGTATGGCATAAATATCATTACTACCATTTATATCTGGATGTTTTCCCCAAACAGTAATGGGTCCTTCGATACTTCTACAAGCGCTACCAGAACCTAAACGGGCTAAAAAAGAAGATTTTTTCACCATTTCTACATCAGAAATCTCAGGATTTATAATTTGTTCTAACTGCATTAAGCAATACGACAAAGCACTCATTCCACTGGCAGAAGAAGCAATCCCGCTACTATGAGGAAAAGTATTACTAGTTTCTATTGTAAACGTATATTCTTTCAAAAAAGGTAGATATGCATACGTTCTTTCCAAAAAACTTTGAATTTTGGGTTTAAAATCTGGTTTTGGTTTTCCTTCAAAAAAAAGCTCAAAATCAAAACTATCCTCTACAACATTTCTTTTTTTGTAATGTAAACTAGTAGTTGTTTTGCAATTATCTAAAGTAAAACTAATAGATGCATTTTCAGGAATTTGCACTGGTTTTTTTCCCCAGTATTTTACCAAAGCAATATTGCTTGGAGAAGTACTGGTTATCACTCCTTCTTTAGGTAATTCTGAAACTATTCGAGAGACAAACTCAGGATAATCTATCATAACTTGCAATAATTTTAGGCAAAGATAAGTGCAATAGTACATTTTAAGGGTATTCGTAGTAAAAAATTGCTATTTTAGTGCTATACTAACTAATATAAATGAAGAAAAAGTTAATTCGTATTGGTATTGCGGTACTATTGTGTCTTTTCATAGGGTTTCTAAGTAGTATTGCTACTCAAACCTCTATCGATACATGGTATACAAGCTTAAATAAACCTTCCTTTACTCCTCCTAATTGGATTTTTGGACCCGTATGGATTTTACTTTATATTCTGATGGGAATCGCTGCAGGAATTGTCTGGAGCAAAGGTTTTTATCATAAATGGGTAAAAACTGCGTTATACCACTTTGGGTTTCAATTGTTACTCAATGCTGCGTGGTCCATTTTTTTCTTTGGATTACAAAACCCATTGATCGCATTAGTGGATATAATAGCCCTGTTTATCCTACTTTTATTTACGATTAAATGGTTTACAGTAGTTAATTCTACTGCCGCTTACCTACTTATCCCTTATATTGTTTGGGTTGCTTTTGCAACTGCATTAAATTTTGGCATATGGCAACTAAATTAAAACGAAGAATAAGGAATAAAATTTTATATGAGTAAAAAAGCAATAGTCTTACAGACTACTCTAGAATTAATAACAAAACAAGGTATTAACGCCACATCTCTTTCTCAAATCATCAAAGAATCAGGGGTTGCTAACGGAACCGTTTATCATCATTTTAAAAATAAAGAAGAAATCATAACCGAACTTTATTTAATGCTTACACAGGATTTTGGAACTGTCGTTATGCGCAATATCCCTGAGGATGATATTAAAAAACAGTTTTCTATTATGTGGCTTAATCTGTTCTACTATTTTGTAAACAACCCGCTTGCATTTATCTTTTCTGAACAAATTGCGCGTTCTCCCGACATCCCACAATCTTTAAAAGATAAAGCAAGACAATATTATATTGAAATTGAAGAATATTTTAAAACTGGTGTCAAACAAAAGATCTTTAAATCTTATAACACTTTAATTATGGAAGAACTATTTTTTGGCAATGTAGTATCCTTGGTTAAAATTCATGAAAACGAGCAAGTAAAGCTACAAGAAAAGCATATTAATCAAGCTATTGAAATATCTTGGAGAGGTTTTTTAAAAGATCAAACAATTATCTAAAAATCATTTGTTGAGTTTTTAAACGAATATCTATTTACTATTTTGAAAACCCACTAAGAATGGGTTTTCAAAATAGAAATACCAGAGCAGCTTAGAAATCGGTATTGGTTCTTTTATCTCATTAATTAAATACGATATTCACGCAAGAATCTTTATACAGTTTTTTTAAAACAAGTTCTACCGCTTTTCTAGAATCAGTTGTTTTCCCTATTCCTTCTCCTTTTAAGGCTATTTTTCCTGTGTATTTATCCCAATAAAACTCTGTATTATTGGATTTAATAATACGCTTATTGTTTTTGGTCAGTATCATAAAAGCATTAAGCTCTTGGCTATACTCAATTCCAGAAGGATAATATACTTCGGTTACAAATTTGGTGGTTCCTTTTTCATAGACATAACAAACACATTCTCCTATATCTTTTGCTTCAGAAATCCTAACCATATTGTTTTGAACAATTTTCCACCCTCCATTTAATCTAACGGCAACTACATCCATTAGCATAGTTCCTTTTTCGGCAATTTTTTTATTTATATAAGATTCATAATTTATTACAGCAGAAATAGTACCCGCTTTTTCTTTTTGACTTTGAAAAACAATTTTATCTAATGTTAATTTAAATCTATAATTATTATCATCAATAATATCATCTAATTGAGAAGAAATATCTTTTTTTTCATAATTTTTTCTCACCAAGGCTCCTGACAAGTTTACATAAACCGTGTTTCCTCTATACTTATCATCAAATAAGTTTAATACATCTTCTTTTTGGGTTCCTTGAGTTAATGCATTCATCTTATTGATATACTCTACCAATATTTTTTTTACAGGATCTTTTTCACTAAATGCATATCCCTGTACAAAACCATAAGCTAAAAAAATGAAGGTTAAAATAAGTGTAATTTTTTTCATATTAATATGGGGATTAGTTATACCTTATTAATATACAAAAAATTACATGAAATAACTAATACACACGCCACAAGCAATTATAGCAATTTACTTAAATCCAATAACTTAATTACTGTTTTCAAGTTCCGGGTAGTTGCTACAGATTTTAGTTTCTTTTCAAAAAAATTGTTGTTTAGCTTTGTTCTTCCATAGCCATTCGCCGCATAAAAGTACACCACTTTATCGGTTATTTTAAACTCTTCTGGTTCGTAAGAATTAGATAAAATTTCTTGTACTCCATCAGGATTTGGCAGTGTAGAGAGAAGAGTGAAATACATCTTTTTTTCTTCAATTTCTTCGGTTTTTATGCGATCTACATATGGATTATTAACATAAATACCTACTAAATCCTCTCGGGTTAGTACCAAAACAGGAACATCGAAACTAAATTTTTTAAGGATTTCTTTTTGTATGACCGTACTTACAACTTTTGAGTCTATTTCTTCATCTTTAAAAATAACATTACCACTCTGTATATAGGTAACGACAGAGGAATATCCTAAATCTTCAAACATAGATTTAAGATCTGCCATAAGTATCTTTTTTTGGCCACTTACATTGATCCCTCTTAATAAAGCAATATATGTTTTCATGTTTTTTCTAAACGTTTAATGGGTACAAAACTATTCTGAAGTTATTGCTTGTGCTGCTATAAAAGCTCCTGTCCATGCATTTTGAAAATTAAATCCTCCTGTAATTGCATCAATATTTAATACTTCTCCTGCAAAATACAAATTCTTATATTTTTTGCTTTCAAAGGTTTTAAAGTTCACTTCTTTAAGATCAATCCCCCCTGCGGTTACAAATTCTTCTTTAAAAGTACTTTTTCCTTTTACTTTAAACACTCCTTGTGTTAGTTGCTGAGACAACGCATTTAATTGGGTTTTATTAACATCTGCCCATCGGGTATTCTTTTCTATTCCTGAGGCCAGAACTAAGCTTTGCCATAATCTTTTTGGTAATTCGAACTGCGTATAGGTACATATTTGTTGTTTTGGATAGGTTTCCTTAAGAGTACCCAGCATATCCAAAGCTTCTTGCTGTGCCTGATATTGCAACCAGTTTACTACGATTTCAAAATTATACTCTTTTGTATGAAGCTCTATAGCACCCCATGCCGAAAGTTTAAGTATTGCAGGTCCACTCATCCCCCAATGGGTAATTAACAAAGGTCCCTCGCTAGATAATTTTGAGTCTTTAACTTTTATGGTAGCATTGGTTACCACTCCTGGCAAATCTTTGATTCTGGGATCTTTGCTATTAAAGGTAAATAAGGATGGAACCGCATCCAGAGTTTCATGTCCTAAATCCTGCAAATGTTTCCAGATTTTAGGATTACTGCCTGTAGCAATCATTAGTTTTGTCGCTACAAAATTACCCTGACTGGTTTGTACTACCCATTCGTCATCTTTTGAATAAAAATCCTTTACCGCATGATTTTTTAAAATTTCAATTCTAAGTCGTTTTGCTTCCGACAAAAAACAATCGATAATGGTTAAAGAAGAGTCTGAAACCGGAAATATCCTTCCGTCCTCCTCGATCTTGAGTGCTACTCCCCGCCGATCAAACCAATCCATAGTATCGCCTGTCATAAAGGTATGAAAAGGCCCTTTAAGTTCTTTTTCTCCTCGGGGATAGTTTTTACTTAACTCATTTGGCATAAACTCTGCATGGGTTACATTACATCGCCCACCCCCAGAAACACGAACTTTAGACAATACATCCTTACCTCGTTCTAAGATAGCGATCTTTAATTTTGGGTTATTTTCTGCTACATTAATAGCTGTAAAAAACCCAGCAGCACCGCCACCAACAATTAGTACATCATACTTCATTATACAAAATTCGGAAAATCTGTAAGGATACCATCTACTTTCCAGATTTTTGATTGCTCGATTTGTGTTTTTGTATTTACGGTCCAAACATACACCTTATATCCTTGCTCTTTTGCTCGTTTTACAGCATCCTGAGTTAAAAAAGTTATAGGAGGGTGTACCGAAAATGCATTCAGCTCTCTTGCTATATGCAAAGTATTGGCTATATTTTGTTCGGTTAGCACTCCTACCCTAAAATTAGCAGTAATCATTTTTACTTCAAATAACTGCGGGGGATCAAAACTGGATAGTATAAAATCTTCATATTGCCAATTACTATTCTTTATGTGTTTTTCTAACAAAGCTACAGTAGGAGCCGCTGTATTTTCTCCTTTTAATTCTACATTAAGTACACATTTTGCATCTATAAGATCCAAAACCTGATCCAGAGTAGGGATTAAAAACCCCTCGTTGGTAGTAAACTGCTGTAGTTCTTGCAGAGTATAGTTTGCCACGCTACCCTTACCGTTGGTGGTTCTATCTAATGTTTCGTCATGAATAACTACCAGTTCCCCGCTTTTACAACAATGTACATCAATCTCGATACCATCTACCTTATGTTGTAAAGCAACTGCAATAGACTCTAATGTATTTTCTGCAGCTAAACCTGCTGCTCCGCGATGCCCAAATATTTTCATGAGAGTATACTTTTTCCTTTCTGCCAAGTTACTATATCTTTTGTTATATTATATCATTATACTAACCTGAGTTTTCTATGCTAAATATTACCAATAATGAAATCTGGACTTCGAGAACCTCAGCCCACTGTAACCACGAATCCTGAGGTTCTCGAAGGGTGAGTTTTGGGTACTCCAACCCTTAGTATACTTGATCCCAGCGACTGGGACGATACTTTTGGTTGCCAGGAAGAGGCACTACACCGCCGGGAAAGGATTATATAGTGCCGGGAGAGTAGTACTAACTGCTGGGGAGAGTTCTTGTACTTACGGGAATGGTAAACATACCTACGGGAAGCATTTTTTATTGCCAAGAAAGGGTTCTGTATAGCTGGGGACATAAAATAAGTTACGGGAATGGTAAATATAGTGCTGGGCTTCGGCTTCGAGAGCCTCTGCCCGCGATATGTAACCACTACGAACCCTGAAATGCTCGAAGGGTGCTCAATTTTTTGAGTATTCCTCTACGTTTTTATTCTTGGCTCTAGTCTATAATAACATTGATAATTTTATCGAAACTCAGCATATCCCATCCCCAGCCCTTCCCAGAAGGAAGGGAGTCAAAAGGGAATAAACATCTTGAAATTAATTAAATGTATATTTTCATAACTATTAAGGTTATTATAAACTAGAGCCTTATTCTTTTACGATACCAAAACAGAATTAAAATTATAATACCCAATATTCCTACTCCCAAAATCCAATACAAAAGTGTGCTATTACTAAAAGGAATTGGTGCTGCATCGCCTACCAGATAAAATCCTGCCCAATAAAAAGGTTGGGTTCGGTGTATATTTGCGGTAGCCAGAAATTGTAATTTTGCCTGCTGTAATGCTTTTGCTTTATTCATTCCTGCTTTTAAATTGGTATAAAAATGTTGCATAATCTCTGGAGTGGTTTGATCCGATACCTCCCAACTGGTTAGTACTAAACTTTTGGTGCCTGCGTATTGAAAAGCTGTACCCAGACTCATAATCCCCTCACCCTTGGCAATTTTACCTGTACCAGTATTACATGCACTAAGCACGGTAAGTTCTGCTGGGATATCCAATGCAAATAGCTCGTGACTATACAGCATATTATCTTCGATCGTATCGGTACTTTTGGTAAAATACAATTTAGAATTTTCTGGTCGCTCATTATCTACCTCGCCATGCAAAGCCAGATGTAGGATCGAATATGCATTTGCGTTTTTCTTAAAGTTTTTTTCTACTGCCTCTGCCCCAAAATAATACTGTCCATCGATAATAGATGATATTGCTTTAATCTCTTTGCGTGTGCCAGGCAGATCCTCTCCCGCATCTCTTAATGCCGCAAGACGCATCGTATTGGTTTTGGTGGTTTGTACACTATCTGAAAATGAAAATGCCAAACACTCCTGTTTCTTTTTTGAAGATATATTTTTATTGTCTCTTGAGAATAATACGTTTGCCGAATTTGCATACGATATCGCAAAATCCCTAAGCAAATAGGACAACTTTGCAGGATCGTTAGAAGCATCGTTTTTGGTAAGCAACAACTCAAAATTAAGATGCCATAAAGGCCCATCGGGTATAATAAGGAGTTGATTGCCTATGCATTGGTCTGCTACAGGGGCAATAAGTTGGGTATATAATGTGTGTGCTGTTTTTTTATATTCACTTATCTGCTGACCGATAATTGCCTCTCGCAGTTTTTCTATAGCAGTAGTAAGATGTGGTGTTTTTAACTCGTGTACGGTGTTTTTATTTTTGGATATCGTAAATACATAGGTAGTACTATCTGTTGTGAAAAATTCTAAAAGAGAGGTATGCTCTCCTAAATTACGTTGTATATCTCCAATACTGTTGCTGTTTTTTTGATGTTTTAACTGGTAGTATTTTGGATACTTTTTTTCTAATACTTCTACTATCGAATCCTGTTGCCTGGCAATGGCAAAAAGTTGGTTTTCATAAGTAGTGATTTTTGAAGAATCTATCTTGATCCCAGTACGCTCCTCAGTAATTTTGGATTGGTAAAAGGATCTATCGATACGTAACTGTTTTTCTAAAGCTGCCAGATCTGTAGGTAATCCTGTAAATTTTTTAGCATTAGATTCTGTTAAGATTTCTTGTAAGGTATTCGCCTTGCTTTTTTCAGCAAAATAAAAGGCTTGCTCCAGGTATTTGGGTTCTTTTTGTAAGGCATACTGTAAAAGCTGTCCTTTTATTGCTCCTTGGTATACCTTTTTTGCTTTTTGGGCAAAAGCTACTTTATCCTGATAATTGGTATAGGTTTGCCGAATATAATTAATTACGGTATCTGCTTTTTGATAGATACTATTTGCTTTTTTAAGATCCTCTACCTGCTTATTTTTCTCATAACGATAGATATACGCTGCTGTCTGATCTTTCAGAGTAGTTAATAAGATATTCGGGTCCCGATATTGCTCTATATTGAGTTTATTTGTAATAATGGTATTGTGTTTTGGGATATAATTAGACTGTATCGCTTTTTGATAATGCTCCAGACCTTTGGTAACGTTTTTTTGCGCAACATAAAAGTTTGCTATATGAGTATAGGTAAGGGCTACTTTGGGATTATATTCTCCAAATATACTGCGTCGTATTTCTAATGCTTTTTGGTAATTCTCTTTTGCCGTAATATGATCCTCTTTTTCAAAATACGTATTTGCAAGACTTTCATACGAACTTGCTACATCCGGATGCTTCTCCTTAAACACGTATATCCTGATCTTTAAGGATTTGTTATAATAATATATTGCAGAATCGTATTGTTTTTTAGCATGATACAATGCTCCTATGTCATTGTATGTTTCTGCTATAGTAGAGTTATTTTGGTCAAACAGCCTTGTTCGTATACCTAACGCTTTTTTATAATATCCCAAAGATTGCTTATAATCCCCTTTTAACCGGTATATATTCCCTATATTATTATAATTTAGGGCGGTACTAATATAATCTTCTCCATATCTCTGAATATTATAATACAATCCTTTTTTATAATACTTTAAAGCTCTATCGTATTCCCCTTTATATTTATATACAACCCCTATATTATTATAAACTGAATTATCCATTAGTTTATTTTGCTCGGATAAATTAGCTCCAATAGCTGCAGCTTTATTATAATACGTTAACGCCTTATCATATTCTCCTTTATTTTTATAACAAACTCCTATTAGATTAAGAGCAGGAATTATTGTTAAATTCTTTTCCCCATATAAATGGATCATGACGAATAAATATTTTTTTAGATAAGGAAGTGCCTTGTCATATTCTCCTTTTTTTCTATAAGTCCTACCTATAAGTCGATTGCACATTGCTGTTTTTTCATGGTTCTTTTTATATGTTTTTTCCCTAATCAACAATGCTTTATTAAAATAATCCAATGCTTTATCATATTCTTCTTTTCTATCGTATACAAGACCGATATTAAAATAAAACTGACTTATCAATACCACATTTGGTTGTGCATTGTTCTCTGTAATAAATAGTGCTTTTTGGTAGTAAAATATTGACTGATCATAATCTCTTTTCTTATAAGAAATTACACCTAAATAATTATAAGAATCTGCTACATCAAAGTGGTTCTCTCCAAAAACTTTAATCCTCAAATCCAAAGCTTTTTGTTCGTACTGCATTGCTTTATCATATTCTCTCATTAGCTGATATATCCATGTAAGATTACTATATGTATTTGCAATAAGCGGGTGATTTTTTGGTAAAATGGCTAATCGAATTTGTAGTGTTTTTTGAAAAAAATCTAAAGCTGTTTTATAATCTGAATGTTTTAAAGCATGGTATTTACCTAAATTGTAATATGTATACGCTTTTTCTCTTTTATTTCTACTTAAGTATGTTGTACTAATCTCTAATGCCTTATTAGCATTCTTTAAGGATTCTCCATATTTAGAATCCAACACATAACTTTCGGCTATTTTATTATAACATCGTGCTACTCTTTCCCATGCCTTTGCTTTTTGATAAATAGGTATTGCTTTTTTAAAAAATACTACCGATTGCGTATACCTCGTCTGTGTTAAAAGCGAGTCTGCTTTTGTAAAATATTGGGCCGCAGCAATAGTATCGGTTGCTTTTTGGCTATATCCAAAAATGGTATATAAAAAAATTAAACCCCTTATAAAATATACCATTGTTTTATGTGGTAGTATCGGTATTCCCATTTATATTCTTTTCTTATTTTGTGTTTTCTTTTTGTGTTTTCTGGACTTCGAGAGCCTCAGCCCACGATATGTAACCATTACGAACCCTGAGGGGACTCGAAGGGTGAATTTCGAACGCCTCAGCTCACTATGAAATTATTACAAACCTGCCCCATATTCCTAAAAATCGATTATAAAAATACGGTTTTCATTCATGATTTCTGTTTTAGGTTAATAGCAAAGAAACTAAAATTGTTACTTTTACATTTCGTTTAATTTCATTTAAAAGGTAACAATTCTCGTCTATAGAACATAAACCTATGAATAGTACTATCGAAGAGCATAAAATTTTGGAAGGTATCGTTACAGGAGATGAAGTCATCATAACTGCGTTTTATAAAAAAAATCTGCCCTATATACGAAAGTATATACTACGAAACTCTGGTAATGAGGAGGATGTAGAGGATGTTTTTCAAGACGCGATGATCTTTATCTATCAGAAATTAAAAACAGATTCTCTGGAGTTACAATCGTCAATTCGCACTTATTTTTATGGAGTATGTAAAAATATTTGGCGAAACAGAGCAAGAAAAAATAAAAACTTAGTGATTACAGAGTATTTACCCGAGGATATTGAAATTATAAGCCCTACTGTTCTTAAAGATTTAGAATGTAAGGAACAAGAATATGTATATCATAAACATTTTTTAAATCTAAGTGATACCTGTCGCGAGGTACTTTGTTTGATTTTTAAAGGGATGAACATGAAAGAAATTGCGAAAATCACAGGGTATTCTGAAGGGTATGCCCGAAAGAAAAAATTTGAATGTAAGCAGCATTTAATCGAAATGATAGAAAAAGATCCTGCATACCCAGAGTTACAAGGTAACCCTGAAAAACATTAATCTTATGAAAAGAACCCCAGAAATATTTGAAAAGATAGAAGCGTATCTTGCGCATACCTTATCGCAAGAGGATACTATTGCTTTTGAACAAGAAATAGCTGCTAATATAGAGTTACAGGAAGAGGTTGAAAAACACAGGATTATGCACACTACTCTTGCAGACCAGGATACTTTAGCTTTTAAAGAAAAATTAATACATATTAGTGCCAAAATAAAACAAGAAGAAACTGCTAATACTAAGCTAACCAACAAGCTTCCTTTATTTAAGATTGCCGCATCTATTGTTGTGTTACTTGGAGTAGGATCTTTATTTTGGTATACCATATATACCAAAAATCAGACCCGGGATTTAGATTTATATAGCGCATATTATAAGCCTTATCCCGCAGAGGATATAATAAGAGGGAATGCAAACAAAGAAACAGAAAAAGTTGTAAAACACTACATAAGTGGCTCCTATGACTCTGTAGTTTATGCATTAGAAAAACGCCCTATCCTAAAAAAACAACAAGCTTTACAAATATATTTAGGCAATAGCTACTTAAATACAAATCAAGAAGAAAAAGCAGCTAAAGAATTTAAAAATATAACCAATACTGGTAAGTACTACGAAATTGCGCAATGGTACTTATCGCTAACCTACTTAAAATTAAATAAATCTGAAAAAACTAAAGTTTTACTGAAAGAAATTATACAATATAATGGTGCGTATAAAGACAGAGCACATCGATTACTTACAGCAATGGAAAAGTAACTCTGTCTTATTTACAGTCTTATCTATTTAAACATTGAAGTTAGTTTAGATACGTTTTATTTTTTACTTAGTCCTATAGCACAAAAAGCTTCTCTACTCCAGAGCAAACTCACAAAATAGGATGTGTATGTTTTAAAAAATTGTTTTGTTTTTAGAGACTCTACTTTTTCAGAGGCAAAACCTTTTAAAAAGGAATAAAATCTACAGTACAACTTTTCCTTTTAACCACCATTTGGTTCTGTAATATGTGGATTTAGAAATACCAAATTCTTTACAGATATTATCCATATCCTTTTTAGGATTAGACTCTAAGTATTTATCGATTTCGATGGTCTTTCGCAAAGCTCTATCTCCTGGCCCTTTAGGACGACCTTTGTCATGTTGCTTTTCATCCAGCATTATTTTCTTTAAATCCTTCAGGTCTAAAATAATTTCATCATTATCCAAAGACCTCATCATCCCGTCTTTTGTTTTAATAACTCTAAGAGTCATTGTAGCTATAACGCCTTTACTTTCCTCTCTAATGTAATTATACACAAAAATAGCAGCATCATATTTTTTATAATCTTGTACTAAGACTTTATCGTTTATTAAATTAAGAATCGTCTTTTTTTCATTGGCTATTATATCCAATGTTTCAGGCGTATTGGCATTTAATTCTAGATCTTCTATGGTTTTTTGCTTACGCTCCCAATTTTTTCTTGCTAAATGCTCTGCAAGAGATATTATTTCACTTTCAGAAGCGAGACGTAATTCAAAATCATAATCTTGCTTAAAATCATCTTTCATATCATAAAGTATTTATCCAGTACAAAAATCACTATTTATTTTGAATTATAACTAGTTAATTATGGAACTCATCTTGAATATATGATTTTTATTTAATTTTAATCCCTTATTAAGGATTTAATTTCCTCCAAATTTTTCTTCAAAACAAAATACATATACATAACTATCAATTAATTAAGTCCCTACACATAACCAAAATCAATATATGGTTTCTATTTGTTGATCCTATCTATAATCTAATACAAATAGGATTTTAAAAAATAAATACTACTAAAAAGATTGTTCGGCTAACTCAAAAACTATCTTTTTATGTTAAAAATCATTTTTTATGGTAACATAACTCTCTTTAAAGACATATACTTATAAACCCCACAAATACATATTGATTAATAAAATAATTTAGTCTTCATTAAAGGAATAGTTATGACCGTTATTATGAAAAACATCGAGCTTATGGAGCGAATCGATCAACTGGTTCGCATGAAAGCAACAGGAACTCCTGTAGAATTAGCGAAACGATTGGGAATTTCAAAAACAAAGCTTTATCGAACTATTAAGACAATGAAAGCTTTAAATGCTCCTTTAGAATATGATTTTGGTATACAAAGTTATGTATACATCAAAACAGTAGGGTTTAAATTTGGCTTTTTTGTTAAAGAAAGAAAAGCAAAAGAGACACATGGTGTATTACCAGGTTAATTCTAAATCCAAAAACTACTATGAAATGTTTTTTACTTTATTCTAAAAAAAAGAGGTAAACCTTTTCAGATGCTATTAATAACTTTTGAAAAGGTTTACCTAAAAAGTATTTTATTATCCTATTTATAGTATTAGTATATTATTTAAAAGCAGACATTCCGGTAATATCCATTCCTGTTATCAATAAGTGGATATCATGGGTACCTTCATAAGTGATAACGCTTTCTAGGTTCATCATATGACGCATAATACTATATTCGCCTGTAATCCCCATTCCGCCTAAAATTTGTCTGGCTTCTCTTGCTATGTTAATTGCCATTTCTACATTGTTTCGTTTCGCCATAGAAATTTGTGCACTAGTAGCTTTTCCTTCATTTCTTAACACCCCTAATCGCCAAGCTAATAATTGTGCTTTGGTTATTTCGGTAATCATTTCTGCAAGTTTCTTTTGTTGCAATTGTGTAGCTGCAATAGGCTTATCAAACTGTATACGTTCTTTTGCATATCGTAATGCAGTATCATAACAATCCATAGCTGCACCAATAGCTCCCCACGCAATACCATATCGTGCAGAGTCCAAACATCCTAAAGGCGCTCCAAGCCCGCTTTTATTAGGCAATAAATTCTCTTTTGGAACTTTTACATTATCAAAAATCAACTCACCTGTTGCAGATGCTCGAAGCGACCACTTATTATGTGTTTCTGGAGTGCTAAACCCTTCCATACCTCGTTCTACTACTAACCCATGAATTCTTCCTTCTTCATTTTTTGCCCACACTACTGCAATATCTGCAAATGGGGCATTAGAGATCCAAAGTTTAGCTCCATTTAAAAGATAATGATCTCCCATATCTTTAAAATTAGTGGTCATTCCTGCTGGATTGGAACCATGATCTGGTTCTGTAAGACCAAAGCACCCTATAAATTCTCCAGATGCCAATTTAGGAAGGTATTTTTTTCGTTGTTCTTCAGAACCATATTTCCAAATAGGATACATTACTAATGACGATTGTACAGAAGATGTAGATCGCACACCAGAGTCTCCTCTTTCTATTTCTTGCATGATCAAACCATAACTTATCTGGTCTAATCCAGCTCCACCATATTCCTCTGGTATATAAGGACCAAAAGCCCCTATTTCTGCAAGCCCATTAATAATTTGCTTAGGAAATTCTGCTCGTTGTGCAAAATCTTCTATAATAGGAGACACTTCGCGTTTTACCCAACTACGAGCAGCATCTCTAACCATTTTATGTTCCTCACTTAACAATTCGTCTAGCTGGTAATAATCTGGTGCCTGGAATAAATCTGGTTTCATCTATTTTCTATTTATTATTTTTTAAACAGTAAGATATAAATTGCATAAGTATTATTTCACTATATACTATAGATAGATTAAACTTTACTATACCTTTTATTTATATCTTCTAAAATATTTTCAAAAGCACTGTATACTAGTGCTAAACAAATGTAGGTAATGAAAAAAAAGCAACCAATTTTTTTGTCCTTTTTAAAAGGAACAGATCATTATTATGATAAATTTAATCTGTATAAACTAAAAAAAACCTAAATTATAATCGTTCTACCTGCTTCTATTTTATAAAAAAGTCAATTTGGTTTTTGCAATACCTATTGTGCATTAAAAAGGAAAACATTTTTTGTATTTTTTATACTTGCGCATCATTTAAAACTAAAACCACGAAAAAGTTCGTGTATAAATTCCGCAGTTTATTATTTTTTTCTACACAAACATCCTATTTCTCCATAATACATATCAATCCTAAAAATCACATAAAAAATTGATTACAAGATCATTACACTCTATTTTGTTTTTATTTATTCAAGTGGCATAATTATTCCTCTAGATAATAACATAATAGTATAAAGAATATTAAAACTTAAATTTATAAAAATGAAAAATTTATTTGTATTACCAGTATTAGCTTTTGGATTATTAATTGGAACTCAAACTATAAATGCTCAAGAAGTAGCGTTTAATGACAATGCAGAGATAAGCATACCTATGCAAGATAAATATATTGATCTTGCTGTTGAAAACTTACCACAACCAGTTCTGGATGCTGTAGCTAAAGATTATGCAGGAGCAACAATCGAAAGTGCTGGTGCTAAAGAAGATGCTTCAGAATTTAAATTAGTAATAAAGCAAGGAGATAAAGAAATGGAAGTGTATTGTGACGCAGATGGAAACTGGGTTTCTAAAAAATAAACCTCATTGAAAAGTAAGAGTTTAACTTTATGACAAAAAAAGTTGAACTTTGTAGAGTGATTGAATTTAGAAAAGGAAGATTGTAATATATCTTCCTTTTTTTGTGTCGTTTATTCTTTAAAATATTTCATCCAAAAAGAACCCTTTTCTACATATTTAAATAAAAATCTTTGGTAAGATTGATATATGCATCTGTGTATTCGTGTCTGGAATTTTCTATAACCAGCTCATCTGTTTCAAAGCTCTGTGGCACTTTACCTAGTAATAACAAACTCCTTTTTACTTCTGAAGACGGTGTTCCTTTTACTCGGGTAATTTTTTGAGGAAACAAATCTACTTGTTCTGCTATAGCAAGAACTCTCTCTTCTTCTTTATACGGTAGGATTAGTGCAAATTGCCCTTGATCCGATAACAATCTTGCTCCACCTATTAATAGATGTTCGAAAGGTAAAGCATCTTCAAATCTAGCGATATCCCTTTTTATATTAGAAGATTTATAGTCTTCTACATAAAAAGGAGGATTACTAATCAATAAATCATATGTATCTTCTATTTCTTCTACAAACTCTTGAAAAGAAGCATGATAACAAAACAAACGATCTCCCCAAAAAGACTCTTCAAAATTTTCAACTGCCTGCTCATAAGCATCTGCATCTATTTCGAGAGCATCAATAACCTCTGCCAGACTACGTTGTGCTGCCATTAATGCGATCACCCCTGTTCCTGTTCCTATATCCAGAATAGAGGTAATAGATTCTTTAATTGGCACCCATGCACCCAGTAGCACACCATCTGTGCCGATTTTCATAGCACAACGATCTTGTTGAACGGTAAATTCTTTAAATCGGAAAGGTTTAATCATAGGAAGAACATGCCCAAAACGTACTTTTTAGACTTTTTGTTAGGATTTATAATTAGCTAGAGATATAAGTCAATCAATCCTTCAGGAGTTTCAACATAAATCACTTTAGATTCTCTATCTATTTTACCTATAAACTCATCATTCATAGGAATAAGAATTTCTACACCGTCCCGATCCACCTCAAACAAAGCTTGAGCTGTAGAATCGTTAACCGCTTTAACAATTCCTACTTCTCCAAAATTGATGTCTTGGATTGTATATCCAATAATTTCGTGATAGTAAAATTGATCTCCTTCCAGTTTTGGCAATAATGTGAGCGGAAGGTAAATATCTGCTTTCATGAGGTCATCTGCATCTTCTTCAGAATCTACGTCCTCAAACTTTACTCGTAGTAAATCACTTTTATGTAGTGCGCTTTTATCTATAAAAAAAGGAACCAGATTGTTGTTATAATCAACAAAAACTGATTCCATTTTTAAATAACTTTCAGGTTCATCGGTATCTAATTTAATCAATACCTCTCCCTTAAAACTAAATTTACTTACGATTTTCCCTAGATAGAAGCATTCTTCTTTCTTCATCGTTAATAATGCAACTATTCTTCCTCGTTGCTAGCTTCCTCTGTTACTTCTTGTGCTGCAGCTTCAGCAGCGGCAGCAGCTTCTTGAGCTTTTGCTTCTGCTTCACGTTTAGCGTTTACTTCTTTTTCAGCTTCTAAGGCTTTTGCTTTAGCATCTGCTTCTGCTTTTGCTAACTCATCTTTTTTAGCATTAACAGCTCCTTCTTTTTCAGATAACCAAGCTTTAAATTTCTCTTCTGCTTGCTCTTCTGTTAAAGCACCTTTTTTTACTCCACCAGCAAGGTGATTCTTTAATAAAGCTCCTTTGTGAGATAAGATGTTTTTTGCTGTATCTGTAGGTTGCGCTCCATTTTGTAACCATCTTACAGCTCCATCAACGTCTAAGTCAATTTGTGCTGGGTTAACTGTTGGATTGTAAACACCTAATTTTTCAAGAAATCTACCATCTCTTTTTGCTCTAGCATCTGCTGCTACGATCCAGTAAAAAGGTTTTCCTTTTTTACCGTGTCTCTGTAATCTAATTTTAACAGGCATAAAAATTAATTTTTGGGTACGCGACCCTATTCATAATTAAGGGCGCAAATATAGTTCTTTTTAACGAAAACAAGCCTATAAATCAAAAGTTTATTACTTAACAAATACCATGTATTAACCAAACCTCTTTCATAAACAAAAAGTGTTTCGTCACCAGAACAAAAAAAATCATTGTTGTTTACTGCTATATTTTGAACGCTTTTGATCTTGATTCATATTTGCATTTAAAATAAATACTCGCCTAATTTAAGAATTCATTATCTAAATCAAATCCTCCCAACCAACTTTATCTTTTATTTTGTGTATTTCATCGATAAAATATGCTTTTTTTCGATTAAAAAGTTGCTTTACAGGTTTTTTCACCCTATGTTTGTAAGAATATAAATTCATATCGTTAAATCATAATAAAGCCCCAAAGCCTATGATTAAAAAAATTACACTACTATCTACACTTATCTGCTTATTTTTAATTTCTTGTTCTACAGACATAGAAATCAATGACCCTGCTTTGCAAGCAAAAATTGATGGAGAACTGTTTAGATCTTCCTTTAAAAAAGCCGTTATCTATGATGATGGAACTTTGGTTATATCAGGAAGCGCTGGGGATAAATCTATAAGTTTTACTACTACATCTACGAATATAGGAACCTATATGATATCTCAAAATACTATAGATAAGATAAGCTTTAAGAAAGATCAAATACAATTTGTTTCCAAAAACAAGGAAACCGAAGGACAAGTAACCATTACAGAGATATATAATAATGAAATTTCCGGAAAGTTTAATTTTACAAACCTTAAAGATGAAAACGGAAACATATCTAATTTTAGTGATGGATGGTTTTACAGATTACCTTTAGAAAATGGTACAATCGAGGAAGAAGCAACAGAACAAATTAATCCATGTTTACTCAATGCTTCTCTAACAGCAATGGTTAACGGCTCTGAAATGATCACCGATAATCACACTGCAAGTCTTTATGGAGTAGATAATGCATCTATATTAATTAAAGCTACTAACGATAATCAAGAGATCACCATAATATTTAAAGCAGAGGTAGCTCCAGGAGAATATTCCCTTACAGGATCTGGAGACTTTAGCGCCTCTTACGCATTAAATAATGATAAATCTTCTGCTTTATCAGGAAAACTTATTATCACTAATCACGATACCTATACTAAATGTATTGGCGGAAATTTTGAATTTAGTACCAGAAGCAGTGCCCAAGTCTCTGAAGGTTCTTTTGAGTTTGGTTATTAAATTAATCATATCAAAGCAAGCCCATAAGGGATTAAAAAACTGCCCCAAATAATCACCCTAGCTCAACTTTGCTTGTAAAAAGCGATCATTAATTAAAAATGATCGCTTTTTTT
Source organism: uncultured Flavobacteriaceae bacterium (assembly GCA_964353005.1). Classification (GTDB taxonomy): domain Bacteria; phylum Bacteroidota; class Bacteroidia; order Flavobacteriales; family Flavobacteriaceae; genus Aquimarina. The sequence continues at coordinate 44,909 of CAYGUC010000023.1, read as the reverse complement.
ATGTTTTCGCCTCAAATAATGTTCGTAAAACAATCGGTTAATAATTCTGAATAACTTTTTAAAAGAACAAACTAGTATTTTAGTTATTTTTGAAAGTCCTTTATAAAGGATAATTTCTAGAAAAAAACACTTCTTTTTATGTACTTAGTCTTTGATACGGAAACCACAGGATTACCAAAACGATGGGATGCCCCTGTTAGTGACACCGATAACTGGCCCAGATGTATTCAAATAGCATGGCAACTACATGACGCTATGGGCAACTGTATTGAACATCAAGACTACCTGGTAAAACCTGAAGGGTTTAATATCCCATACGATGCAGAAAAAATTCATGGCATCTCTACTGAGCTGGCAGAAAAAGATGGAATTTCCCTACAAGAAGTTTTAGAAAAATTTAATATTGCACTATCCAAAACTAAATTTATTGTAGGGCAAAACGTAGGTTTTGACGTCAACATCATGGGATCAGAGTTCTATCGCCTTGGTGTAGAAAATATCTTACAAGACCTACCCGTACTCGATACATGTACCGAGACTACAGCACAACTATGCCAGATCCCAGGAGGTCGTGGAGGTAAATTTAAACTACCAACACTTACCGAGCTACACCAGCACCTTTTTGGAGTTGCCTTTGGAGAAGCACATAACGCTACTGCCGATGTAGAAGCTACCACCAGATGTTTTCTGGAATTAATCAGAAAACAAATTTTTACTACAGAAGAACTGGATGTAAAACCAGAGTATTTTAAACGTTTTTCTGAAGCCAATCCCGAAACTATTCAGTTAATAGGATTAAAACATATTAACCTCAAAAAAGCTTCTAAAAAAATTAGAGAAGCACTTGCCAAAAAAGACGCTTCCGATTTATCACAAAAAGAGATCAATGACAATATTGCAGCTCTAAACGAAGTTAATTTTGTGCATTTACATAATCACACCCAGTTTTCTGTTCTTCAATCCACAACTAGTATTCCTGATCTGGTAAAAGTAGCAGCACAGCATAAAATGAATGCCGTTGCCATGACAGATCATGCAAATATGATGGGGGCTTTTCATTTTGTTCAAGCTGTTTCTAACCATAACAAAAGTGTAATTGCTGCTAATGAAGAAGCAATAGAAAATGGACAAGAACCTGAAGGGGTTGAAATAAAACCAATAGTAGGCTGCGAGTTTTTTGTTTGCGAAAATCACACCGATAAATCCAGAAAAGATAATGGATATCAAATAGTAATGTTAGCCAAAAACAAAAATGGCTATCACAATCTAGCAAAAATGTCCTCTACTGGATTTGTAGATGGGTTTTACTACCTTCCTCGTATCGATAAAAAAATAATCCAGCAATATAAAGAAGATATTATTGTACTTACAGGGAATTTATATGGCGAAGTACCTAGTAAGATACTTAATATAGGTGAAAAACAAGCAGAAGAAGCTTTATTATGGTGGCATAAAGAATTTGGCGACGATCTGTATATCGAGATTATGCGCCATAATCAGGAAGACGAAAATAGAGTAAATCCCGTACTACTTGAACTTGCTAAAAAACATAACATCAAAACTGTCGCAACCAATAACACCTATTATTGCGAAAAAAAAGATGCCAATGCACACGATATTCTTTTATGCGTAAAAGACGGGGAAAAACAAGCAACCCCAATTGGTCGTGGCAGAGGATATCGATACGGGTTACCAAATCAAGAATATTATTTTAAGCCTCAGGAAGAGATGAAAAACCTCTTCAAAGATCTCCCTGAAAGTATTATAAATACTCAAGAAATCGTAAACAAAATAGAGCCTTACGAACTTGCCAGAGACGTATTATTACCTGCATTTGATATCCCAGAAGAATTTCAATCAGAAGAAGATAAAATTGATGGCGGTAAACGTGGTGAAAATAAATATTTAAGACATATTACTTATGAAGGTGCTAAAAAACGATATACAGAAATAACACCCGAGATAGATGAGCGTTTGGATTTCGAACTAAAAGTAATTGAAAAAACAGGGTATCCTGGATATTTTTTAATTGTTGAAGACTTTATTCGTGCAGCCAGAAGTATGGATGTATCGGTAGGTCCTGGTCGTGGATCTGCTGCTGGATCTGCCGTAGCATATTGTTTATGGATCACAAATCTGGATCCTATCAAATACGATCTGCTTTTTGAGCGTTTTCTTAATCCGGATCGTGTAAGTATGCCCGATATAGATATTGATTTTGATGATGAGGGTCGAGGACGTGTTATGGACTATGTAATCAATAAATATGGAGCTAACCAAGTAGCACAAATTATTACCTATGGTACTATGGCTGCCAAATCCTCGATACGAGATACAGCAAGGGTACTAGACTTACCCCTTAGCGAGGCAGATCGTATTTCTAAACTTATTCCTAACATGTCTAAACTAGGAAAGATTTTTGGAGTAGACGAAGCAACCTTAAAACAAAAATTTAGAAGCGAAGAATTAGAAAAAGTTAACGAACTTCTTAATATTGCTGAAGGAAATGATCTTGAGGCCGAGACATTAAATCAAGCAAGAATATTAGAAGGATCTGTTAGAAACACAGGAATCCATGCGTGTGGGGTAATTATCACTCCAGATGATATTACCAAATTCGTCCCTGTAGCGCTAGCAAAAGATTCTGACATGTACTGCACCCAGTTCGACAACTCTGTAGTAGAGAGTGCAGGTCTGTTAAAAATGGATTTTCTTGGGTTAAAAACATTAACCCTTATTAAAGACACTGTTAAAATCGTAAAGGCAAAACATGATATCGATCTGGATCCCGAAAACTTTCCTTTAGACGATGAAGAAACGTATGCTCTTTTCCAGAGAGGAGAAACCGTAGGAGTATTTCAATATGAATCTCCTGGGATGCAAAAATACATGAAAGAGCTTAAACCTACTGTTTTTGCCGATCTTATCGCAATGAATGCTTTATATCGCCCCGGACCTCTAGAGTACATTCCTAGTTTTATTAATCGAAAACATGGTACAGAAGAGATTATATATGACCTGGAAGCTTGTGAAGAGTACTTAAAAGAAACCTACGGAATCACAGTTTATCAGGAGCAAGTAATGCTTCTTTCTCAAAAACTAGCAGATTTTACCAAAGGCGAAGCCGATGTTTTGCGTAAAGCAATGGGAAAAAAACAAAAAGCTGTTCTGGATAAAATGAAACCTAAATTTATACAGCAAGCCTCTGCAAAAGGACATGCTGAAGATAAATTAGAAAAAATATGGAAAGACTGGGAAGCATTTGCTGCTTATGCATTTAATAAATCTCACTCTACTTGTTACGCATGGATCGCTTACCAAACCGCATATCTCAAAGCACACTATCCCGCAGAGTATATGGCAGCGGTGCTTTCTAACAACATGAATGACATTAAGCAAGTTACCTTCTTTATGGAAGAATGTAAACGCATGAAATTAGATGTACTAGGACCAGACGTAAATGAATCGTATCGTAAATTCTCGGTAAATAAAGACGGAGCCGTTCGTTTTGGAATGGGAGCCGTTAAAGGAGTAGGAACAGGAGCCGTAGCAACTATAGTAGAAAACAGAAAAGAAGGAGGACATTATAAATCTATTTTTGACCTTGCAAAACGTATTGATCTTCGTGCTGCAAATAAAAAAGCTTTTGAAAGTTTAGCTCTGGCAGGGGGGTTTGATTCTTTTTCAGATACACACAGAGGGCAGTATTTTCATGAAGAAGGAGATGGAGTCACTTTTCTGGAAAAAGCAGTACGGTATGGTTCTAAATTTCAGGAAAGCGAAAACTCTTCGCAAGTTAGCCTATTTGGAGAAGCTAGTGATGTGCAAATCCCAGAACCTATTGTCCCTCCTTGTGAAGAATGGGGTACTATGGAAAAATTAGCACGAGAAAAAGAAGTAGTAGGGATATACATTTCTGGACACCCGTTAGATGACTTTAAATATGAAATGAAATATTTTTGTAATGGCACCTTACATAACTTTGCAAACTTGGAAAATAATCTTAATCGTGAAATTTCTTTTGGCGGGGTAATTTCTAACGTTGAACACCGCACATCCAAAAACGGTAAAGGATGGGCTACATTTATTATTGAAGATTATAATACCGCACATGAGTTTAGAGTTTTTGGAGAAGAATATTTAAAACACCGACCATTTTTAGTAAAGAGCACCTTTGTATATGTCAAAGCTTTTATAAAAGAAGGATGGGTAAATCGAGATACTGGCAAAAAAGGAGATCCAAGAATACAATTTAATAGTTTTCAATTATTACATGATGTTATGGAAAGTTATGCCAGAAAACTAACTATACAACTAGATATAAATGAATTATCTGACTCCAGAATTGATGATTTAAAAGAACTATTGACCGAACATTCTGGTAATCATACCTTAAATTTTGTGATTTATGAAATGGCAGAACAATTAAAATTACACATGCCTAGTAGAAAACAAAAGGTTAATATTTCGCCAGATTTACTAACGGCCTTAGAAGATGAATCTATATATTATAAACTAAACTAGAGCAAAAATAAGAATCTTTAAATCATAAATACATCTGTGAGAGTTGTCTTTAGTGAAGATTTTATCCTTTATAAATATTATATTCGGTATCAGTAAATCAAATAACCCTATAACCAAAAGAAATATTAGATATATAGACTTTGGCAGAATTATTAACTAATTTTACATATATTATACATATCATGTGTAAGTTTTGGTCGAATTATTGACTAATTTTATAAACATTAAATATTTTAAGATTTTAAAAAAGTAAATTACTATGGCACTAGAAATAACAGACGCAACTTTTGATGAAGTAGTACTTAAAAGCGAAAAACCAGTATTAGTTGATTTTTGGGCAGCTTGGTGTGGCCCATGTAGAATGGTAGGTCCTATCATAGAACAAATTAGTGAAGAATATGACGGAAAAGCCGTTGTTGGTAAAGTAGATGTAGATGCTAATCAAGAATTTGCAGCTAAATATGGCGTAAGAAATATCCCTACAGTATTAGTTTTCCAAAACGGAGAAGTAGTTGGTCGCCAGGTAGGTGTTTCTCCTAAAAATGTATACGCAGAAGCATTAGATTCTCTTTTATAAAAAACACATTATTTATAACAAGTAAAAAGGTTTGACTTTAAAGTCAAACCTTTTTTTATGAATACTAATTTTGTATACGTATATTGGTATCATTAACATATATTAAAAAGACCTTCTCACACAAAAAAAACTCCGCAATGAACATTCAACAAGAGATAAATAAAACAGGGGGGTTTACCAATCTGGAGCTCCTTGCAAAACAAGTTGTAGAAGGTTTTATTTCTGGCATGCATAAAAGTCCTTTTCATGGTTTCTCTGCAGAATTTGCAGAGCACAAAGTATACAATAGTGGAGAAAGCACTAAACATATAGACTGGAAACTTTTTGCCAAGACAGATAAGCTTTTTACCAAACGATATGAAGAAGAAACAAATCTAAGGTGCCATATCATCATAGACAACTCCTCTTCTATGCATTACCCTAAAATAAAAGAACATCATTTAGAATCTTTAAATAAGATTAGTTTTTCAGTTCTGGCAACTGCATGCCTAATGAATATTTTGAAAAAACAAAGAGATGCTATAGGCTTAAGTATATACAGCAATGAATACGACTATTATGCTCCAGAAAAAGGTAGTGAAAGACATCATCAGATGCTGCTTAGTAAGCTAAATGAAACTCTTATCAATACTTCTGAAAATAAAGATACCGACACCTTTAAGTTTTTACATCTAATTGCAGAAAAAATACATCGTAGATCTTTGATCTTTTTATTTACAGATATGCTACAAGCAACTTCAGATCCCGAAAAATTATTTGAAGCGCTAAGACATCTTAAATACAATAAACATGAGGTTATACTTTTTCACACTTTTGATAGCGAAAAAGAATTAGCTTTTAACTTTAGTAATCGACCTACCCGATTTGTAGATGTTGAAACTGGTGATTTTATTAATCTATATGCTGATAATATCAAGGAAAATTATCAAAAATCGGTGTCTTTATACTTTTATGATTTAAAAATGAAATGCGCACAATACGGCATAAAGTATGTAGAGGCGGATACCACAAAAGATTTTAATAAAATTTTAACCACATATTTTGTTGAAAGACAGAAATTTGCATAATTTAAGTGAAATAAAAATAAAAAAAACAGAAAAAACATTTGTGAGAATCAAAATGAGGTGTATATTTGCATCCGCAATACGGCCTTGGTCTGGTAGTTCAGTTGGTTAGAATACCTGCCTGTCACGCAGGGGGTCGCGGGTTCGAGTCCCGTCCAGACCGCAAAATTGCTAAAAGCTTCAATGTAGATTGAAGCTTTTTTTTAGCAAGAAAATGTTGTGTTGTCTCACGCTTGCCGTGAGTGGTTTTGTAGAAAACCAATGAGAAGCTTTTCCATAAATTTGGAGAGGCTTTTTTTAATTCTCCTCGTTTTTATATTTCTAGAATTCTTAAAATAATTGCCCCCAGTTTTCCCATACTTTGATAATATAAAATACTACAAAGCCAACAGATACAATAAACTTAAGAAAAGTACCTGCCAAAAACCCTATAAACGAACCAAAAGCAGCTTTTAATGCTTTTGAAGATTCACTACTATCTTTTATGAGTTCGCCTAAAAAAGCACCAACAAAAGGCCCTATAATAATCCCTAAAGGTCCCATAAATATTATCCCAATAATAAGACCAATCGAGCTTCCTATCATACCATATTTTGTACCTCCAAATCGTTTCGTACCTAAAGCAGGAACAATATAATCTAAAACCCAAACTACAATAGATATTGCTAAGGTAACCCCTAAAAACATCCAGTTTTGAGGAATCGCATCTGTAAAATGAAGAATAAGCAATCCTATCCACGAAGTAAATGGTCCTGGCAATACAGGAAGAAAACTTCCTAATATACCTAGGAGGCAAAATAAAAACCCTATAATTACTAACGCAATATCCATACTCTTTTTTTATATGACGAAAATGTTTCGTATTTGTTACGGAAACATGAATTAACTATAAGTTTAAGTTATCAATTTTCCTATACTTCTTTAAGTCTATTTTTATTGCTTTTATTTGCCATCGCAAATACCAATAAACCAAAATATAGTTTAAAAATACCCCAAAATTATGCGATATTTTTTAGTATTATTCGGATTGATGTTCTTTTCTGTATCTTATTCTCAAGGAACCTCTACCACACTAAAATGTAATAAGGAAACAAACGAGCGTATTAGAAAAAATTGTATTACTACAGCAATACAAGAGTTTGTAGATACAAATTATAATGTTGCAGCAATAGCAATATATGCAAAACCTGGGACTAATCGAATTTATACCAGATTCCACGTTAATAAAGCAGGTGGTATAATAGATATACAAGTAAAAGCAACTTCTTTAGAGTTGGAATTAGAAGCTATAAGAGTTTTACAATCTTTCCCTCACACTATACCTACAATGAGTATTTCTGAAAAAGAAAATGAAATTTTTGAAGACACATATACCTTAGCTATTACATTTCAGGTAAATGCTACAGAAATAGATCTATCCCCTCAAAAAAGAATAACAGGTAATGATTAACAATGAATCATTTCTTTCTTAAAAAAACTTTTATCTCGTTTTAACTTAAAAACAAAAAACATCTGTTTTATAACTAAAAAATTAGTTTAAACTAATTTTTTAGTTATATTTGTTTCATAGAACTAATAATTTAGTTACATATATATGAAACAGCTTACAAAAGCCGAAGAAGAAATAATGCAACAGTTATGGCAGCTACAAGAAGCTAATGTTGCTTCTATAATAGAACAAATGCCCGAGCCAAAACCGGCATACAATACTATTTCTACTATTATTAGGATTCTCGAAACCAAAAAATTTGTATCCCATCGCAAAGAAGGAAAAGGATATATATATTTTCCTTTGGTAAAAAAAGAGGAATACAGCAACCAATCTCTTAACAAGCTCGTTAATAATTATTTCAATGGATCTTTTAGAAATATGGTTTCTTTTTTTGTTAAAAAAAATGATATGAATATTAAAGATTTAGAACAAATTTTAAAAGAGTTAGATAAAGAAAATTAGTTTTTATGGTACAGCAAATACTTCATATTATCATTTTTCAAATGCTATTTTTAGCAACTTATGACTTGCTGCATAAAAAAGACACTTTCTTTTCTTTAAACAGGCTATACTTGCTTTTTACCTCTGCCCTTTCTCTTTTTTTACCTTTTATAAAAATAGAAAGTATTCGGGAAAACATTCCAAATGAATACATAATCAACCTGCCAACCGTATTTATAGGGCAACCTATCCCATCTGAAACATTTTTAGAGAGTTTATCTTTACTTTATATATCTGCTAAAAACGATGATATTCCTTGGGGAATAGTATTGTATAGCCTTGGAGTTATAGTTATGTTTATTGTATTCATAAGAAAAATTATCGCTATCAAAACTCTTAAAAAAAATGTACCCTATACCTACAATTACAACTATAAAACATACACTTTACCTAATAGTAAAAATGCCTTCTCTTTTTTGAACAACATGTACCTTGGGGATCAGTTAACCGATCTGGAAAAAGAACAAATTACCATGCATGAAATTGTTCATCTACGCGAAAAACACTCTTATGATCTTTTATGGTTCGAGTTTCTTAAAATATTTTTTTGGTTTAATCCCTTAATCTACGTGTATCAATCCAGAATACATATCGTACACGAATTTATTGCAGATGCAAAAAGTATTAAAATAATAGGCAAAAAGAAATATTACGAACAGTTGTTAAATACCGTTTTTGGCACTGAAAAAATAAAATTCATCAATCAATTTTTCAATTATTCATTAATCAAAAAACGAATACTTATGTTACAAAAAAACAAATCCAAAAACATTTCAAAATTAAAATATTTGCTAATCGTGCCTTTACTTATTGGAATATTAATATATACCTCATGTAATGAAACATCAAAATCAGAAATCATATCTGAAATTGATAATTTCGAAAACAAAAAAGTAAAAAACAATTTATTAACAATAAGTAGTGAGGAACCAGAATGTCCTAATAAAAATTCTGAATACGACAAAAATCTAGAGAATTTCATAGAAATTACATCTGGAGAAAATTCTAAAATAATAATAGATGTAATATCTCTCAAAACTTCAAAGAGTGTTAGAACTATATATTTAACCGAAAATAAAGTTTATAAAATCAAAAATATTCCTGAAGACAAGTACAATTTGCATATAATCTACGGAGAGAATTATGTAGAAAAAATAGTAGATGGAATATGCAAAGCTTACTTTAAAAATGAAAGCATGTCTGAAATTAGCAAAGAAGTTATTGACATGCATACAATAAAAACCAAAAAAGGGGTAAATGTACCTTCTTACAGACTATCTCTTGATAATGATCTTTCTAAAAACAAAGATCTTAGCCTTATCGAAATTCCTTTTACAAAAATAGATAAAGTTCCAACCACTATGAACTGTAAAGGTATAACAGATAATTTACAACGAAAAGAGTGTGTATCTAATGAGATTAAAAACTTTGTAAATACCAATTTTAATGTAAAAGCAACTCAAGATTTTGCTCAAAAAGGAATTAACAAAATCTATGTTCGTTTTAAAATTGACAATACTGGTAAGATTATCGATGTAAAGGCAAAAAGTTCTGCCCCAGAATTAGAGCAAGAAGCAAAAAGAGTAGTACAATCTATGCCACAAATGATCCCAGGAGAACATCAAGGTAAACGAGTAGCTGTTAAATATTCCTTACCAATAGCATTTATGATAGAATAATAAACTTATAGTAGTATTTAAAAGGTATGAAAAAATCAATTTTTCATACCTTTTTTGCTTCCATTACATTTTATAAACTTTGCTTATATACCTCTCTTTAAAAAATTAGCAAGTACCAATTGTTATACTTCATTCTCTTAAAAATTTTATGTAGTTTGGTGTCCGAAAAAGTTATACGGATAATGAATGTAAGAAATTGGTATATAGGCTTCTTGGTTTTTACGTTATTCTCATGCGATAATTTTGTACTTAAAAAAGAGAATAAAAAAGACATTATAAAAGAAAGCCTCCAAAAACTGAATTGGAACGAAGTAGAGCAACCTCCTTTATTTGATCTTTGTAAAGAAAAACCTACAGAAGAGTTAGAATCTTGCTTTCAACACACCATTACTCAACATATTTACAACTATCTTACAGAATACCCTATTACCGTAAAAGAAACCATTAAAGATACCATTTGGATACCGTTGCTTATTACCAAAGATGGTGAAATCACCCTCGAAGACTTTAGTTTACCTTCTAAAATCCAAGAACAAATCCCCAGTTTAAAAGATAAATTAAAAAAAAGCATTACCTCTCTTCCAAACGTTAAACCAGCACATACGCGAAGCACACCCGTTACCACACTATACAAACTTCCTTTGGTTATACATGTCGAATAGACTATTACTTATTCTTAATTGCGTAGTTTTGTAAAAATCCTGCATACCATTGGAAAACGAAAAAATTATATTGGGTATCGACCCAGGAACAACCATTATGGGGTTTGGGCTTATCAAGGTTCAAAAGAAAAAAATGTTCTTTTTACAATTAAACGAGTTACAATTAGGCAAATATGACGATCATTATTTAAAATTAAAACTCATTTTTGAGCGAACTATAGAGCTTATTGACACCTATCACCCAGATGAAATAGCTATAGAAGCTCCTTTTTTTGGTAAAAATGTACAATCTATGCTAAAACTTGGTCGGGCGCAAGGAGTAGCAATGGCAGCAGGGCTTAGTCGGGAGATACCTATAACCGAGTACTCTCCAAAAAAAATAAAAATGGCAATCACTGGTAACGGTAATGCCAGTAAAGAGCAAGTCGCAAAAATGTTACAAAGCCTTTTACAACTCAAAACGTTACCAAAAAATCTGGATTCTACCGATGGCCTTGCAGCTGCTGTATGTCATTTTTATAATATGGGTCGTGCAGATATTGTAGGTAAAAGTTATACCGGTTGGGATGCTTTTGTAAAACAAAATGAAAAGAGAGTAAAAAAATGAATTTTAACGAAATACTAATATGGATAGAAAACTTTAGTAATGGCAAAAAATTTACTTTACAAGAAATAAATAGTAATACTGACGGTGAATTTATAGTCAAAAAAACAGAAAAAGGGCTTTGTTTTCATTTAGGTTTCCCAGTACACAAATTATTCTTTGAAGAAAATTTAAAATTCATTCTTAAAAATGATTTTATTACTCTGAGAATAAATCACTTCATACTAACAAATAGTTTGTATGACAAAAAATTTCAAGCATATATTTATGAAAGTAAAAACTTTTCAGGTAGCGGAATATTTTACCATCGACTGTTATCCGAAATCAAATCTTTGTTTTATATTGATTTTTTAAAAGAAAATAAAAGAGAATTTGAAATACTATTAAATAATTGTGGATTTAGAATTAGTCAAACTTTCTATAATAAGAATAATTATTTGGTTATTGAATCTTTAAACAAAATCACTTTTGAAGAATTCAAACATTCTAGTAATTCTATATTATTCTCAATAGGTTTTATAAAAGGACAATATGTTAGGGAGGAACAATTATTTTTTCAGTCTCAATCTAATGATTGGATAAACATTATTGGTTTTTACGTTAGAACATCATCAAAATCAATGCTACTAGAAAAGCCTTTCACAAAAAAACCTGAAGAATATTCGAATTTTATCGAAGATGAAAATTTCAGCTTCGATTCTAAATCGACCACAATAAATGAAAAAGAATTAGAGAAAATAATATCATTATTAAATTCTAATGAAAGATTTTTTACGGCAATCTCAATTTTATTCGATTCTTTTAGTAACTCTTTAATCACAAGACCCTCTATTCTCTTTGTAGTTCTTGAAACATTAATAGAAGAAATTTCAAAAATTAAAGAACCAAAGAAAATAAAAGCTATAAAAATTAAAGATGGTGCAAAACAAATTTTAGAAAAGTATAAATCAACAATTGAAAAAGAAGATTACGATAATCTTGTAAATGCTGTAAATGAAATTGACAAAAAACTAAGTCAAAATAATAAAAAAATCGAAAGTGTTTTTACGTTATTGAACATAGAATTATCTACTGAAGAAAGAAAAGTAATTGGTAAAAGAAATAAATTCTTTCATGGCGAAATAATAGATACAAAAATGTCTGTCAAGAATGAAGAAGACTATATGATTTTAGAGAAAGAACATTTATATTTAAGTTGTAGACTATACAATATGATTTCAAAATTACTCCTTAAATACATAGGCTTCGAAGGATATCTTCTAAATCATGCCAAGCTTAGAGATAAATATTATAACAAAAACCTTGACGAAGAATATTTCATTAGACTATAACCCTAAACCTTAATAACATCAGCGGTATCTATATACATATTCCTTTTTGTAAGCAAGCTTGTCACTATTGCGATTTTCATTTTTCTACCTCTATGCAGAAAAAAGAACAAATGGTAGCTGCAATTTGTAACGAAATCATACTTCGCCAACCAGAGATCCATACAGGCGACTCTGTACAAACCATATACTTTGGTGGTGGCACACCATCTGTATTATCTATACAAGAGCTACAACATATTATCGATGTTATTTATACACATTATACGGTTGCAAAAGAGGCAGAAATTACTATCGAAGCCAACCCCGATGATCTTACTAAACAAAAAATAGAACAACTAGCCAAAAGTAACATCAACCGATTAAGCATAGGCATACAATCTTTTTTTGAAGAAGATCTTAAAATAATGAACCGCGCTCATAATGCCGAAGAAGCAAAAGAAAGTCTGGCATTGGCAACACAATATTTTGATAACATATCCATAGATTTAATTTACGGTATCCCCAATATGTCTATCGATGCCTGGAAAAAAAACATACAAACCGCTTTGGATTTTGGAATACCGCATATATCCTGTTACGCACTTACAGTCGAACCAAATACCGCATTACCAAAATTAATTGAAAAAGGAGAAATAGCACCAGTAGATGATGATCTGGCACAAAAACATTTCGAAATCCTGATAGAGATGTTAGAAAACAATGGTTTTGAGCATTACGAACTCTCTAATTTTGGAAAACCTGGGTTCTTTAGTAAAAACAATACCGCATACTGGCAAGGAAAAAACTATCTGGGCATCGGTCCATCTGCGCATTCCTATAACGGATCTCAAAGAAGTTGGAATATAAATAATAACACAAAATATATAAAAGAACTACAACAAAACAAATTGCCCAGCGAAATAGAAACCTTAACCATTACCGATAGATATAACGAATATATTATGACCGGACTACGAACTCAGTGGGGAGTATCTTTGCAAAAAGTAGAAAAAGAGTTTGGCAAAAAACATAAAGACTACCTCCTGCAACAAGCCCAAAAAAATATAGAAAAACATTTATTATTTATAGACAACAACACTCTGTTAGTAACCAAAAAAGGAAAGTTTTTAAGCGATGGTATAGCAAGTGATCTTTTCTTACTAAATTTAGGGTGATTTATAAATAATTAGGGCGTTCGAGCGAGCTATCCGTTATATCTTTCCTGTTTTTTACAAAACAAAAAAGGATATCACTTCTATCCCTAACGCAAAACACTATGATTACGACTATAACACATAAACAGACATCCTATACTGTAGATCTTTCTAAGCCATTAGATATATCTATTCTTTTAAGAGCTTCTAAAAACAATGTAAACGCATGGTATATTGGCGCACCTAATATCGAACCCGTTACCGATGGCAAATGGATAGGAAAAGTATCCAAAGGTGCTTCGACCAATTTTAATAATATATATTTTAACCCTCACGGGCATGGTACTCATACCGAATGTGTAGGACACATTACCCCAGATTTTTATAGCATTAATAACACACTAACACAGTTTTTTTTTATTGCCGAAGTCATTTCAGTAACTCCGCAAAAACAAGGAGAAGACACCATAATCACCAAACAACATATTGCAACGGCAGTAACCTCTACTTCTTCTGAAGCATTAGTAATAAGAACACTACCCAATACCGAAGAAAAAAACAATACCCAATACTCCCATACCAATTGGCCATATCTTACAGAAGAAGCCGCTGTCTACATTAGGACATTAGGTATCAAACACCTGCTTATCGACCTGCCATCGGTAGATAAAGAAAAAGATGAAGGAAAGCTAGTAGCACATAAAGCCTTCTGGAACTACCCGCAAGCAACCCGCCACCAAGCAACCATCACAGAAATGATTTATGTAAAAAACACCATCGCAGATGGCATGTACCTGCTTAATTTACAAATTGCCTCATTCGAAAATGATGCTTCGCCCAGCAAACCCATTTTATATAAAATACTATAAAAATGAAAACAACACTACAATTAGAAGAAATTGCAATGTTGGCATTAGGAATATATCTATACAACACATTACCCTATCCCTGGTGGGTATTTTTAGCCCTGTTTCTTGCTCCCGACATTGGCATGCTTGGGTATCTTGTTAATTCTAAAATCGGAGCCTTACTCTATAATACATTTCATCATAAAGGACTTGCAATTGCTATATATGGTATCGGTATCTATAGTACAAACCCCATATTGCAATTAGCAGGGATTATACTTTTTTCGCATGCTGCATTCGATAGAATTCTGGGATATGGCTTGAAATACGAAAAAGGTTTTAAATTTACACACTTAGGTGATATAGGAAAAAACAATTAGAATGGAGTTATTATTTATTGGTCTTATCGCAGGTAGTATCCTCGCTTACTTTGTTTTTGCAAGATTTAGTGCTGCAAAAAATAAATCCTCTGTAAAAACACAATCTGTTGTTCTTATGGAAAAAATAAAAAAGGTGAGTAAACTCGTTACTGTAGAAGGAGATTTTGCAGAAATTTATCATTATGAAAGTGTAAAAGACAAGTTTTTTAAGCAATTGATCGGAAGAAAAAAAGCACTTATCCTAATCGATGCCAAAGCACATGTGGGATTTGACCTTTCTAAAATCAATATAGAAAGTGATATAGAAAACAAAAAGATCATCATTAGTCAATTTCCGCAACCAACACTTCTCACTATAGAAACCGATTTTAAGTTTTATGACATGAAAGAAGGATGGTTAAATCCTTTTACCTCTAGCGATCTTACAGAAATCAATATAGAAGCCAAACAATTTATTAGAGATAAAGTTCCGCAAAGCGGATTAATGGAATCTGCAAAAAGAGAAGCTCTAGACGCTATCTCTCTTATGGAAACCCTTGCAGAATCTATAGGATGGCAATTAGACTATTCTGCTTTATATTTGAACAACAATAATACAGATATTAAAAAGTTAGAATAAATACCTATGACAATAGATATTTCTACAAATACAAAAAAATTGGATATTGACTTTATTCATAGTTTTTTAACCCGATCTTATTGGGCAAAAGAACGAACAAAACAAGAAGTCATTACTACTGTCAAAAACTCCCTGTGTTTTGGTATGTATCTGGATAATCAACAGATTGGCTTTGCAAGAGTATTAACAGATTATGCCGTATTTGGATATTTGATGGATGTGTTTATAATAGAAGAACAACGAGGAAACGGGTATTCTAAATTGTTAATGAAAGCCATTATGGAGCATCCAGATTTACAAAACATTAGCAGATGGATGCTGGCAACTAGTGACGCTCATAAATTATATACACAATTTGGTTTTACAGCCCTACCTGATCCTACCAAGATTATGGCAAAACTTATAACTAAATCAATAACCTAGGAGCAAACTCACGAGGTATGCTTCCGAAAATATATGTTGTTTTCGAGGCAAGCCTCCAGAGAATTAAACTCCACTATGTGGATTAAAAAATGGATATAGAAACGTTTAGAGAATATTGCTTATCCAAAAAAGGAGTTACAGAAGGATTCCCTTTTGATAAAAGCACGCTTGTTTTCAAAGTAATGGGTAAAATGTTTGCTTTAACAGGGCTCGAAAAAACCCCTTTTAGTGTAAACCTAAAATGTGATCCAGATCGCGCTCTCGAACTTAGAGAATATCACCCCGAAGTTACTCCTGGATACCACATGAATAAAAAACATTGGAATACGGTTAACTTTTCTGAAAGTTTATCGACTAATCTTAAACAGGAATTGATAGACCACTCTTACGACTTAATTGTAAATGGTCTAACTAAAAGATTAAAACAAGAATTAGAGAACCTTTAAAATTAAAAAAACAGAAATAACATAACCTTTTTTAAGGCAAATTTGCAGACAAAAACCTTCTGTAAGCAGACAATCGTTTTATCTACATAAAAATCTCTGTTTTTTCGACGACATATATGAACAATCCACAAGAGTTTTATAAAAATCAAATTTCACTACATAGCCAATCTTTAAAAAAGGTAAAAAAACAACTTGCTATTTCTAGTAGTATACGACTATCTGTTTTTCTTGCTATAACCGCAGGAGTATATTATGGATATCCTAATACTCAGATTATTATTGGCAGCATTGTTATTGGGGTTATCGGTTTTATTTATTTGGTCACCCGGCATTCTAACCTTACTTATATTAAAAACAAGCTAGAAAAGCTTTTAAACATCAACCAATTAGAACTAGACGTTTTTAAAGGCGATATAAGCAAATTATCCTCTGGCAGTGAGTATACCGATCCAACCCATTTTTATAGTCACGATATCGATCTGTTTGGGGAGCATTCTTTTTTTCAATACACCAACCGTACAGCAACACTGGCAGGAAAAAACAAACTAGCAGAAATACTGGCTGCAAATACTATCGATACTATAGAAAAAAAACAAGAAGCCATAAAAAACATATCGATACTACCAAAGTGGCGACAAGAGTTTAGTGCAATCGCATCTTTGGCAGAAGTAAGTACTTCTATTTCTGTAATTCAAAAATGGCTGCAAAACTACACTCTGGTTATACCAAAAATTATGCGCATATTACCCGCTATACTCTCTACCATTTCAGTACTACTACTAGTATTACTTTTTGTCGAGATTATCACTTTTAATATGTTCATCATTTGGTTTTTTGTAGGACTTGGTATTACAGGAACACAACTTAAAAAAATTAACACTTTATACCGCAATTCTAACCAAGCAAAAGATACTTTTGAGCAGTATTATAAACTCGTAGACAAAATAGAGAATACCAAATTTGAAGCTGCTTTATTACAAGAAAAGCAACAGTCAGTTATTGATCAAAAAGAAAAAGCTTCTCTAACTCTAAAACAATTTGCAGACATACTTAATGCTTTTGATCAACGCAACAATATGTTGTTTGGAGTTCTTGCCAACGGGTTGTTCCTTTGGGATCTCTTGCAAAGCTACCGTATAGAAAAATGGATTACCAAAAATCACGATAAAGTAGCACAGTGGTTTGAGGTAATTGCCTTTTTTGATGCCTATAACTCTTTGGGCAATTTTGCCTTTAATAATCCCAAGTATATATATCCAACCATAACCCAAAAAACTACCGTACTTAATGCAAAACAATTAGGGCACCCTATGCTTAATCCTGCCAAAAGAGTAGATAATGATATGATTATCGATAAAGAACAATTTTTAATCATTACAGGAGCAAATATGGCAGGCAAGAGTACTTTTTTACGTACTGTAGCCTTACAAATTGTACTATCTAATATAGGTCTGCCAATCTGTGCAACCACATGTACATATCGCCCTATTAAATTAATAAGTAGTATGCGAACGTCGGATTCATTAAGTGATGATGCCTCGTATTTCTTTTCAGAATTAACACAACTAAAAAAGATTGTTAATGCTCTGGAAACCGATGAATATTTTATCATTTTAGATGAAATTCTAAAAGGCACCAATAGCAAAGATAAGGCTGCAGGATCCCGTAAATTTGTAGAAAAATTAGTAAAAGCTAAAGCAACAGGTATTATTGCAACACACGACTTAAGCCTTTGCGAAATAGCAACAGAACTACCACAAGTTAAAAACCGCTTTTTTGATGCACAAATCATAAACGATGAGCTGTATTTTGACTATAAATTTAAAGATGGTATTTGCCAGAATATGAATGCCTCGTTTTTATTAAAAAAGATGGGAATTGTATAGCTCACACTATCCTGTATATTCTAAAAAAGGAAGGTAAGAGAAGGCAAAAACCTTGATATTACTCGTCCCCGCGTATCTATACTCGTCCCCGCAGTTGATTTGCTCGTCACCGCACTATCTTTTGTCATCCCCGCGCATCTATACCCATCCCCG
>CAYGUC010000023.1:0-26487 GCA_964353005.1 uncultured Flavobacteriaceae bacterium | reverse complement strand
ATCCCCGCGCATCTATACCCATCCCCGTACTATCTTTTATGCTCACCATAGCAGGGAGCATTACTTTTATCTAGGGGATATCTATATCATATATGGGGAATACAAAATTTTACTTGGGGAGTATCATATCTATTTTTATTACCTTAAGAAACCTATTTGATTTGTAATTCTAAAGAATAGCAGTAGTTTTATAGTGTTTATAATTATATTACCCTGTATTTTTTACTGTTTTTGAATCCTATAACCAATAAAAAATGAAACGAACAGAACAAATAGCAAATCGGTTTAGAGAAGTTATTCTAAATGGTGTATGGATTGCTAACACTAATTATAAAGATCAATTAGCTAACATAACCTGGCATCAGGCAACAACCAAAATAGAATCTCTAAACACCATTGCTGCTCTTACTTTTCATATTAACTATTATATCGCTGGTATTTTGAATGTGTTTGAAGGAGGCACACTAGAAATTAGAGATAAATATAGCTTTGATCTCCCCCCTATTACATCCCAAAAAGATTGGGAAGACTTGGTAAACACCATGTGGAATAATGCTGAAAAATTTGCAAACAGTATTGAAGATATGCCAGACGAAGATTTAGATAAAGTATTTGTAGACAAAAAATACGGGACATACCAAAGAAATATCGAGGCAATGATAGAACACAGTTACTATCATTTAGGACAAATTACTTTAATTAAAAAAATGGTATTACAATCTGAAAAATAAAGAGTGTATCGAATAGTTTAATACTAATTTTATATTTTCAGGAACTATACCTCCAAAAATCAACAACCTCGGGGCAAGCTCACAAGATATGTTTCCGAAAATATATTTTATTTTTCAACCCAAACTTAGAAAATTGGCAATTAAAACAGATACTGTTTTAAAACATTAATAGTACATTTATACTTCCTAAATATATTTACAGATTGATCTGATACAGCAAGTAATACTATACATATCGAATGAAAAACACCCTTTTTATTATACTATTACTTTTTATGGTTAAGATTCAAAGTCAGGAATATAATCATAACAATAAATATTTATTTTGGACTTTTCACACCAAAAACACTACAATAAATGGAGTTTCTATAGGGGCTTTTCCCTCAAGTCAATTTGTAAAAACTAATGGTATTCGATTAGAAATACCTGGTTTTGGTTTTTTAGCTCCTTTAGGGAATGGAAGTCCGATATCTAATGTTATTAGTGTTAGTGAAAAATTTGATCGAAAAAAGTATCATTTTAATGAAATTGTTAATGGTATAAATATTTCTACAGGAACCATTGGCAGTGTTAATTTTAACGGAATAACGATTGCAGCCGTAGCGCAATTTGGAGAATTAAGTAATGGGATAGCAATCGCAGGGGTTTGGAATGCAATGGATAAATCTAACGGAGCACAACTTGCTCTGTTTTTTAATGAAGCAAAATATTTAAGCGGGCTTCAAATATCTCTAAGTAATTCTGCAATATTTATGAACGGGCTTCAAATAGGTGCTGTAAATAATGGGCAAAGAACACGCGGTATTCAAATTGGGATATTTAATAAAAGTAAAAACACAAGAGGCATCCAACTCGGGCTTTGGAATAGTAATGAAAAGCGAAAAACACCAATCCTTAATTGGAATTTTAAAACCTAAAGCAATTTACTAACAAATCAATTACCTAAGGGCAAGTTTACCAGATATACTTCCGAAACTATATTCCTTTTTCAAAGCAAGCCTTCGAGAATTAAACCTTCTATTAGAGATTTTAAAAATACAAATCATTAATCTAAAGGGAATTGTTATGAAAATCTGAATAGTTATTGTGCAAAAGCAAAATTAAGTACCCTGCAAAATAAATAACCTATGCAGATATAAAACTCTTAATAAGGAGAACTAAATATGATGAGATTGTTGTATTTTTTTTCTATACTTAGTAGGGGTTATTCCTTTAATAGATTTAAACTTTCTGTTAAAATTAGAAAGATTTTTAAAACCACTTTCAAAAGATGCTTCGGTAATAGAAATATCTGGTCTTTTAGAAAGAATCCTACAAGCGTTTTCTATTCGTACCTCTGTTAAAAACTGAAAAAAAGTTTTATTGGTACGCTTTTTAAAATACCTACAAAAAGCATTAGGGGTCATGCTAGCTATATCAGACACCTCCTGTAAATTTATATCCCTATAAAAATTATTCATCACAAACTGAAAAACATTTGCCATTCGCTTTCCTTCATTATCCGTATATTTTTTTCTGGTAATAGAAGAAGATATAGTTTGTGTATCTGCTTTACTAAAAAGTTTCAAAATTTTTAAAAAAATCATAAAGCGATCCAATCTAGATTTCTTTTTTTGAATTTCTAAAAACTGTGCCTTTAATTCTTCCTTTTTAGAAACGACTCTAATACCATAGGGTAAACTATTAAAAAAATTAGAAATGTCATTAAACTCAGAA
Source organism: uncultured Flavobacteriaceae bacterium (assembly GCA_964353005.1). GTDB lineage: Bacteria > Bacteroidota > Bacteroidia > Flavobacteriales > Flavobacteriaceae > Aquimarina. The sequence goes on along the minus strand of CAYGUC010000023.1, from coordinate 24,040 downwards.
AGTTCAAAAAAGCCAGAGCCAAAAGATTTTTCTGTAAAAAAAATAGAAATCATATAAGAATCTACAGTAGTAACAAGGCTTTTTAAAACATGTGGGATCTGACTTCCAAATACCAAAAGATCACCTGCTTTATAATTTGTAATAGTATCTCCAACAATCAAACTACCCTCTCCAGAAACAATAAGAGACATTTGAATCTCTTCATGCTGATGAAGAGTATCATAAAACATCAAACCTTTATCCTCTTGAACAATGAGCGTATCTGTAGATGTTTTGGGGATTTTAAAAGGTAAAACTTTCATCTATACACGTTTTTAACTGTTTATCTAAATATCAAATTTGTAAGCCTGATTTATATGAGTAAAATGTATCGTTAATTATTTTGATGTATCGAAAATAACCAATATTATTCGGTTTATGATTAGAACACCTCAATTAAGGGTAATATAGTATCAGTATTGGGTAATTTTGAAATATCGCTTTCATAGGTTTCCTAATATCTTTGAAAAAAAACTCAATTATGGTAATAGATTGGAAAGGCGTAATGCCCGCAGTAACCACAAAATTTACAAAAGACGATACTTTAGACTTAAAAATGTTCGAAGTTAACATCAATGCTCAATTAGAAGCAGGTGTTCATGGTATTATCCTTGGAGGAACCCTTGGAGAAGCCAGTACATTAAGTGATGATGAAAAAAGAATTTTAGTAAGAACCACCGTAGACATCGTTAAAAATAAAGTTCCCGTTATTATTAACATTGCAGAACAAACCACAAAAGGAGCGATAGAAGCTGCACAAAAAGCAAAAGAAGATGGTGCCTCTGGTTTAATGATGCTCCCTCCTATGCGATATAATGCTGGAGATCATGAAACCTTAGTTTACTTTAAAGAAGTTGCTCAAAGTACAGACTTACCAATAATGGTATACAACAACCCAGTAGATTACAAAATTGAAGTTACCTTAGACATGTTTGAAGAACTATTAAAACTGGATAACATACAAGCAGTAAAAGAATCTACACGAGATATTTCTAACGTTACCCGAATTAAAAATAGATTTGGGGATCGATTAAAAATTCTTAGTGGTGTGGATACATTAGCACTTGAAAGCTTAATAATGGGTGCTGATGGTTGGGTTGCAGGATTAGTAGATGCTTTCCCGGCAGAAACTGTAGCTATCTATGAACTTCAAAAAGCAGGAAAAATTAAAGAAGCCATAGCTATTTATCGTTGGTTTTTACCACTACTAGAGTTAGACATAAATGCTAAATTAGTACAAAATATAAAATTAGCAGAAGTAGCTACTGGTATTGGCACAGAAAATGTTCGCGCTCCAAGATTACCTCTTGTTGGTGAAGAACGTAAAAGAGTCCTTGAAATTATTGAAAAAGGCTTGAAAACAAGACCTGTTTTACCTGATTACAAAGAACTAAATGTAGTAATACATTAAATGTTAATCACTATACATACTATATAACATTTAGTAATTTTACAAGTACTCATTTTATAATCACCAACCTCAGAGCAAACTCACGATGCATCCTTCTGAGAATATATTTTATTTTCTAAAGAAGCTTCAGAGAAGTAAAAACTCGCTATGAGAGATTAAATCATTAAAAATTATGATAACAGGCAAAAATTACATAGGAAATCAACTCTTAGCTACTGGAAACAAAACATACAAAACTTTTAATCCAAAGCTGAATATTGAAAATGAGCATACTTTTTTTGAAGCTTCAGAAGAAGAAATTGAAAAAGCAGTATCCCTAGCTACTGAAGCCTTTGAAGTTTTCAAAAAAGTATCTGGAGCTAAGAAAGGAGACTTTTTAAATGCTATTGCTGATGAAATTTTGAATCTAGATGAAATTTTGATAGAAGCATATATGTCAGAAACTGGCTTGCCAGAGGGAAGAGCAAAAGGAGAACGAGGAAGAACTGTAGGGCAATTAAGAACTTTTGCTGATTTGGTAACAGAAGGCTCTTGGGTAGAAGCAACTATAGACACTTCAGATCTAGACAGAAACCCTATACCTAAACAAGATATTCGTAAAATGTTAGTTCCGTTAGGACCAGTAGTTGTATTTGGAGCGAGTAACTTTCCTTTGGCATATTCTACCGCAGGAGGAGATACCGCTGCTGCTTTTGCAGCTGGGTGTCCCGTGATAGTAAAATCACACCCTATGCATGCCACTACAGGAGAATTAGTAGCTTCTGCAATTAGTAAGGCTGCCCAAAAAACTGGTATGCCAGAAGGAGTATTTTCAAACCTTAATAGTGCTGGTATAGAAGTGGGCGTACAACTTGTTAAACATCCAAAAGTAAAAGCTGTAGGGTTTACAGGTAGCATTAAAGGAGGAAGAGCTTTGTTTGACCTAGCTTCACAACGACCAGAACCAATACCAGTATTTGCAGAAATGGGAAGTGTAAACCCTGTTGTTATACTACCACAAGCAACTACTTTAAGAGGAAAAGAAATAGCCAAAACCTATGCACAATCTATCACTCTGGGAGCAGGACAATTTTGCACTAACCCAGGTCTTATCCTTGGTATTAAAGGAGAGTCTTTGGATGATTTTATAAAGGTATTATCTGATGAAATAGTAAAAATTGAACCTTCTTGTATGCTGCACCCAAATATTATTGGCAACTACGACAAAAACAAAACAAATGCATTGCAACAAAACGGTTTAGCAGTTACCGCAGAATTTAATAACGATGTTGCAACAAATTATGCACGACAAACAGTAACTACTGTAGATGGAAAAACATTTCTGAAAAATAAAACCTTACACGAGGAAGTATTTGGACCTTTTTCTATGGTGGTACAATGCCAGGATGCTAAAGAACTTGAAACCATAATAAATAATCTGGAAGGACAACTTACTGGAACTATTATAGCAGAAAACGAAGAGGTTGCAAAATACAACGCTGTAATAGAAGCTCTGCAAAATCGTGTAGGAAGAATTATTTTTAATGGTGTTCCTACTGGGGTAGAAGTATGTCCCGCTATGCTTCATGGAGGACCATATCCCGCCTCTACAGATAGTAGGTTTACCGCTGTAGGAATTCATGCAATCAAACGATGGGTACGACCATTTAGTTATCAAAGCTGGCCTAACGACTTATTACCAGACGAACTTAAAAATGAAAACCCATTAGAGATTTTGAGAGTAATAGACGGTCAACATACCGATAGAAAAATATAATTTTCTATCTTAATCCTCTAAATCATACCAGTTCTTATTTTTTTTAAATGAATTAATATAAGAACTGGTATTTATAATATGTATGTAATATGAAATTTTTTAAAATTTTAGGGATACTGACTTTGTTTATTAACAGTAGTTGTAACAATACCAAACAAGAAATAAAAAAAGTATCTGAAGAAGAAAAATTACATACTATTATAACTCAAACTGAAGAAAGAGAAGCGTATGATAAAAAAATATACCCACTTGGACTCTTCACCAAAGAATATTTTAAAAAAGAAGCAGAGTTTGCAAAAGATAAAATAACAGAACTTAAAAATATAGATGCGAATTTACTGAAAGAAACAGATAGAATATCTTTGGAGTTATTAAAATTCACATTACAACAAAGCATTGATTTTTATGCTTTTGAAAGTTATTTAAACCCCCTGCTATCCGATTCTGGTTTTCATAACAATCTTAATTACATTGTTAAACCATTTACTAATTACATGCAAGTTAAAGAGTACCTGAACACTCTTAATGCAATACCAGAATTCGCCAATCAGCATTATAAAAATTTGCGTGAAGGGCTCGAAAAAGGAATTTCGCAACCCAGAGTTATTTTTAACGGATATGAATCTACTTATAATGATCATATCGTTGAAAATGTGGAAGAAAGTTATTTCTATTCTCCCTTTAAAAATTTACCAGAATCCTTACATCAAAACCAAAAAGATTCTATTTTAAATGCAGCAAAAGAAGTTATAAAAAACAAAGTTATTCCTGAATTTAAAAGAATAAAAACATTTTTTGAAACAGAATATCTCCTTAAAACCAGAACTACTCTTGGGGTATCTCAAACCCCTAATGGTAAAGCATACTATCAAAATAGAATAAATTTTTATACTACAAGTACGAAATATACCGCAGAAGATATTCATGCCATAGGCCTAAAAGAAGTTGCACGAATATATGAACAAATGCAACAAATCATAAAAGATCTAAACTTTAAAGGTAGTTTTTCAGACTTCTTTACATTTCTGCGCACAGATAAGCAATTCTATGCAGAAACCCCAGAAGAATTACTTAAGATTGCCAGAGACATGGCAAAAAGAGCAGATGAGCAGCTACCCCGTTTTTTTAAAACATTACCAAGAAAACCATATGGCGTAGCTCCTGTTCCAGATGCTATTGCTCCAAAATATACTAGTGGTAGATATATAGGCACAGAAGCTAACAGTACAGAACCTGGTTACTATTGGGTGAACACTTATGATTTATCAAGCAGAACATTATACACATTACCCGCACTAACCGTGCATGAGGCAGTGCCAGGGCATCACCTGCAAGGCAGTTTAAATAATGAACTAGGAGATAGTATCCCGCAGTTTAGAAAAGATTTGTATCTATCTGCTTATGGAGAAGGCTGGGGGTTATATTCAGAATTTCTCGCAGAAGAAATGGGTATGTATACTACTCCTTATGAGCATTTTGGAAAACTAACCTATGAAATGTGGCGAGCCTGTAGATTAGTTGTAGATACTGGTATTCATGCCAAAGGCTGGAACAGAGGACAGGTTATCAAATTTATGGCATCGAATACCGCATTATCCATGCATGAAATACATACAGAAACAGACCGGTATATTTCTTGGCCTGGTCAAGCTTTATCTTATAAAATTGGAGAATTAAAGATAAGAGAACTTCGTAAAAAAGCAGAAAAAGAACTAAGAGATGCATTTGATATCAGGGAGTTTCATGAAATAATCTTAGAACAAGGAACCGTAACACTTTCTATTTTAGAAAATAGAATCAACAGATATATTGAAAAAACAAAAAATGGCAAGAAATCTCTATAAATGTATTGATGCACATACGTGTGGAAACCCAGTAAGGGTAGTTACTACAGGAAGACCAAATCTAATAGGAAAAACGATGAGTGAAAAACGGCAACATTTTCTTGCCGAATATGATTGGATTAGAAAAGGATTAATGTTTGAACCCCGAGGACACGATATGATGAGTGGTAGTTTTCTTTTTGAACCTCACCATCCCGATAATGATTTCGCCATATTATTTATCGAAACCTCTGGATGTTTACCCATGTGCGGTCATGGTACTATAGGAACTATAACCATTGCTATCGAAGAAGGATTAATCCTGCCAAAAACTCCTGGTAAAATTAGAATGGAGGCCCCTGCTGGTCTGGTAGAAATAGAATACCAACAAACTGGTAAAAAAGTGGATTGGGTAAAACTTAAAAATGTAAAATCTTACTTGGCAGCAGAAGGATTGACTATAGATTGCCCAGAGTTAGGAGAACTTACCTTTGATGTTGCCTATGGAGGTAATTTTTATGCCATTGTAGATCCGCAAAAAAACTTTAGCGGCATACATAACTTTACTGCAAGTAAATTAATACAATACTCTCAGATAGTAAGAGAACGTATTAACAAAAAATATCCAAATGCTTTTATACATCCAGAAAACCATACCATTAAAGATGTAACACATATGCTATGGACAGGAGACCCAATCGACCCCTCCTCTTCTGGTAGAAATGCGGTCTTTTATGGAGATAAAGCTATTGATCGCTCTCCTTGTGGAACAGGAACTTCTGCTAGAATTGCGCAACTACACGCCAAAGGAAAACTAAAAAAAGGAGAAGAGTTTATTCATGAAAGTTATATAGGTAGCACCTTTATAGGTAGAATTGAAGAAGAAACAGAATTAGCTGGTATAAAAGCCATAATACCTAGTATACAAGGATGGGCAAAAGTGTATGGGTATAATACTATTATCATAGACGAAGAAAATGATCCCTATGCACATGGTTTTCAGGTTATTTAGATATTTACTAGTGTCCAGAAAAAACTCTAGAAAGCTATCACTTCAAGATACAATAGCCAAGACTATATTTTGAAATATTAATAATCTATTCTAAAAAAAGAAGGATTAAATACTAAATTAAACATAATAAAATGTCGCACTGAGCTTGTCGAAGTGTATACAATTATGAATAAAGAAATCATCATCATCGGCGGTGGAATCATAGGATTATGCTCTGCTTATTATTTACAGAAAGAAGGCCACCAGGTAACTATAATAGATAAATTTGACATTACCAAAGGGGCATCTTTTGTTAATGCAGGATACATTACACCAAGCCATTTTATTCCATTAGCAGCGCCAGGCATCATTACCAAGGGAATAAAATGGATGTTTAATTCCTCTAGTCCTTTTTATGTAAAGCCTAGATTAGATATAGATTTTTTAAAATGGTCTTGGGCCTTTAAAAAATCCGCATCAAATGCTAAGGTAGAAAAAGCAATTCCTGTAATTAAAGACATTAACCTTTTAGGAAGATCATTGTATGAAGAATTAAAAGCTTCTAAAGATTTTAATTTTCACTACGACCGAAAAGGGTTGTTAATGCTATACCAAACCGAAAAATTAGGAGAAGAAGAATGGGAAGTTGGGCAAAGAGGGATTAAAGAAGGCCTTAATGTAAAACATCTTAGCAAAGAAGAAGTAAAACAATACGAACCTAATGTTGATCTAAACATCAAAGGAGCGATATATTATGACTCTGATGCTCACATGACTCCAAATGAGTTTATGAAGGATATGGTGCAATACCTAAAATCAAAAGGGATAACATTCTATACCAATGAAGAAGTAAAAGATATTATTTTTTCCAATAACACTATTAGTGAAATAAAAACAGATAATCGATCTATCAAAACCGACGAAGTTATTATAGCTGCTGGTTCTTGGAGTTCATTACTTACCAAAAAATTAGGCATTAAAATACCTCTCCAAGCTGGAAAAGGTTACAGTATCAATACCAATAGGCATACAGGAATAGAAACACCTGCTATCTTATTAGAAGCCAAAGTTGCAGTGACACCTATGCATGGGTTTACAAGATTTGCAGGCACTATGGAAATCGGCGGAATTAACCATAATATCAACCCTGCCAGAGTAAAAGCAATTGCAAAATCAGCAGCAGCATACTATAACGGGCTTCATCTAGAAAAACCAGAGATCGACAGTGCTGATTGTGGGCTGAGACCTTGCTCCCCTGATGGGTTACCATATATAGGTAAAACCAAAGCATATAAAAACCTTACCATTGCTACAGGTCATGCAATGATGGGGTGGAGTCTAGGGCCTGTAACTGGAAAATTAGTTTCCGAAATCATTTCTAATAAAAAATTATCACTAGATTTAAACCCTTTTCACCCAGATAGAACTTTTTAATATGCGATACCAAACTATCCCCAATAGCTTATTCATAAAGAACAGAAAAAAATTTGTTTCCAAAATGAAGGATGGTACTATTGCTATCCTTACCTCTAATGATATCAAACATACTAATGCAGATGATGTAATGGGGTTTGCCCAAAACAACGATCTGTTTTATCTGTGTGGAATTGATCAGGAAGAAACAATAGTTGTACTGTATCCTGATGCTTATAAGACTGAAAATAGAGAAATTTTATTTATTAAAGAAACCAATGAACATATTAAAATTTGGGATGGCGAAAAACTTACCAAAGAACAAGCTTCCAAAATTTCTGGCATTCATAGAATTGAATGGGTTCATGATTTTGAAAAAATACTTCAAAGTATGGCTTTTGAAGCAGACGGTTTCTATTTAGGACATAATGAGCATATAAAACGAGTTACTCATAACCAACAAACACAACAAGACCGATGGATTAATTGGTGCAAAGAAAAATATCCTTTGCACCAATATTACAGAGCTGCAAAAATTACACGAACCTTGCGCCCTATTAAATCTGATGAAGAAATTACATTAATACAAAAAGCTGTAGATATTAGCATTAAAGGTTTTCATAGGGTACTTAAAACAGTAAAACCAAATTGTAAAGAATATGAGCTAGAAGCTGAGCTAACGTATATGCTTATTAAAAACGGGGGTACAAGACATGCCTTTAAACCTATTGTGGCGTCAGGAAAAAACGCCTGTGCTTTACATTATAATACGAATGATAGTATTTGTAAAGAAGGAGATATGATATTATTAGATTTTGGCGTTTGCTACGGCAATTATAATAGTGATACTACACGTTGTATTCCTGTAAATGGTAAATTTTCTAAACGACAAAAAGAAGTGTATTCTTCTGTGCTTTATTGTTTAAAAAAAGGGAGTCAGTTACTAAAACCAGGTATTCTTCCTGCTGATTATGAAAAACAGATGGTAGCTTTAGTCGAAGAACAACTTATTGCCCTTGGTTTATTGCAAGCTTCTGATATTGCTAATCAAGATCCCGAAAAACCTTTGTACAAAAAATATTTTATGCACGGTACTGCGCATCATCTTGGATTAGATGTGCATGATGTAGGTTTATATTCTAAAGTTTTAGAACCAGGAATGGTACTTACCTGCGAACCTGGTATTTATATTCCCGAAGAAGGTATTGGTTGTAGACTAGAAAATGACTATTTAATTACCGAAACAGGAAATATAAACCTTACGCAAGCAATGCCGATTGAAATAGACGAAATTGAAGAATTAATAAACACATAACCATTTACTACAAACACTAATTTATGAACGCATTAGGGATAGGTGGTTCTACCATCGAAATAGAATTAAATGCTATACAGCCAAAAGCTCATCTTGTACAACCTATTCAAGAAGAAGAATTTCAAATTAGAATACACAAAGCCTGCGAGCTTATGAAGCAGCAGGAAATACCTGTAGTGTATCTTCATGCAGGAACCAATTTATTTTATTTTACAGGTACAAAATGGAATCCTAGTGAGCGAATGGTAGGAGCATTACTGTTTTCTAATGGAGAGGTGCACTATATAGCTCCTCAATTTGAAAAAGGCACTATCCTGGATTTTATGGTAGTAAAGGGTCCTGTTCATTGTTGGGAAGAACATGAGAATCCTTACGGATTATATTTAGAAATTCTTAGAAGCAAAAATATAACCCAAGGAAAAATTGCAATGGATGAGGCTACTCCGTTTTTTGTAATCGACGGAATTTTAAAAGTAATCCCGGCAACCTACGAGCTAATTAATGCAAAACCCGTTACTGCTGGTTGCAGAATGATAAAATCCCCTTCAGAAATTGCTATTATGCAAGCCGCTATGGATATAACGTTAGAGGTTCAAAAAGCTGCTGCACGAATATTAAGAACAGGAATAAGTGCTAAAGAGGTTATAGATTTTATTAACGAAGCGCATAAACGATATGGTATATCTTCTGGCTCGTATTTTTGTATTGTATTGTTTGGTGTAGATTCTTCTTTTCCGCATGGAGTAAAAACCCCAAAAAATCTGGAAGAAAATGAAATGGTTTTGATCGATACAGGTTGTGTTTTGCATAACTACATATCCGATATTACCAGAACCTATGTATATGGTGAAATTAATGAGGAACAACGTAAAATATGGAATCTCGAAAAGGAGACGCAACTTTCTGCATTTAAAGCTGCTAAATTAGGAAAACCCTGTGCTGTAATCGACAATGCATCCAGAAAAACTCTCGAAGCTAATGGTCTTGGGCCAGATTACAAAATCCCCGGACTGCCGCATAGAACAGGCCACGGAATCGGTTTAGACATACACGAATGGCCTTACATAGCCAGGCATGAAGACACAATTCTTGCACCTGGTATGTGTTTTAGTAATGAACCTATGATATGTGTGCCTGATAAATTTGGTATACGATTAGAGGATCATATCTATATGACAGAAGAAGGTCCTAAATGGTTTACGCAACCCGCACACTCTATAAAGGATCCTTTTGGAATATCTTTATAATAATAGTTCCCGATAATCAAATATAAAATAGATGTATTTGATTATCGGGAACTATCCTAAAAAAATAGCAATTCCCTATTTTTTTTATTTTTCTGTAACAAATTAATTTCTACCAACTAATATTAATCATTTAAGTAGACACACCCTCCATCACTACCGTTAATTAAAGACAGAAGTCCTCCTACATTACTACATCCTTCAATATCTGCATTTCCTCCTTTTACTGCTGTTTTACTTTGGCCATTAAGTTTGGAAACTTTAATTTTTTCTAATTTGATGTTCCTTTTTTTGTTTGTCTTCATAATAAAATTTGCTTTAAATGTAAGTGAGTGATTAAATATACTTAATAAAATATTTTTTTGCTAAATTGTTCTTCTATGTTTTGGTTAAAATTTATAAATCTATAGTACTTTATTTTATCTATAAACACCTATAAATATCTAATTATCAATGTTTTTTATATACTCAGCAGGATTACATCCATTTTTTTTATAAAAAGCTTTAACAAAAGATTGTATATTATTAAAACCTACTTCATTGGCCATAGATGTTATTGAATATTGCTTAAATTTCTTATTGTTTTTTATTTGGTCCATACAATACTCTATACGCAAATCATTAATATAATTTGCAAAGTTTTTTTTCTTGTCTATATTAATAATCTTAGATAAGTATGTTGAATTTGTTTTTAACTTTTTAGCAACTGTTGCCATGGTTACATCATTTTTTAAAAAAAACAGATTTTGTTCAAATTCTTCTAATTTTTTTAAAATTTCAACCCTTAATTCTGGTGCCAACTCAATATCTTTTGTTCTCTTTATTTTCTTTTTATTAAGATTTTCTGCATCTAGTAATTTTTCTTTATATTCTTTTTCGTAGCTCCTTTTTCTCTTTTTATAATAATAAAAATAACCTAGACTTATGGATACAATCGCTAATCCACTAAAAATCCATAATTGGTATATAGTCCCTTTGCTATGGTTCTTTATAGAAGCTATTAATTCTTCTTTATCTTTAATAAGTTGTATATTATCATATTTTTTTACAATATCTATATGTAATTTTTTAGATTTTGCAGTAAAGCTACTATCCAACTTTATCAGCTTTTCCATTGTTTTTAGCTGATTAATCTTATCATCTTTCTTTTTATAATAATCTATCAGTAAAGTGAATGCTTCTCTTGTTTCTAAAACATAATTGGATACCTGTACCGCAGAGTCTATTTTTTTTAAATATCCTATAGCTTCTTCTTCCTGTTTTAATTGCAACAATGTTTTTCCTAAATATAAATAGGTAACAAGAATATCTCCATAAGGGCTTTCTTTGGACAGGGTTAAGGATTTGTTTAAACTATCTAACGCAATAGTATATTCTTTTCTATAATAACTATTGATTCCATAGGAGGATAATAAATTAGAATAATATTGAGGCCTATTTCCTGACAAAGTAGTTGCAATCCCTTTTTTTAAATAAAAATGCGCGGTATCATATTTCTGTAATCGATTGTAGCTGTCTGATAATTTATAGAGAGTTGCTATATACTCTGACCTAAATTCGTTGATAGTATCCTGAGTAACTAAAAGATCTAAATTTTTCTTGTACGTATTTAAAGCTTCGTGATCTTTTCCCAGAGTAGTTTTAAGCGTTGCAATATTATGCCTTATCGCAATAATATGTCCCATATTCTTATTAGCCTCTGCATATTTTTTTGAAAATAAATATGATTCTAAAGCTTCATTATATCGTTCTAATCTTTGTAAAAGATATCCTTTTAAAAGATACCCTCTTGCTGGATAGTATTCATTTTTAACTCCTTTGGTAATACCGATCATAGAATCTGTGTACAGCAAAGCAACCTCTGGGGTATTTACATTAATTTCAAAAAACATTCGATATCCATTTGCTATTTCAATGCTATCCATATTCTTTTTTGCCCTATTAAGATAGGTGTTAGATAGTTTTTTTGTAATTACAGAGTCTTTATAATTCTTAATAAAAAGGGACCGTAATTCCTCAAAGGTTTTGTGATTTAAAGAATCTAATACCGAATATCTGTTCTCCTCAAATTCTTCTTTTAAAATATTTCCTGTTCCTTTTCCAGAAATGAAAAGCAGGTTTATAAAAAGTAAAATAATACAATAAATATCTTTCATTTTTATATTTGAATACTGTGCTTATAAATATCTTTTGCAATATAAGGGATAACCGTATAATGAGACATAATCTTAATCGTAAATCACAAAAAAATCTTAAAAAATATTGAATTAAGTTCTAATCGATTGTTTAGCGAAAAAGTAATAAAACATACTCTAGACTAGAAAAAAATAACAAAGAAAAAAATCGTGCTTTACCAAAACAATGTTATAATTCTACTTTTTATGAATTCGATTCTATTGCAAATAAATGCTTTAGGATGTTACCAATCGTCCTAATGGAAGTATTGGTTCTTATTTGTAAATTTTAATGGATCATGGACTCTTTAAAAATAGTGGTTAAGATTTATAAATATAGTGGTCAAGATTTATAAATCCTAAGTTATTCCTTTTGCTACAGTACGATTTCTACTCTTATTTTTGGTTAAAATAAGTTGCATAAATCTACATAAAATTTAATATAAAAAACCAAAAAACACGCTAAACACCTAAAAAAACAAATTCTATTAATATTTATCAAAATCAATACCCTCGGAGCAAGCTCACGAGGTATGCTTCCAAAAATATATTTTGTTTTCGAGGCAATCCTCGAGAATTAAACTCCACAATGGGGATTAAAACTAAATCATTTGCATGAAAAGCAAATAAAGTTTGGCTAAACTGACACAAACCTTGAGTGTCATTAAATGTTCAGGTAATTAATTATTTTTAAATTATTAGTATTCATGAAAAAATCGTTGTTAAACTTAGGAAAAGCTTTAAACAGAGAAGAACAAAAGCAAATTAAAGGAGGAGGAATACCAGCCGTATTTAAGAAGGAGTGTGGAGATGTAAGTGGTCCATGTTGTCATATAGTTTTAGAGTATACAATAGATGGGTGGGCTGAAGTAGAGGTTTGTGAAGATAGGCCGAATTAGAAATTTTTGAACAAGAAGTAGTTACCCCATATATGGGATAGAACACTTTACAAATATCACATCTCTTAGTGCCCGAAGAATAGAATATATATTCACAATCTTTTTCTACGGATAGCACATATCGTTTTTATCTAAAATGTCGTAAAAAAAGTAGAAACTATAGTATAGCTTCTACTTTTTTTTAACGACATATCAAATATTATAAAATCCCTGTCTGTCTTTTATAAAAAGCGTCTTGTTGCTTTTTCATCATCTCTCGGGCTATTTTTTTCTTATACGTGTATAATTCTTCTTCTTCAGTAAGATCTCCATATACTTTATCATTAATGGCATGATCTGTTTCTAGCATTGTTTTTCTCTGCCCTTCTTTTTGTGCTACCCAGGTTTTTACTTCGTTTTCCAGATCTGCAGATCTAAAATCATATTCTCCTTTAGGAGAGAGTAGTTTTGCAAAAATTGGAGAAGTTTCTATTGCCAGAAATAATAAAAAGATAAAAAATGAAGGCAACCAAGGTAACTTGTTTAGAGCAGTAACTCGTGCCATTAAGCCATCAAAATTATTAATAATTGGTTGTGATGCACTTACGTGATCTTCATATTTTGCAGCTAATTCTGTTTTTTGAGTTTCTAAAGCGACTATTTTTTCTAAATTTCCTTTTTTCAATTCTGATAATTCTGCCAAAGCAGTATCATGTTTATCTCGCTTTTCTTTATACACTGGCCCTTTTCCTATAATTTCGGTACCTTTTCTTCCTTCTGCTTCTGCTATATAAGTTTCATAAAGGGTATTTACTTCTGTTTCCTTGATAATAATTTCTTGTTTAAGAGCACCAATTTCAGAATCAAGTGTAGTAATTACAGGAGTATATTGGGTTGCAATTTGTTCTTTATTTGCTAAGGTATATTCGTTTTTTTGTTCCAATAACACTCTATCAATTTCTTTCTCAAAAATCTTTAGTTCTAATGGTTTAGAAATGACTACAGCAATAATTATTGCTAAAATAATTCTGGGAGAAGCTTGTAGTAATTCGTCCATAAAATTATCTTTTTTCTTAATAGTAGAAACTATAAATCGATCTAAGTTAAAGATTAACAATCCCCAGATCAAACCAAAGAAAGCTGCGGTAAAATAATTATCAAATACTGTATATAATGCATAACTAGCAGCAATAAAAGCCATGACAGCAGTAAAGAAAACAGTAGCTCCTATGCCTGCATATTTATTTTGTTCGCCAACAGAGCTATCGGCTAATATATCTGCATCTGCTCCTGAGCATAAAATAAAAAAACGTTTTAACATAATCTAAGGGTTTTTTGATGATGAATACATACATAACGCTGATTTATAAGTAAATGTTGCAAAAAAAACCTCGTAGAAACGAGGCTTTTAAGTAGGAGTGAATAACCTCGAAGTCAGCTCACGAGATGCTTCTGAAAGTATATTTTATTTTGGAGACCAAACCTACGGGAACAAAACCTCAGTAAGATATTAGAATACACTTTGTGTCTTAGCGCCTATTTTAAGGTATGTACTCAATGAAACAGCGTCGATTATTTACTCTTTTCTTGATTTTCTAGCTTTTTCTCTCGATTTCTCAGCCTCTTTTCTAGCTTCCTCCATAACTTTACGTGCTTCTTTTCTAGCTTTTTCAGCCTCTTTCCTTACCTCATCGCGGGCTTTTCTAGCTTCTTTCATCGCTTTTTCTCGCGCTTTTTCTGCATGTTTTCTGGCTTCTTCTGCATGAACTCTTGCCATTTCTCTTGATTTTTCTGCTCGTCTCATTCCTTCTTCTCTCACTCTGTGAGCTCTCTCTTGAGATCTATAAGCTGCTTCCATAGCAATCTCTCTGGCATCTTGAGCTGCTTCTAAAGCGGTTTCCCTAGCTTCCTGTACTTTTATCATAGCAATAGCCCTTACTTGCTCGGCATCTATTTGTGCCTCTTCTGCTAAAGATCTTTCTCTTTCTACAGAAGCTTGCTCTATGACAATTCTCCTCTCGATTTCTGCCTCTATCCTAGCTTGTTCTGCTTCAATAATTGCTTGTTCTATTTCATCTATTTCACTTTGTGATAGATTAGATGGGGCTTTTGGAGGTGTTGGCGGCATTGGTATGTTACTTTGTTCTCCTTTTTTTACTTTTGGTGATGGTGGCAAAAGTATGTTTTTTTCTCCTTTTCTAGTTTTTGATGCAGATGGTAACGGCGGTGGAGGCGGAACCAGATCATGACCATCTGGATTCATCTTATATAACCTTGTATTTCTATATGCTTGATTGAGTTGTTCAACAAAGTTATCTTCTGAATTCATAATCTGTACATCAAATTGAAATTCAGTTAGCTCATTATCTTTCCACTGCTTTGTTAACTCGTCTATCGTATTTGCAAAACCTTGTAACTGCGTAGCGGTACCATTAACGGTAATTTGTTCATTTTTAACTCGGATCCTGATTTTTTTATCAGGATGTGTGGATGTTACTGTTTTTGTGTGTTTTATGTTTTTTTGCTGTGCTACAATTTTATTATTAAAAAGTAACATACAGGTAAACAAAATTGGTAAAAGTAGTAGCAATCTCGCTGCTACTCTTGTTTTAGAAAATTGTTTTGACATCATAACGATTCGTTTTTTGGTTAATGAATAATTAATAGCACTTGTTAACACAGTATGATTAGCACTGTTTGGATAATTAACAAGTAAATTTACATATTGATGAATGGAGAATTGTTGTTGTAATACTGTTTGATCTGCAAGAAATTCATGATTTAATCTAATTGATTTTTTTATCCAAAACCACATTGGATTACACCAAAAAACAACTTGTAAAATCTCTACAAATAAAATATCCAAAGTATGTTTTTGTTGTACATGAGTTTTTTCATGTAAGAGAACTTCTTTTGGAATTGCTTGGGTCTGAAATTCTTTTTTAGAAACAAATATGTATTTTAAAAAAGTATATGGCACAACTGCCTTTTTAAGAAGTACGTTGGTATGCGAAAGTTCTTTTAAATT
Organism: uncultured Flavobacteriaceae bacterium; assembly: GCA_964353005.1. GTDB lineage: Bacteria > Bacteroidota > Bacteroidia > Flavobacteriales > Flavobacteriaceae > Aquimarina. Next base: position 7,968 of record CAYGUC010000023.1, on the reverse strand, counting down.
TTCATTCCTCCTTACTTTTTCGATCAAATTATGGATATTTTTTATAAACCGAATTGCAAAAATTAAAACCCCAATAGCATAAATGCTCCATAAAATTACTAAAAGATAATGTACAGAAGATTCTTGCGGTGGTATCTCTTTTACTTGTGTTACATAAGTAATTGGTTGTTGCAGATTTTCTTGAAGATCGACTATATTTGTTGTATAGGTAAAAGTAAGTAGCGGTATTGTATAGGCAAATACCAAGCTAAAAATTAGATAAAATCTTTTAAAATGATGCATGTTTTCTCGTTCTAAAAACAATGCATAAAACCCCCATAACAAGGCTATACACAGAGATGATTTTAGTACGTAAACAATCATTTTTTTTGCTTTTGAATTTGTTGGTCTACTATTTTTTTAAGCTCTTCTAATTCTGTAGTGGATAAATTAGTTTCTGATGTGAAAAAGGAAGCAAATTGAGATGCCGAATCATTAAAAAAATTCTTTATTAATCCATTTACATGTTTAGAAAAATAGTCTGTTTTTTTTACTAGCGGATAATATTCTCTTGACTTACCATATAATTTATAATCAATAAATCCTTTATCTGTCATTCTTTTCAATAACGTAGCCACAGTGGTAGTTGCAGGTTTAGGCTCTGGAAAAGCATCTAGTATATCTTTCATAAAAGCTTTATCCAGTTTCCAAAGATACTGCATTACTTGTTCTTCCGTTTTTGACAATCGCATTGTTCTACATTATTAGACCTTACTCTACAAATGTAGAATAAAATTTCATATAACCAAAAAAACTACCTGAAAAAAGTTAAAACAAAGAGACTAATCTCTATTTTAATTTCAGGTAGTTATTTTTAAAACAAATACTTAAGCGAATTTATTTTTTCACTATAGTGTGTATTTCTGAGGTCGTACTTGATTTAAATTTCACAAAATAATTCCCTTTATTTGTGATTTTTTCTCCAAAAGATACCACCCCTGGATTTACATTATATTCTTTATAAGAAATAAGTCTTCCTAAGATATCATATACGCCTATTGTAAATTTATCATTTCCTAATTTTGTTAGATCCACATTAATAGTTTCTGTAAATGAATTAGGATAGACTGTAATCAAATTTTCCGAAGCTCCTTTTCTTAACACTGTATTTCTTTTAGTCACAAGGCCTTGGTTTGGAGTGGTATTATACGCATAATCTAATATAGTATAGGACAATCCATCACTGGCAACAGTAGCATAAAACCACCCATAATGGGTATTTCCGTTAATTTTAAAAGTAAACCCTATATAACCTGATTTCCCATTCCAATTTGTATATGAGGAGGAACCAACCACATAGCTATTAGAGTTAGCAACAAAATTACTAGATGCACCAACTACTGCACCTTCTGCTATAAAGGTTACATTACTTGTAGTACCTTCACATACTACATCTTTATTATAAGTAACTAATCTTATAGAGTTATTGCTATACCAAGCTCCAAATCCATTATCATCTCCTGCTTCTATCCTGAAAAAATCCCATGTTTTTGATGCACTAGCCGTTCTGTCTTGCATATCTACATATACTACAGTACCATTGTTTGTACAAGGAGTACAGGAACCACCACAATCTACTCCTGTTTCGTCTCCATTTTGGATACCATCACTACACGTTGGGTTAGAACCACCTCCTATAGAGACTGTATAATCTTCTACTTCTCCATAACTAAAAGAGCCACATGATGATGATGGTATTGCATTATATTGCATTGCTACCCTCATCCTTGTATTTCCATTTTTAGCTTGAGATGGAACTGTAAAACTACCACTTACCGAAGTGTCTTTTGATGCAGATTTACTCCATACTTGCTCTCCTGCATCTGCAAAATCCCCATCTTGATTATAGTCAATCCACACACTATACCCTTCTGAATATATTGTTGATACCCAAGTTGGTGTTATTGTTATAGTATTTGTTCCACCTTTAGAAAGATTTGTGGAAATCGATGTAAAATCGCTGTATCCCCCTGCACCTGCTGCAGATGTTTTATCTATTGCTCCTAACTGAACTCTACTTATATATTCATCGGAAGAACTGTTTGCATTTGCATCACAATAGATAACATTCGTATTACATGGGGTACAAGATCCTCCGCAATCTATACCAGTTTCATCTCCGTTTTGTACACCATCATTACATGTAGGATTATTTCCACCGTTCCACACTTTACTTCCTGCTTTAATCGCTCCAAAAGGCTCTGTGCTATATGCATAATCTAATAAAGTATAAGAAGTTCCATTTGCATTTACCTGAACTCTAAACCACCCATAATTGGTTTTTCCTGAATATATTTCTAATTGAAACCCTATATAAGCAGTTTTTCCATCCCAAGCAGTATAACTTGCATCTCTAATTACATGTAAATCTGGATAAGCTCCTCCATTAACCCAACTACTTTGTGAAGATATTAATGTATTTTCTGCAATTGGCAAAGGGTTTCTTGTTCCTGATGAGCAAACTAATGCTTTTTGGTACGTTTCTAATTTTAAAGCATTATTTTCAAAAAAGGTTCCGAAAGAATTACTGTCTGCTCCTGTTATTCTAAAAGGGGTCCATGTTGTTGTAGCATTTGCTGTATAGTCATCATTATTTACATACACCACCTCATAAGGATCATAAAAAGAAAAGTTAAAAGAAACTTTGTCTGAATTTAAGGCATTTGTTCCTCCAGAAACAATAGCGTTTTTTAGTGTAATTGTTCCTGCTGCATTATTTGCAGTAGTGTGATTAGTAGTTGTCCCGTTAAATCTTACTCTCAACTTTGTATTACTAATTACTGTTATTGTTGGTGAAAATCCTTGAGGAAGACTAGAAGTAAAGTGTGTTCCTTGTGTAAGAGTTCCTGAATTTAAAGAAAATGTCCCATTTTGAATATCAATATCATAAGAATCATCTACCAGAGTACCATTATTATCTAAAGATTCTTCTACCGTGCTGTTAGCGACTATAAGGGTAGCTCCATTTAAATTAACACCAGTAGCGATTAGGTTAGCTGGCTGCCATAAAGGTTTTCTTGACGGATGCTGTAATGCTGCTAACATTCTGCTTACCTGACCTTGCGTATACATTTTTGCACAACCTGCGGCCGCGTCATACCCCATGTAATTTTCATAATTAATCAAATTCCCGCAATCACTAGCTCCAACAACACATCCATCGTCTCCAGAATTTGTATCTTCTTTTGGTGTATCATTTACATAATCTCCATTTGGGTCATTACAACCACCTTCAAAAGTATGTATCAAATTAAGCCAATGACCAAACTCATGTGTAAAAACAGATGCAAATTCTTTACTGGTATTACCATGTAAATATTGCCCATTATATACTACTCTTGCTATGTTTTCATTAGACATGGTAGTATCTGGATACCATGCTACTCCTGAATTAGTAGAAGCACCATCTCCATAAAGATCTGCTGTAATATAAACATTCATGTATTTATAATTATCCCAACCATCTGCTGCTACAACGGGACTGTTATAATTACCCATACCAGATGCTACAGGGTGTATAATTACTCCGTTGGTACTACCTCCATTAGGATCAATTTTTGCCAAAGCAAACTTTATGCTTAATGTAGATTTACGCCCGTCAAAAACTGGATCAATCGTATTAAAATCATCATTAAGCCCATTAAAATCTTTGTTAAGAGCATCTAGTGCCCCTTGTATCTTGTCATAATTTACTGTTTTACCATTCTGTACTGTACCATATACATGTACAACGACTGGTATTGTATAGGTTTCTGCTGCTTTTTGAGAAAATGATTTACTCTGAACAAAGCTTTTAGTAAACTTATTAAAGTTTTCATTTTCAGTTCTTGCCTTGGGGTTTGCCAAAAAATTATATTCATTGGCATTTTGGGTTTGGCATTTTTTAGCATCTACAGGCTGTTGCCCAAAAAGAGTTGTGAAATAACCGCACAACAAAATTGCTAAAAAAAAGTTTCTGTTTTTCATAAATATTTATAGTTTGTGTTTTAGTTGAGATAAAAATAATACTATCTATCTGCTTAGAGTCATACTATAATAACCAAACACTGTACTATATTACCTATCTTCTATTATTTTAGCTTTTATTCTATTAAAAAATTAAAAAAAACTATAAATTATTACATAAACAGAAGTAAAACACATTTTATCTTCTTTAAAAAACAGCATAAAAAAAAACATCCTAATAAAGGATGTTTTTTTATAATTAATGTATTCTATTATTTATTTAATTCCGTAAAATATTTATAAAAAAGAGGAATTGTTTCTATTCCTTTTAAGTAATTCCAAACCCCAAAATGTTCGTTAGGAGAATGTATTGCATCACTATCTAAACCAAATCCCATTAAAATAGTTTTACTTTTTAATTCTTTTTCAAATAAAGAAACAATAGGTATACTTCCTCCACTACGTTGCGGGATAGGAGTTTTACCAAATGTATCTTGATATGCTTTACTAGCGGCTTTGTACCCAATATTATCTATTGGGGTAACATAACCTTGTCCTCCATGGTGTGGCGTAACTTTTACAGTTACCGCATCTGGAGCTATACTTTCAAAATGTTTTTTAAATAGCTCTGTTATCTCTATCCAATCCTGATTAGGGACTAATCGCATAGAAATTTTAGCATATGCTTTACTGGCAATAACGGTCTTAGCTCCTTCTCCTGTATATCCTCCCCAAATCCCATTAACGTCTAATGTTGGTCGAATAGAATTACGTTCGTTAGTTGTGTATCCTTCTTCTCCATATACTGCTTTAATATCTAAAGCTTTTTTATAGGCATCCAGAGAAAAAGGTGCTTTTGCCATTTCTGCTCGCTCTTCGCTTGAGAGATTTTCTACCTTATCATAAAAGCCAGGAATGGTTATATGGTTGTTATCATCATGCAGAGATGCAATCATTTTTGTTAATATATTGATGGGATTTGCTACAGCCCCTCCATACAAACCACTGTGTAGATCTCTATTGGGTCCTGTTACCTCAACTTCAACATAACTGAGCCCTCTTAATCCTGTAGTAATAGAAGGAACATCTTTAGCAATCATGCCTGTATCACTAATTAAAATTACATCATTAGCTAATTTTTCTTGATTACGTTCTACAAACCAACTTAGACTCTTGCTTCCAACTTCTTCTTCTCCCTCTATCATAAATTTTACATTACAGGGTAATTGGTTAGTTTTTGTCATAATCTCTAATGCTTTAACGTGCATATACATTTGCCCCTTATCATCACAAGATCCTCTGGCAAAAATTGCCCCTTCAGGATGAATCTCTGTATTTTTAATCACAGGCTCAAAAGGAGGGCTATCCCATAAATTTATCGGATCTGGAGGTTGCACATCATAATGCCCATATACTAAAACTGTTGGTAAATTTTTATCTATAATTTTTTCACCATATACTATTGGATATCCAGGTGTCTCGCATATTTCTACTGCATCACACCCTGCATCTTTAAGGCGTTTACTAACTTCGTCTGCTGTTTTAATCACATCATCTTTATAGGCTTTATCGGCGCTAATAGATGGAATTTTAAGAAGTTCAAGAAGTTCATTTATAAATCGATCTTTATGTTCCTGAACGTAAGAGTTTATATTTTGCATGAAATTGAATTTATTTCTGCCTAAAAATAGTAAAAATGAAGTAATTTGGTAGTATAAACAATCTATCCTTTTATGGAAAATATATTTTTAAAGATTCCTTTTTTGTTTTCTAAAAAACTTCTTTTGGAAGACTTGTATATTTGCAAGTCCAAACTATTTGTACCTCATTATAATACAAAAGATTATTCGGGACAATGGAAATCTATAGCTCTTAGATCCCTTACTGGAGAAACAGGTCAAATATATGCTCATTCTACTGGTATAAATAATTACAAAAACACCTCATTACTCGATAATTGTTCTTACTTTAAAAAAATAATTTCTTCTTTTGAGTGTGAAAAAGAATCTATTCGTTTATTAAACCTTTCGCCCAATAGTCAAATAAAAGAACATACCGATCTTAATTTAGGGTATGAAGATGGATTTTTTAGAATACATATTCCTATTACAACAAACCCTAATGTCCTTTTTTATATTAATAATACATTGGTGCCAATGGCTGCAGGCGAATGTTGGTATGGAAATTTTAATCTTCCTCACCGAGTAGAGAACAGTGGTTTAACCGATCGTATACATTTGGTTATAGATTGTATTCGGAATACTTGGTCGGATAACCTATTTACCAAAGCGGGATATAATTTTGAAGAGGAAAACAAACCTCCTATATATAATAAGGAAACTAAACTTAAAATGATTGATGCTCTAGAAAGAATGCATACTGAAACGTCTAAAAAATTAGTTCAACAATTGAAATCTGAATTATAAAATAAAAAAAACACTTATTAGTCTTTTCGTTTTTATCTTAAAATCAAGGGCTGACAAGGGTAACTACTAATTACTTTTAATATTATTTAAAAAAAATAATTTAAGTTCTTTGCTTTTTATACATATTGTGTATATTTGCACTCACTTTTACAAAAAGTCCTAAGTATTGTAAAAGATTGTAATGCGGGCGTGGTGGAATTGGTAGACACGCTAGACTTAGGATCTAGTGCCGCGAGGTGTGGGAGTTCGAGTCTCCCCGCCCGCACAGCAAAGGAAAAGCCGACTTTAACGAGTCGGCTTTTTTGTTTGGGGTCATACATAGGTCATACATTTTAATGGAGGTCAAGACCAATCGTTGATATTTTATAGATCAAGCACAAATGTTATTTTAGCATTAAAAGTGCTACGATTCATGAAGTATTTTTTTTTTATAAAACATGTGCTCCTCTTTATTATAATTGATCAAAAAATCATAATTTACACTAATACTTCTCCTAAGCAAATAAGCCTTATGGTTTTCCGTAACAGCATTACAGGATAAGTTTCTATGTTTATAAAGATTTAATAGATTAGATTTTATGAAAGAACTTTTTTTGGAACTTTTCTCCGCAAAGACAGAAACTGCCGTTTTAGAAATTATAAATAATAAACCTTCTGTTTTTAAAAATAATAATTGGAAACATTTAGGAGGAATTGAAAGTAATTATGGTATTATAGAAAATCAACAATCTTCACCAGTTGCAGCACTTATCGAAAAAGTAACCAATTCTATTGATGCCACGCTTATGAAAAAATGTTATGAAGCAGGAATTAATCCTGAATCAAAGGAAGCCCCAAAATCAATGGATGAAGCTGTTGCATTATTTTACACTAAAAATAATTGGGACATTCAATCTAATAGACGAAAACAAGCAGAAGAAATACAGATCATTGCAGATGGTCCTACTGATGATACTGCTGTGATCATTTATGATAATGGTGAAGGACAACCTCCTGAAATGTTTGAAGAGACATTTCTATCTCTTATGAAAGGGAACAAAAACAAAATTCCGTTTGTACAAGGCAAATATAATATGGGTGGTAGTGGAGCTATTGTATTTTGTGGAAAAAATGGTTATCAATTAATTGCTTCTAAACGCTATAACAAAATAGGCGATTTTGGTTTCACTTTAGTCAGACAACATCCCTTGACTAAAGAAGATAAGCTTACTATCAAAAATACATGGTATGAATATTTAGTAATCGATGACAAGATACCTTCATTTAATATAGAATCTCTTGATTTAAAACTACACAATAAAACATTTACTTCTGGTACTATTATCAAGTTATACTCTTATCAATTTGGCAAAAGATATGGATTTGCTCAGGAATTAAATCAGCACCTTACTGAATATTTATTTGAACCTGCTTTGCCCGTGTTAACAAAAGATACCAAAGAGAGATATCCAAATAACAAGGTTTTAGAAACAGATCTTTTTGGTTTAAAAAGACGATTAGAAAAGCAGGAGAAAGATTATTTACAAAAGACTTTAGTCGAAGACTATACAGATGATCT
>CAYGUC010000022.1:0-86321 GCA_964353005.1 uncultured Flavobacteriaceae bacterium | reverse complement strand
TTTGAATATGTGACTAAATCATATAACAGTATTTTTAATTGAGAAATGGTATTATAACCTAATCTGAATAATTAAACGAACTCCTAGATGTATAGCATTTGAACATAGGATTCATTATTAATAGGAGGAGATCATTTTAAATAAAAACAAACTCCCCCAAGTTGGAGGAGTTTGTTTTGAGTTTTAGAATAGTTTTTCTGCGTGTAAGAGCGTGTATGTTATTTAGGTACAGGAAAACCTCTGTCTTTCATTAATGCTTCAATCTTAGCATCACGTCCTCTAAATTTTCGATACGCTTCTGCAGGATCTATAGCATTACGAGGAGCGAAAAGGTATTTTACCAGCTTTTTTGCTACTTCTTTGTCATAAAAACCATCAGGGGCTTCAGCAAAAGCTTCTGCAGCATCTGCGGTAAGTACATCTGCCCACATGTATCCATAATATGCAGTTGCATATCCTTCGCCAGAGAATACATGTCCAAAATGTGGTGTGCGATGGCGCATTACCAACTCTTTAGGCATATTTAGCTCTGCCAGAGTTTCTTTTTCGAAAGTATCTACGTTTATATTTGCAGGATCCGCCATATGTAATTTCATATCCATAATTGCCGAAGCTAAATATTCTGTAGTTCCGAAACCTTGATTAAAAGTTGAGGATTTTTTTATTTTGGCTACTAATTCTTTAGGTATGGATTCTCCTGTTTTATAATGTACAAGGTAATTATCTATTACTTTATCTGTAGATAGCCAACGTTCTAATAATTGCGATTGAAACTCTGTGTAATCTCTAACTCCACCATCAAGAGTTGGGTACCTTACTTCTGAAGCAAAGAAATGTAATGCATGACCAAACTCATGAAAAAATGTAGTGGCATCATCCCAGGATACTAATACAGGTTCTCCTGGAGCAGGTTTTACAAAATTAGAATTGTTAGAAGCAAGTACGGTTTCTTTACCATTAAAAGTAGTATGACTTCTGTAGGTTGTCGCCCATGCTCCAGATCGCTTTCCTGTTCTGGCAAAAGGATCTAAATACCATAACCCTATATGTTCTCCACTTGTTTTGTCATTTACTTCCCATACTTTTACATCTTCATGAAAAACAGCTACGGTACCTTCTTTAACAGGGGTGAATTTAAAATTAAATAATTCTCCTGCTACAAAAAACATAGCTTCTGTTAATTTGTCTAATTGTAAATATTGTTTTACTTCGTCAGAATCTAGGTCGTATTTCTTTTTTCTTACCTTTTCAGCATAATATCGATAATCCCAAGGTTCTATAGTAAAATTATCCCCATTTGAGTTTGCTATTGCTTGCATATCAGCTACTTCTTCTTTTACTCTAGCAATTGCAGCAGGCCAAACAGCATTCATTAATTGCATAGCATTTTCAGGTTTTTTAGCCATACGATCTTGTAATCTCCAGTCTGCATAGTTTTCATACCCTAATAGGCCTACTCGTTCTTTTCTTAATTTAAGTATCTTAGCAATAATTTCGTTATTATCTTTATCATCTCCATTATCCCCACGCGAATAGTAGTTTTTCCAAACTTTTTCTCTTAAATCCCGCTCGGCAGAGTAAGTAAGAAAAGGATCCATAGAGGATCTGGTATTCGTAATAGCATACTTTCCTTCTTGTCCTTTATCTTTTGCAGCTTTAGCGTATGATTTAACTAATGGTTCAGATAAACCACTTAATTGTTCTTTTGTAAGATAGGTAACATATCCTTCTTCATCTGCAAGAATATTATTAGAAAAAGTAGTGTATAAACCAGATAGTTCTTTATTAATCTCTGCATAGCGTTTCTTTTTTTTCTCATCAAGTTCGGCACCATTCATAGCAAAAGATTTATATTTTAAATCTACTACACGTTGTTGGTCTGCTTCTAAAGGTGTCTTTTGCGAATTTTCATAAACGGTCTTAATACGCTGAAATAATTTTTTGTTTTGGGATATTTTAGAATTAAATTCGGATAGTTTAGGAGCCATTTCTTTTTGAATTTCTCTAAACTCAGGCGAGGACATGTTGCTACTTAAAATACCGTAATAGGTATACACTCTTTCAAGTTCTGCTCCGGCTTTTTCCATTGCTATAGTAGTGTTTTCAAAAGTAGGAGCTTCAGGATTATTAGCGATTTTTTCAATTTCAATAAGATTAAGCTCCATTCCTTTTTCAAGGGCAGATTTTATATCTGCAATATTCATTTTGTCAAAAGCGGGAGTCCCTCCATAAGGACCAGTCCATTCTTTTAATAAAATATTTTCATTTTCTTCAATTTCTGTTTTTGCTGTCACTGCTTCTTTTTCTTTCTTTGGATTACAACTTGCTAAAAGTAATACAACTAATATTGGTATGGCCTTAAAAGTTGTGCATATTTTTGGATGTATCATAATTATTTAATGTGATTTTAAAGTGTAAATTTATTGTTATTAGTAAAAAAGATTGCATTCACGAAAAAAAGCTTTCCATTTTCCCAAAAAGATCGAAATAAAGGATTGTCTACCATGTAAATAACACTACCCTGACCTATTCTTGCCTCACCAAATACCAGTGAATTATTTAATCCTTTTAAGGCAGATGTGCCTGCAAAACCAGATATATTTTGTTGCTGCTCTATGTAAGCTACATTATACCCTTTTTTAAGAAATTTAAAAGAATCGCTTCCTAATTTTAAACTAAAGTAAGTATCGTCATACCCAAAAGCCATAGGGTGAGAAGGATCTACTTTAGTTTTAAAAATACTTCCTGTAATTAAATCTTTCACGTTTTCACGTTCTCTTTGGTCATAAGCAATAAGATTTCCTATGGAGTCTTTCTCTTTTTCTTCTGGTTTGTTTTTGTATAAGTCAAATCCTTCTTTGCTAGCAAAAGAATTTACTGCGGTACCAATGGCTATTAGTTTTCCTCCTTTTTGCACCCATTTTTTTAGATTTTCTATAATATTGTTGTTTAAATAACCGTCGTAATATCCGCTTGGTAGTATTAATACATCATAATTACTAAGGTTAATATTCTTAAAATGATCGGTATCTATAGAGGTGATAGGATATTTGAGTTGTTGTTCAAAGAAATGCCAAATTTCACCGTAGCTCAAAGAAGAAGTATGTTTACCTTTTACTACTGCAATTTTTTGATTGTTAATTAATTTTACATCTGGTGAACCAAAGTCTACACCGCTATTAGAAAAACTACTTGAAGCAGTATATATTTTTCGATTATGTGCATTAGCAATATCTATAACAGTTTTGTCATAAGTGCTGTTTTTTTGATTATCACTTTTTGTAATTATTAAACTTCCCTTTTTAAAACTTTCTGTGCCATTGCTAAAGTCTTTTTCGCTAAACCGTACACGTATATTATGTTTAAGTAAATCCGCCATAAAAGCGGCATCATTTATACTGTTCCATTTGGCAATATACCCTGGTCCAGCAGGATTGGTTGTATTACCAATAGTACTATTCTTTTTATTTGTATTAGCAGAAATCAGTGTTGTTGAAGCAATAGCATCTAATCCATATGCATGAGGTATACTCCAAGCGGTAATATCATACGTAAGAGGGTCATTTAATTTAGCATCTGGTTCGAAAAGTACTTTTACCATTTTACCTTTTGGTTGATTAGTACTAACTACAAGTGCTCCTTTTGCATTGATACTTCCTTGCTTATTCTCTCTAAAATTAAATCCACTTACTTTTTCGTTATCTGTAAATCCGTAAACAATCTCATGCCTGTCTAACAGTTTGGTCAAAGCATTTATTTTATCTGCTTCACCATTTAGGATATAGCTTTTGTATTTTAGATTACTAGTATTAAAAAACTTTTTAAACTCGGTATTTAATTTTGTAGCTTGTTTAGAGGAAATTTCTACGGTAGATAATCCTGTTGTAGTATGATGTAAAGCACGATCTTTTAAGGTTAGTACAAAACCTTCATCTGTCTGGATTCCTAATCCAGCTCTTCCATGTCCTGCTTGCTCATAAGTCATACCAATAGCGCCCATAAAAGTAGGATACGTATCTCCATAACTTGGATATAACAGATCAAAACGCTCTCGGGTAAAAAATAGCCATCCTTCTTTATCAAAATAACGAGCATGATTTTTACCAATTTGTGTTTGAAAATCTTTTTGCCAAGGAGTTATGATTTCATGAAAAGGTTCTGCTGCTGGAGCAAAATAATACGGTTCATTAATACCTTGTTCATGAAAATCTACATGAACATGTGGCATCCAGGTGTTATAAATTTTTAAACGCTGTTGTGATTCTACTTGGGTTGCCCATGCCCAATCTCTGTTAAGATCAAACAAATAATGATTTGGCCGGCCGCCTGGCCATGGTTCATTATGCTCTGTAGCAGCTTGATTAATTTGGTATGGTGTAGCTTTTACCTGGTTATACCAGTTTACATAACGATCACGACCATCAGGATTGATACATGGATCTATAATCACTACTGTGTTTTTTAACCAAGCCTCTTTTTGAGTAATTAATTCATAAATAGTTTTCATAGCAGCTTCTGTACTAGAAGCTTCATTGCCATGTACATTATAACTTAACCAAACAATTGCAATTTCTGGATTTGCAGCTCCTTCTGTAATACCTATACTTTTTAGATTATTTAATCTAATAGTTTCTATATTTTTTAAGTTTTCTTCAGAAGAAACTATTGCATAAGTTAGTGGTCTTCGTTCATTAGTCTTACCATAAGTATGATAGGTTACCATGTTTGAATTGTTGGCAACATGGTTAAAATAATTTACAACATCAGCATGACGTGTAAATTGCTCTCCTATTTCATAGCCTAAAAAATCTTTGGGAGATTGTAATTTGTTTTGAGAATACGTTAAGCTAGTCGTTATAAGTACGACAAATAGTGTAGTAATTAATTTTTTCATCGATAAATGCTATTCATTTAAATGGTAAAATACCGAGTTAAATTTAAGTTGTAATCGGTATTAACTAAAATTTAGGATTTGAAAATAATGTAGGATATAGTTAACTTATAAGTTTTGTAATATGGGCTTACTTAAATTTTTGTTAGACTATTAAAAAAAATATAAAAATATACATCCAATAACAATCTAATGTATATTTAACCATTCAAAAAAAAACAATATGCCTAGTGACTGTATTCCATTTAGAGATACGAATTACTTTTCTTCCCTTATTTGTGATTATTTAGATCAAAAGTCTGAATTGCAGCCTTTTTATAATCGATTTCCAGAACTAGAAAATTTTGAAGATCAAATTCAAGAAAAGCAACAATCATTTTCTAACCACAATAGAGAAGTTTTAGTACAAGCCATAAAAGAGCAATATAAAAATGTAGCTATTTTAGAAGGAACTAAGGATAATATAGAGGCTTTAGAAAAACAAAATACTTTTACGGTAGTTACAGGGCATCAATTAAATCTTTTTACAGGTCCGTTATATTTTTTATACAAAATTATTTCTACAATAAATTTAACCAAAACTTTAAAGGAGAAGTATCCTAAATTTGATTTCGTTCCAGTGTATTGGATGGCTACAGAAGATCATGACTTTGAAGAAATAAATTATTTTAATCTTTTTGGTAAAAAAATACAATGGAGTCATAAAGATGGTGGTGCTGTAGGAGAATTTGATACCGAAGGATTAGATAAAGTTTTTACTGTTTTTTCTGCAGAAATAGGAAAAGGGCAGAATGCAGAGTATCTTCGATCTCTTTTTGAAAAGGCATATTTAGAACATAAAAACCTAGCAGAAGCAACCAGATATATAGCAAATGAATTATTTGGAGAATACGGCTTGGTAATCATAGATGGAAATGATAGAGAGTTAAAACGATTATTTATTCCTTATGTAGAAAAAGAATTAGTAGAGAAGATAGTCTTTACTAAAGTAGTACCGAAAGCACAAAAATTAGAAGAAGCAGGATACAAGGTACAGGTAAATCCTAGAGAAATTAACTTGTTTTATTTGGCAGATGGGTTGCGGGAACGTATAATAGAAAAAGAAGAAAGATATTTTGTTAATGAAACAGACATTAGCTGGAGTAAGAGTGAGATATTAGAAGAGCTTTCTGAGTTTCCAGAAAGGTTTAGCCCTAATGTAATGATGCGACCATTATATCAAGAAGTAATTTTGCCAAACCTTTGTTATATCGGAGGAGGGGGAGAACTTGCATACTGGTTAGAATTAAAAGATTATTTCGAAGCAGTAGATGTTCCTTTTCCTATATTACTACTTCGTAATTCGGTACTGATTCAAACCAAAAAACAAGCCGAAAAACTCGAGAAACTCAATATTTTGAATATCGAATTGTTTTTAAAGCAACACGAATTAATTAATCGAAAAGTTCGAGAAATATCTAATATAGATATAAATTTTGATACGCAGCGTAAACATCTAAAGGAACAATTTACAGCGATGTATGAGCTAGCAAACCAGACAGATGTTACCTTTCTTAATGCAGTAAAAGCACAGGAAATAAAACAACTTAAAGGATTAGATGTTTTAGAGAATCGATTATTAAAAGCGCAAAGAAGAAAACTAAGTGACCAAGTAAAACGATTGACTAATATACAAAATGAGCTTTTTCCTAACCATAGTTTGCAAGAACGAAACCAGAATTTCTCTGAATTATATATAGAGTATGGGAATGAATTAATTTCTAAATTAATTAAAAACTTAAATCCACTAAAAGGGGAGTTTTTAATTTTAAAAGATTAAGATTTTTTTTAAAAGTTAAAGATTTATGTAAAAACTCTTTTTTTTGCATAAATCTTTTTTAGACTTAACAGCTATAATTTTTTAAGAGCTATACTAGTTCTTTTTTAATCCAATTGGGGTTCTTGATCCATATAGTACTTTTAACCCAACTTCCAGTAGCTTCATTTTTCTTCTTATAAGGATCGGTATTCTCTTTTATTAGATCTAAAATAGACATAGCTATATGAGTTTTATTATTTTGACTGTTTTTTACTTGTATTTGTTGAGTTTTAAAGACACTAACAAAAGTGTTGTTGTTAGAAGCTTTTTGTTTATAAGGGGTGTTTTTAGCAAAACAAACTATGCTTGAAAAGAAGAAAAAAATAAATATAAGGTTTAGTGTAATGTTTTTCATAGTTTTTGGTTTTAAAGAGTTACAATCTTGGCAGTATAGTTTATAAAATAATATGCCAAAACATGGATATTGTACAGGTTATTATTAGGGTTTTTAAAATTGTTTGATACTTAAAATTATTTAAATAAGAATAAACTATTTTAAGTGATCGATTATTGGTTATTTTGTGTCGATCAATCGTTGTTTTATATAGATGAATGGTTTTGTTTGTTTTTTTTATATAAAGCTTCCGAGGGTTATAATTTAATTTTATTTTTGCCTATGCAAAACAACGTACTTATTTTAGATTTCGGATCGCAATACACGCAACTTATAGCAAGAAGAGTTAGAGAGTTAAATATCTATTGCGAAATACACCCTTATAATAATTTGCCAGAAAATGTTTCTGATTTTAAGGCAGTAATCCTTTCGGGCTCTCCTTTTTCAGTAAGAGGAGAAGATGCTCCTCATCCTGATTTATCAGAAATTAGAGGTAAAAAACCTTTATTAGCAGTTTGTTATGGAGCACAATATCTTGCTCATTTTAGTGGAGGAGAAGTTGCTCCTTCAAATACTCGAGAATATGGTAGAGCGAATTTGTCTTTTATTCAAGAAGGAGAACAGTTCTTCGAAAGCATAAATAAAGGCTCTCAAGTATGGATGAGTCACAGTGATACCATAAAAAAACTTCCTGAAGGTGCTGTTAAGTTAGCCAGTACTGGTGATGTAGAAAATGCAGCGTATAGAATAGGAGGAGAAGAAACGTATGCTATTCAATTTCACCCCGAGGTATATCACTCAACTGATGGAAAAAAATTACTGGAGAATTTTTTAATAAAGATAGCTAATGTTCAACCAGATTGGACACCAGATTCCTTTGTAGACTCTACGGTTGCAGAGCTAAAAGAAAAATTAGGTAATGATAAAGTAGTATTAGGTTTAAGCGGCGGTGTAGACTCAACAGTTGCAGCAGTGTTATTACATAAAGCAATAGGAGAAAATCTACATTGTATTTTTGTAAACAATGGGTTGTTACGTAAAAATGAGTTCTCTGCAGTATTGGATCAATACGAAGGCATGGGGCTTAATGTAAAAGGAGTAGATGCTTCGGCACGTTTTTTGGATGCCCTTGCAGGAGAAAGCGATCCAGAAGGGAAACGAAAAATAATAGGTAAAATTTTTATAGAAGTATTTGATGATGAAGCTCATCAGATAGAAGATGCAAAATGGTTAGGTCAGGGTACTATTTATCCTGATGTAATAGAATCTATATCTGTTAATGGACCTTCTGCAACTATTAAATCTCATCATAATGTTGGAGGGTTACCCGATTTTATGAAACTAGAAGTTGTAGAACCATTGCGTATGTTGTTTAAAGACGAAGTAAGAAGAGTAGGTGCATCAATGGGGATTGATCCAGAATTATTAGGAAGACACCCTTTTCCAGGGCCAGGACTAGCTATCCGAATATTAGGAGACATAACTCCAGAAAAAGTAGCTGTTTTACAAGAAGTAGATGCTATTTTTATAAATGGTTTAAAAGAAGATGGATTGTATGATAAGGTATGGCAAGCAGGAGCTATTTTATTACCAGTACAGAGTGTTGGAGTAATGGGAGATGAGCGTACCTATGAAAACTGTGTGGCATTAAGAGCAGTAGAAAGTACAGATGGTATGACTGCAGACTGGGTAAATTTACCTTATGAGTTTTTACAAAAAACTTCTAATGCAATAATAAACAGGGTAAAAGGCGTTAATAGAGTAGTGTATGATATAAGTTCTAAGCCTCCTGCAACAATAGAGTGGGAGTAAATTTAGTTTAATACACAGGGAATAAAAAAAATAATTAGACAATACATGAAAAAGTTTTTATTGATCTTTCTTTTGTTGGTAGTATCAGGTATAACTTATGCACAGCAATATAAGAGTCATAAAGTGACAAAAGGAGAAAATGTATACAGGATAGCAAAACGCTATAATACTACCCCTGAAGCTATATATAAGATAAATCCAACTGCAAAAGATGGAATTAGCGAAGGGGAAATTTTAGCTGTTCCCGTTTTAAGCGATCAGGAATATAAAACGCACGTTGTAGAAAAAGGAGATACAGTATACAGCCTTTCAAAAAAATATAATATTAGTGTTGAAACTATTTATTTATTAAATCCAGAAGCAGATAAAGGAATTAACCTTGATCAAATCCTTAATGTAGGTAAAATCGATAAAAAAGACATAGCTACACTCGATACCAATAAAGAAGAGGGGAAAGATGCTGTTTTGGATAGTTTAAAAATAGTGCCTGAAGAACAAAAAATAATACGGTTTATTACTCATAAAGTTAAGAAAAAAGAAACGCTTTATGGTATTGCTAAAAACTACAAAATAACAGTAGAAGATATTAAAAAAAATAACAAAAGATTATACTCTGAGCAGATCAGAAAAAAAGATAAGTTAAGAATACCTGTATTTGCAAAGGAATCTGTAAGTAATGAAAACTCAAAAGTTTTAACCGATTCTAGGTTGTCTACCACTACTCGATATACCTTAAAGCCAAAAGATACGAAGTACAGTATTGCCAGACGACATGGAATTACCATGGATGAGTTAGAACAGCTAAACCCTAATATGAATTCAGGTTTTCCTGTTGGAATGCAAATAACAGTTCCTACAAGTGTCTTTGTTTCTTTAAAAGATGCTGTTCAGCCTGGTTTTGAATTATATCAGGTGAAACCTAAAGAAACTATCTTTCGTATTTTAAGAAGAACAGGGATTTCTTCAGATTCTTTATTTAAAATGAACCCTTATTTGCGTGAAGGATTGAAAGCAGGTATGGTGATTACAATTCCTAAAGATACGTTAGCTTTAAGTAAAGATTTATCCAAAGAAAGATATATAGACCTAGGAAAAAATCTTTATAATTTTACTCCTAAAAAAGTAGCAGTAATGTTGCCTTTTAGTCTAGATACTTTAAATTTTGAGGCTAGAAAAGAAACAGAGGGATATCTAAAGAGTAAACAAAGTTTAAGAATAGCATTAGATCTTTATAGCGGAATTTTAATAGCAATAGATTCTGCTAAAACCAGAGGAATTACTACAGAATTAACTGTTTTTGATACACAAAAAAATAATAACACAGAGTATATCAAGAACTTTATGAATGAAAATAGTTTTGAAAGTACCGATGCTATAATTGGACCTTTATATCAAAATAATGCCGAAATAGTAGCTTCAGAACTTAAAAAGTACAATACACCAGTATTTTCGCCAGCTTCAAGAAAAGAGTCAAATTTGTATGATAATTTCTTTCAAACACGTCCTACAAATGAAATATTACAAGATAAAATAATATCTTATGTAGAAAAAGACTCTACAAACAAAAATATTGTCATAATAGTTCAGCAAGGAGCTAAGTATGAAAAGGTGAAAAAGAAACTAGTGGCTAAGTTTCCTAATGCCAAAATAGCCAAAATAGAAGAAGGTAATTATCTTTATGAAGTTAGACTTAATAAAGTTCTAGGTAAAAACAAACCAAATTGGATTTTTATAGAATCAGATGATGTCGCAATGATTAGTAATGTTATTCCTCTGCTTAATGCAAAGGCAGAAAGTCATAAGATAACCTTATTTACTACAGATAAAAATAATGCCTTTGATAATGATAATATAAAAAATGAGCATTTGTCGAAATTGCATATGCATTATCCATCTGTTGATAAAGAATTTGATAACAAAGAAATAGAAGAAGGAGAAGAGATAACTCCATTTGTAAAACGTTACAAAGAGCAATACGGTTCTGATCCTAACAAATGGGCTATAAGAGGTTTTGATATAGCATATGATATTTTAATGCGATTAGGAACAACAGATAATTTATATAATGCTTCTTTTGACGGAACAACAGAGTATGTTGAAAATAAATTTAAGTATTCAAAAAAACTTTTAGGAGGATATTGTAATGAGGCAGCATACCTTATTAAGTTTGATGATGATTTAAAATTAAGTGTTGTAGAGTAAGAAGAGCAGGCTTTGTAAAAAAAATCTACATTTTATAAGATAAAAAAGCATAAACTCATGTTTACAAGTATTAATGGGGAATATAAATTAATACGAAATAAAAATGCCATTAAATATATAGAAAAAAGTATTTTTTATATATCTTTGATATTGTTGAGGTTATGTATTTTTCTGTTTTTTACAGGAAATATTTTAAATGGCATTATAATTGATTAGTTGTAATTGTCAAGGAAAACAAAGGAAAACAAATTACTAGTTTTGTAGTAGTATATATAATTTAAAAAATATGTATATTTAGTAACTAGACAATAATACTATTTTATAAAGCACTAACAATATTTGCCCCATATTGTATCCCTTAGTGCTTCATAAATAGGGAAATATAACTTTATTTGGGCATAATTGTTTGCAATTATGAGTAAGTACATTACTATTATTTTATTTTTATTTATTACCAATAATAATGGTTATGTAGGCAAATTCTCTTATACAGAAAGGAATGAGTTGGCATGGTCAGACTTTAGAGGAAAACCTAATATGAATAGCACTTTTGATGCTAGCGTAAATACAGGTATTACCTATCAATGGTCTTATGGTAAAGATAAAGGAGAGATAGAGTTGAACTATCAAGTAGATAGTTTTTGCTATCCTTCGTTATCTTGGGTGAAAAGGGGGCAAATGTCTGATGGACTTTTGTCTCATGAACAATTACATTTTGATATTTCCGAATTGCATGCAAGAATAATGCGCAAAAGATTAAAAGAATACAAAGCAGGAAGTAATATACGTCGAGACCTTAATAAAATGTATAAATTGGTAGAAAGGATGCGGATAAATATGCAGGAAAGGTATGATGAAGAAACAGATCACTCAAGAAATAAAGAGGCACAAAAAAAGTGGGAAAAAAAGGTAGAAACATTAATGTGGTATTATAGAGATTTTACTAAATAAACCCCTTTCTAATTTATGGAAATCCAACTTCAAAAGGATTTTTTAATCAAGTTGGCACATACTAAAATGCCGTTTGGTAAATACAAAGATAGATATCTTATAGATCTTCCTGAATATTATATTGTATGGTATCATAATAAAGGTTTTCCTAAAGGTATATTAGGACAACAGCTACAAACAGTATACGAATTAAAACTTAATGGTTTAGAATACTTGATTAGAAACATCAAAAATCTATAGATAGTTTTTTAAGTTGTTATATTTCCGTGTAAGAAGTAATTAGATTATTTTTTAATATCTTATCTCTTATATATCTCTTTCCTATTATGAATATTTTCTTTGTTAAGAAAATTAGTAATGTCACAAAAAGCTTTATAATGTTAAAATCTTCATAGATATTCTTTTGATTAGTATTGAATTGAGTATGTTTAATATAGATTAGTATATAAAATCTTAAGAAATGAAAATTGTAAAACAAATTTGTAGTCTGCTGATTATACTTATTTTATTTCAGTCTAAAGCGCAAGAACTTAGAGAAGGGCCGTTTTCGCAATTAATTATAAGAGGAGTTACTCTAATTAATGGTAATGGTGCACCTCCTATAGGTCCAATAGATATTGTAGTAGAGCAAAACAAAATAAAAAGTATAGTAGTGGTAGGTTATCCAGGAGTAGAAATAAGTTCTTCTAAACGGCCAGTGTTACAATCTGGAGGAAAAGAGCTTAATGCAGAAGGAATGTATTTGTTGCCAGGTTTTATAGACATGCACGGGCACATTGGTGGAGAAGCACAAGGAGCAGATGCAGATTATGTCTTTAAGTTATGGATGGCGCATGGTATAACTACGGTAAGGGAGCCCAGTGGCAGAGGTGTTGAGTGGACAATGGAATTAAAAACCAAGAGTGAGAATAATGAGATTATAGCTCCTCGTATTTTTGCTTATACTGGGTTTGGACAAGGTAGTAAAGAAACAATTAGTACGCCAGAGATGGCAAGAAACTGGGTTCGCGAAAATGCAAAAAAAGGAGCAGACGGAATCAAGTTCTTTGGCGCATCTCCAGAAATTATGACTGCAGCATTAGAGGAAAACAAAAAACTAGGATTGAAATCCGCATGCCATCATGCTCAGACAGATGTGGCTCGTTGGAACGTGCTAAACTCAGCAAGAGCCGGACTAACATCTATGGAGCATTGGTATGGATTGCCAGAGGCATTATTTGAAGATAAAACAATACAACACTATCCTCTCGATTATAATTATCAAAATGAGCAGAATAGGTTCGAGGAAGCTGGTAAGTTGTGGAAACAAGCTGCTACACCTTTTTCAGATCATTGGAATAAAGTAATGAATGAATTATTAGATCTTAATTTTACTTTAGACCCAACATTTAATATATATGAAGCAAGTAGAGATTTACAAAGAGCACGTAGAGCAGAGTGGCATGAAACCTATACATTGCCTTCACTATGGCGTTTTTATCAACCCAGCAAAATCTCACATGGATCCTATTGGCATGATTGGGGAACAGAACAAGAAGTTGCATGGAAAGAAAATTATAGACTTTGGATGACCTTTGTTAATGAATATAAAAATAGAGGAGGACGTGTTACTGCAGGATCAGATTCAGGTTTTATATTTCAATTATATGGGTTTGCATATATACGAGAATTAGAATTATTTAGAGAGGCAGGTTTTCATCCACTAGAGATAATCAAAGCAGCAACTTTAAATGGAGCGGAGGCACTTGGAGTGTCTGATAAGATAGGATCTGTAGAGGTTGGCAAGTTAGCTGATTTTGTTATTGTAGAAGAGAATCCACTTAAAAATCTCAAGGTGCTCTATGGTACAGGAGCTATTAAGCTAACAAAAGATAATAAAGTTATTCGGGCAGGAGGAGTGCGTTATACTATTAAAGATGGTATTATCTATGATGCTAAAGCACTTCTGTCTGATGTTAAAAGAATGGTAGA
Organism: uncultured Flavobacteriaceae bacterium; assembly: GCA_964353005.1. Lineage (GTDB taxonomy): Bacteria > Bacteroidota > Bacteroidia > Flavobacteriales > Flavobacteriaceae > Aquimarina. The sequence goes on along the minus strand of CAYGUC010000022.1, from coordinate 72,302 downwards.
TAAAGCAAAAGAAAAAGAAAATTTTACTATCCTGCAACCAGGGATAAAAGAATAGTGCTTTTTCTGGTTTAGATGTACTAATAAAAATCACAAACTTTTATGTATAAATAACGCCAGACAAAATCTGGCGTTATTAGATTAAATATTTTAAAAGAATACGGTATTAGGATACAGTATCTTTTGTTTTAGAAAATATATCAATATCTACTTGGTTTTTTATAATATCATTAAATGTTTCGCGTTTGCGAATCAAATGTGCCTTTCCTTCATGCCATAAAATCTCTGCAGGACGATAGCGAGAATTATAATTACTAGCCATAGAAAAACAATAAGCCCCAGCATTTTTAAAAGCTACAATGTTTCCTTCTGTAATTTCAGGAATTCTTCGATTTGTAGCAAAAGTATCTGTTTCACAAATATATCCAACTACAGAATAAAATCGTTCTTTTCCTTCGGGATTAGAAATATTAATGATTTCATGATGTGCATTATAAAACATTGGTCGGATTAAGTGGTTAAAACCACTGTCAATTCCTGCAAAAACAGTAGATGTAGTTTGTTTAATTACATTTACTTTAGCTAAAAAATACCCAGCTTCGCTTACTAAAAACTTACCAGGTTCAAACCCAAGTGTTAATTCTTTACCATATTCTTTGCAAAAAGAATTAAAGCGTTTGGTCATTTTACTACCAAACTCTTCTATGTTAGTTTCAATATCTCCTGATTTATAAGGAACTTTGAATCCGCTTCCAAAATCTATAAAATCAAGATTTTTAAAATGCATAGCAGTTTCGAAAAGTATTTCACATGCACGAAGAAAAGCTTCAACATCTAGGATGTCACTACCTGTATGCATATGTATTCCATTAATGCGCATTCCTGTATTTTCTACAATTCTTAGAATATGAGGAATTTGATGGATGGAAATACCAAACTTACTATCAATATGTCCTACAGATATTTTACTGTTTCCACCTGCCATTACATGTGGATTCATACGTATACATACAGGAACATCAGGATGTTTTGTTCCAAATTGTTCTAAAATAGAAAGATTATCGATGTTTATTTGTACACCCAAAGAAGAAACCTCTTCTATTTCTTCCAGAGAAACTCCGTTAGGAGTGAAAACAATATTATTTGGTTTGACACCAGCTTTTAATCCTAATTCTACTTCTTGTGCAGAAACAGTATCCAATCCAGCTCCTAAAGAATTTATTAACTTCAAAATAGCAAGATTAGACAGTGCCTTGACTGCATAATTAAGTTTTAACCGTTTGACACCTTTAAAAGAGTCAGAAAGACGGTTGTACTGTGAAATAATTTTTGAGGAGTCATAAACATAAACAGGACTCCCAAACTCATTTGCAATTGCTAATAAATTTTTGTTTTCCATTGTGTCACAAATTTAAGCTCACGAAATTATCAATAAAATTAGAGATATTATCGTCTTATGAAGAAAAAATCTATCACTGTGATAGATTTTGATATTTTTAACTTGTGTTTAATTCTTATAAACGTGGTAATTAGTATTTTTAATAAAAAAAACATGTTGCCTCTTTTTCCATTACAAACCGTCGTTTACCCAAGAGAGCGTTTGCCTTTACATATTTTTGAAAAAAGGTATCAGCAGCTAATTGAAGATTGTCAAAAAGAAGATTCTTTATTTGGGATACCTACTTATATAGATGGAAAATTAGAGTACGGAACTGAAGTAAAACTTCAAAAAGTAGCCCAAAAATACCCTGGAGGAGAAAGTGATGTTATATGTTCGGGAATAAGGATTTTTAAAATTCATGAGTTTTATCAACAATATCCGGGTAAGCTATATGCAGCAGGGGATGTTGATTTTTTTAAAGACGAAGAGGATGGTACTGAAGAATTACAAGAAGAATTACTAAAAAATATAGCAATACTATATATAGAACTAACCATAGATAACCCTCCTGTATTCGGTATTCCATTTATGAGTTATCAGGTAGCTCATAAAATAGGATTATCTTTAGATCAAGAATATTATTTATTGAAGCTTCGAAGTGAATCTGAACGATTAAAGTATCTCATAGCGCACCTTAAAGGAACTATTCCTATAATTAGAGAGATGAACAGGACTAAAGAAGTGATTAAAATGAACGGACATTTTAAGAATTTTGACCCTTTAGATTTTAAAAATTTTCAACTATAATTTTGAAGGATGTTTCTCTAATTAGTTTAATAAATTTTCAGGATTGTTTTTAACTTAAATTTCTTCCTAGTTTTTTACGATAAAAGATTGGCACAGTAACTTCACTTTTGTTATTTTTGGAACTCCTATAAAAAAGGTAAAAAAAAACATTATGAACTTACACGAATATCAGGGTAAAGAAATATTAAGCAGCTTTGGCGTGCGTATTCAGCGTGGTATTGTAGCGCAAAATGCAAACGAAGCTGTTGCAGCAGCAAAACAACTTACTGCAGAAACCGGAACAGGATGGCATGTGATTAAAGCACAGGTTCATGCCGGTGGACGAGGAAAAGGTGGTGGTGTTAAGCTAGCTAAAAACCTTCAGGAAGTAGAATCTATAGCAGGTCAAATTATTGGAATGAATTTAATCACTCCACAAACCTCTGCTGAAGGTAAAAAAGTACACCAGGTATTGGTGGCAGAAGATGTATATTATCCAGGAGATAGTGAGCCGGATGAATTTTACATGTCTGTTTTATTGAATCGTACTTCTGGTCTTAATATGATTATGTATTCTACAGAAGGAGGAATGGATATTGAGACCGTAGCAGAAGAGACTCCTCATTTAATTTTTACAGAAGAAGTAGACCCTTCTGTTGGATTGCTTCCTTTTCAGGCAAGAAGAGTTGCTTTTAATTTAGGCTTAAGCGGTACCGCATTTAAAGAAATGACCAAGTTTGTAACGGCATTATATACTGCCTATACTAAATCTGATGCTTCTTTATTTGAAATTAATCCTGTTCTTAAAACAAGTGATGATAAAATCATGGCAGTTGATGCCAAAGTGACTTTAGATGAAAACGCATTATATCGTCATAAAAACTATGTCGATATGCGAGATATCCGAGAGGAAAATCCAATCGAAGTAGAAGCAAAAGAAGTAGGGCTTAATTATGTAGATCTTGACGGAAACGTAGGATGTATGGTAAATGGAGCTGGTCTTGCAATGGCAACTATGGATTTAATTAAGCAAGCAGGTGGAGAACCAGCTAACTTTTTGGATGTAGGAGGTACTGCAGATGCAAAAAGAGTAGAGGCAGCTTTTAGGATTATTTTAAAAGATCCAAATGTAAAAGCAATCCTTATTAATATTTTTGGAGGTATTGTTCGTTGTGATCGAGTAGCGCAAGGTGTTGTAGATGCTTATAAAAACATGGGTGATGCAATTAAAGTGCCTATTATAGTGCGTTTGCAAGGTACTAATGCCGACATAGCTAAAGAATTAATCGACAATAGTGGGTTAGATGTGCAAAGTGCAGTGCAGTTTCAAGAAGCTGCAGATAAAGTACAGGCAGTATTAGCTTAATAAATAATATATTTTATATTAAAAAGCGATCTTTTTTTAGGATCGCTTTTTTTTTGCAATTTTAAATATAGTTCATATGAGTAAGAGAGTCAAAGAAATAGTAGAGAAGTTAAGAATGACTCCTCATCCTGAAGGAGGTTTTTATAAAGAAACGTACAGAAGTAGTGGTGTTATTCCTAAAGATATTCTTGAAAACGGATTTATGGGGGATCGTAATTATTGTACTGCAATTTATTTTCTTCTTACGTCTGATAATTTTTCAGCCTTTCATAAGATTAAACAAGATGAAATATGGCATTATTATGAAGGATCTTCGTTGTGTGTACATGTAATTGGCTTGGATGGAAAATATAATAAATACAAAGTAGGTATGGATTTAGATAAGGATGAGCTACCGCAATTAGTTGTTCCTGCAGGTTGTTGGTTTGCTTCTGGTGTAGAAAAAGAAAATAATTACTCGTTGGTAGGATGTACAGTTTCACCAGGGTTTGATTTTGAAGATTTTGAACTAGCAAAAAGAAAAGACTTGATTCTAGAATTTCCAAAACACAAAGAGGTAATAACGCAATTTACCAGAAATTAATATCATATAAGGATATAATTTTTATTTCCCTACGATATAATTAATACTTACTGTTGCCAGATCAGAATTTGGGAATTTTGAGAAATATTTTTCGTCACTTTGTAATCCTACTTCGTTAATTATTTTAAGAAAAGAGTCGATTTCTAAAATATACTGATCAGAAAATCCATGAGTAGCATCATAGGCAGTAGCAGCAGTTTTACCTAAGTTGTTAGAGATTAATTTAGGATTAATTGTGTGTAATTCTATAACGATTAAACCAAATTTGGCAATGTGAGGTTCCCATTTTTTAAAATGATCTTTTAGATTGCGTTCTACGTCGTTGTTAGGTAGTCTTTTTCCTCGATAAGCAAATGCGCCTGTAGATGTACTAGGTGTGTCTAGTAGAGAGGAAGGAGTACTCCATATTCTATTGTGATCTAAAAATGTTCTTACAGATAGTAGATCTTTTAATTCTATAGCGTAGTTTTCTTTTAGATCTTTTTGAAGTAGATCAGGATCACTGATATCTCCCCAAATGACTTTTGCCCAAATATCTGCCTGGATTAAGTTAGCCCTGGTGACTTTTAGGGCAGCTTTATTGTAATCTGCACCAACTAAAAAAAGCGGATGATCATCCAGATGTTTGCCTCTTAAGGTTTGAGTTTCTATTACTTCGAATAGGTGAATTAAAAATGCACCATTACCACATCCCATATCCAAAATCCCTTTTGGTTGATCTTCTAATGGTTTATTGAATACGCTAATAATGATTTCGTCTATCTTTTTAAAATAAGTTGTATGTGCGCCTCCACTTCCCCATACATTCATTTCTCTGTCTACGTGTGTTTCAGTTTCAGTTTTTGAATTCCATAAAATATTTGGATCCCCAAACAATAAAGTATCCATTTGTCGAAACATAGGAATGTAGGAAACAGTAACGCCATAAGCAGATGCCCTTTTTGCAAAAAATAAACCTTTGTTTGTAAAAGTATAATTGCCATTAGATTTGCTAAACCAACCAAGGTTGCTTAAAAAAGTAAGAATTGAATCGAAGCTTTCTGGAAATTTATGATATTCATCTGCACTAAAAGATGCTTCCATAAAATATTTATGAAACATTCCTCCCATGCCTAAATGCACTGTTGTTGGACCAACTAAAATGCCTTCGATATGTTTTAGTATTTGATTTTGAATGTTTACGATTATAGAATTTGTGCTTGAATCTAGATAAAAACGATTCTCGTATTTTTTAAATAGTTTTTCTAATTTTTGAAATGGATCCAATTCAAATTTTCTAGGATGAAATTTTGCAGAATATTCTAGTAAATCAATAACGTCTTCATATAAATAAAAATGGTCAAAAGCTGTTTTTGATATTTCATTAATCTTTATAGTTACATCTCTATTACTTGTTTTGTAATCCAACCAGCCTTGTGCACTTAATATTCGTAAAGCTACATTTAAGTATCCTTCATTAGCATTTTTTGTTGTAGCAATTTCAGATATGGAAACCTCAGTTTTTTCAAGAAGATAATCTGTAACTTTATTTTTGTAAAGAGCATAAGCAACAGGAGCAACAGCAATCCCGTCTAAATGATAAAAAAGCTCTTTTCTAAATAATTGTTTTTCTGTGGTAGTAAGCATAGAGATAGTTGTTGAGTGTATAGATTAATATAAATACAACCTAAATCTAAGCAATTATTGGGAAAGCATCATTTAAAAAAAATCAAAAAAACATATTTTTAAAAATGTAGTGTTATATCTTTTATTCTGTTTTCTTAATAGAAGGTTTTTCACCTTTTTTCGGCATAGGTCCTCTAAGATGAATTACTAGACCATTTAAAAAATTACGTAATATCTGATCACCACATTCCATATATTTTGGATGGTCTTCGCTTCTAAAAAGCGCGCTTAATTCACTTTTACTAACTTTAAAGTCTACTAAAGCACAGATTTTTATAATATCGTCATCACGTAACTTGTGTGCGACCCTTAACTTTTTAAAAATATCATTATTTGTTAATCCCATTGCACAAAGGTATATTTTTTAGATGTAAAATAAGAGTAAAATTAAGATAGTAATTATTGAAAATAGTAAATGAATATAGGTTTACTCTAAATTTTACTATTTTCGAAAAAAAAGTAATTAATTTATGTATAGTAAAGAGGAGAAATTAAGCTTGCTTTTAGAAATGATACAGTTTGCAAATGTAGATGAAAAATGGAAAGAACAAGAGTATCATTTTATTTTAGCGGTAGCAGCACAACTTAAAATATCTAAAGAAGAGGTGGATACTTTAATCAAAGAAGGAACAGAGAAAAAAAGTATACATCCAGAATCTCAGAGAATTCTTCAGTTTCATAGATTGGTCTTGCTTATGAATGTAGATCAGGAAATATCTCAAAAAGAGATTTATAAGATAAAGGATATTGGATTGCACATGGGGTTACGGTCTGAAGCGATTGATACGGTTCTGGAAAAAATGCATGAGTATCCTAATAAAGTGATTCCGCCACAAGAACTGATATCTATTTTTACTAGATTTTATAATTGATGATACTATTGCATTCTTAATACGCGGATTTTGCTTAGGATATAAAAATTCATGTAACAGAATCCACCTTGTTGTTTAGTTTTTTATGAGTTTTTGTCATTTTCCTTAAAAATAAATTGACAAAATGTCTGTATTTTATTATATAAAAATGCCATTATGACATCTAAATAGAATTGGAACTTAAGTTGCTATATACTCATTGAAGTTAAAAAATAAAAATAACCTTTAAAACATAAAACAATGAGTTTAATAAAGAAAACAGACAGATTACCTTTCCTTTTTGATGATTTATTCACTACAGATTGGCTTGGCGGAACAACTAATGTTAACAAGATAGGGTTTAATACTCCTGCAGTTAATATTAAAGAAACAGAGGATGACTATGCAGTTGAACTGGCAGCTCCTGGGTTAGTTAAAGAAGATTTTAATATTGAATTAGATAATGATTTGCTAATAATTTCTTCTGAAAAAAAATCAGAAAATGAATCTGAAGAAAAAGGTAAGTATACAAGAAAAGAGTTTTGTTATACCTCTTTTAAAAGATCGTTTACTTTACCAGAAACTGCAGATGCAGATAAAATTGAAGCATCTTATGAAAATGGAATGTTATTAATAAAACTACCCAAAAAGGAAGAAGCTAAAGTACAACCTAAAAGGTTGATTGAAATTTCATAATCTGGATTTGAAATTTTATTTAGTTAATTTGATTGTTACGAAAAACGCTCTTTGATATAAAGGGCGTTTTTTTTGCTTTTTAAATAAAATGATCTGATTAGCAGGTTTTAAATATTTCTTTTTTTTAAAAATTCAATTTTTTTATGTATCATTGTGATATCAAAATGATATTATTATGAAATATGAAAAAAATATAAAAACAAGTAGTGGTTATTTAATGTTAATCGTGTTATCATTAATTGTAATAACCATGGTAGTAGGCTTAATTGTTATGGATAATCCATTGTTTTTGACATTTATGTTGCCAGTACTATTTATAGGAAGAGGTTTTTTTATTGTGACGCCTAATAGCTCTAAAGTAATGGTGTTATTTGGAGCTTATAAAGGAACAGTAAAAAGTAATGGTTTCTTTTGGGCAAATCCTTTTTATACAAAGCAAAGACTTTCTTTAAGGGCCAGAAATTTTTACAGTGAACGAGTAAAAGTAAATGATAAGATTGGTAATCCAATTTTGATTAATGTAATTTTGGTGTGGAAAGTAAGTGATACCTATAAAGCAGCTTTTGATGTAGATCAATACGAGGAATTTGTACGTGTACAAACAGATGCAGCAGTAAGAAAACTTGCAGGTTCTTATCCTTATGATAACTTTGCTGATGGAGAACATGAGGTTACACTGCTATCAGGTATGGATGAAGTAAATGAAGCTTTAGAAAATGAAATAACAGAACGTTTAGCTATAGCAGGAATAGAAGTAATGGAAGCAAGAATAGGATATTTGGCTTATGCTCCAGAAATAGCAAGTTCTATGCTAAAAAGACAACAAGCCGTAGCTATTGTTGCTGCCCGTAAAAAGATAGTAGAAGGAGCTGTTGGTATGGTAGAAGATGCTTTGGCTAAATTATCTACAGATAATATAATTGATTTTGATGAAGATAAAAAAGCCTCTATGGTTAGTAACTTAATGGTTGTTTTATGTGGAGATAAAGAAGCTATCCCAGTCATAAATACAGGAACTTTACATTCATAGTTTATGAGTAAGAAAAAATCATTTGTTTTAAGAATAGATCCAGAAACCTTTAAGCTGATTGAAAAATGGGCGGATGATGAATTTAGAAGTGTTAATGGTCAATTAGAATGGATGATGCATAAATGTCTTAAAGATGCAAAACGATTAAAGCATAAAAATAAGCCAGATGATACTTCTTTAGAGAAATAGTAAAAGAATTGATTATTATAAAAAACGCTCTTTGGTATAAAGAGCGTTTTTTATTGTATTTGCATTAGGTAAATAAAAACATCCAACTCTTTCTTTAGTTTTTTAGTAATTATTCCATCTTCTATCCATGTATGGATATCTCCTAAATATTGCATATTCAGATAATTTGCAGTTTCTATAAACGGCATTGTAAAACCTTTTTTTATTTCACAATCAGAACCACAACTTATTAAAGCCATTTTTTTTCCTCTTAATTTATTTCCTATCTCTTTTTCTGCTTTTAGGCAATCGGTTATTCGATCCATAAAGTTTTTTAATATTCCGCTCATGGTATACCAATACACAGGAGTAGCAAAAATAATAGTATCATAGTTGTCTACAATATCTCTCATTAATGGAATGAAATCATCATTTCTATTTTTGAAATCATAATCAAAAGCACCAATGTTTTTTGATTTTAAATCTATGATATCAAATCCAGTTTTTTCTTTTACAAATAATGCTATTGTATTGGTGTTTCCATCGCTTCTTGAACTTCCTTGTAGTATTACTCCTTTATTCTTCATTTTTAGATAATTAAATGTAGAGCAAATCTATTTTGTTTATTTTAGTTATCCAATAAGGGGTGAATTTTGCCCTATTATAATTGATCTCCAAACTCTGTAAGTATAGTGAAAACAGAAGAAAGTTTACGACCTAAAGGAGTCATGGAATATTCCGTTTTTTTAGGAAATTGATTAAAGTCTTTTTTTTGAATAAGACCATCTTCTACCATTTCCTTAAGTTGTTGTGTTAATGCTCTTTTTGAAGCTTCGGGTAATCCTTCTTGTATATCCTTTAATCTAACAGGTCTTTTTAAAAGTTCACTTAAGATAGCTGGTTTCCATTTGCCAGAAATGACAAGTAAAGACTTTTCAATAGAGCAATCACTTTTTATTGGTGTTTTACGCTGGTATGAACTCATTTTTTATAAAGTGATTTCATGTTAGAAATAATATTATACCATAGATTTATTACAATACGATGATTTTTCAAAATCCCTTATATTAATAGAAATAATAGGTACATCAGGAAACATGGCTTTTAAAGTACTTATTATTTTCTTAGAAAGGTTAGCTTTTTGCGCTTCGTTTCTTCCTTCCATAATATTGCCGAATACATGAATAAAATCATCCTGAGTATTTCCTGTAGAATAATATTTAAAAGGATTAATTCTTACTTTAATATCATTTTTACTAAAAAGCCCTGTAGACTCAGCAGTGTCAAATACTGCTTGTATGATTTCCTCAGGGGATTGTAATTGAATAATATTTTTTGAACAATCTAATACAAAATGTGGCATTTTTTCTTATAAATATAACTAATCAAATAGAGGTGAATAGCTTTTTTTGTTATTGCTAATTTAAGTTTTCTGAATAATTAATTATTTTTAAAATATTCTTCCACCTGTAAAATCTTTTCTTTTTTTTCCTGATCGGTTAACCAACTAGCTTTAAAGCTATTTTTTACCAATTCTGTAATTTGGTTTTTAGAAAGATGAAGTGCCTTGGCAATACCCAAATAGTTTTCGTTCATATACCCTCCAAAATAAGCTGGATCGTCAGAATTAACGGTTACTAATAAATCTTTATCCATCATTTTGATTATTGGATGATCTTTTAGGTCAGCTACTACTTTTAATTCCAGATTAGATAAAGGGCAAAGTGTAAGTGGTATCTGTAGTTCTGCCAATCGCTGAACGAGCATGTCATCTTCTAAACAACGATTACCGTGATCGATACGAGTTACTTTAAGGATATCTAATGCTTCCCAGATATATTCTGCGGGACCTTCTTCGCCTGCGTGTGCGACAGTTAAAAACCCTTCTTCTTTTGCTTTTGCAAAAACACGTTCGAATTTTGAAGGAGGATTCCCTACCTCAGAAGAGTCTAAACCAACGCCACTAATCCAGTTTTTATAGGGGAGAGCTTCTTTTAATGTGTTAAAAGCTGAAGATTCATCGAGATGTCTTAAAAAAGAAAGGATCAATTTATAAGTGATTCCTAATTTTTCTTTACCATCTTCTAATGCACGATAGATTCCATTGATAACTGTACTAAAAGGAATGCCTCGATCTGTGTGGGTTTGCGGATCAAAAAATATTTCTGTATGCACTACATTTTGGGTATGGATCTTCGTTAGATAAGCCCAGGTTAGATCATAAAAATCCTGTTCTTCTATCAAAACATTAGCGCCAGCATAATAGATGTCCAAAAATTCCTGAAGATTGTTAAAACGGTATGCATTTTTTAAATCAGCAACGGTAGAGTATTCGATTTTTTTATTGTTTCTTTTTGCAATTTCAAATAGTAATTCAGGCTCGAGTGTTCCTTCAATATGCAAGTGAAGTTCGACTTTAGGTATTCCTTCTATAAATTTTTCAATTGAAATATTACTCATCATGTTTCTGTATTTATTTTTATACCTCTAGAAAATCAAACTTTTTGATCCTGTATCTTATTTTGTAACATTTTTATCTCATCTCTTAATCGAGCAGCAGTTATAAAATCAAGTTCTTTAGCAGCTTTTTCCATTTCTTTACGAACATTTCGGATTCTGGTTTCTAGTTGTTCTTTGGTGTAATATGCTGTTTCTTCTTCTGCTGCCTGTAGTGTAGGAGCATTTTCAAAGGTATAGGGTTGTATCTTTTTACCATACAAAGCATTATCCATAGATTTTTTAATTGCGGTAGGAGTAATATTATGTTTAGTGTTGTAGGCAATCTGTTTTTGTCGACGATATTCTGTATCGTCTATAGTTTTTTGCATACTATCTGTAATTTTATCTGCATACATGATTGCTTTTCCATTTACATTTCTTGCAGCTCTACCTACAGTTTGTACTAAGGATCTCTTGTTTCGTAAAAAACCTTCCTTATCTGCGTCTAAAATAGCTACCAAGGATACTTCAGGAAGATCTAATCCTTCCCGTAGTAAATTCACACCTATTAATACATCAAAAATACCTTTACGTAGATCTTGCATAATCTCTACCCGTTCTAAAGTGTCTACATCACTATGTATATATCTACAACGAATATTGATTCTGGTAAGATATTTAGCTAATTCTTCTGCCATTCTCTTGGTTAGCGTAGTTACCAGAATACGTTCGTCGGCATCTATTCTTTTTTGCATTTCTTCAATCAAATCATCGATTTGATTTAAACTAGGGCGAACTTCTATTACAGGGTCTAATAACCCTGTAGGCCTAATAATTTGTTCTACATACGTACCTTCACTTTTTTGTAATTCATAATCTGCTGGGGTGGCACTAATGTATAGTACTTGGTTTTGTATTGCTTCTAGCTCTTCAAACTTTAAAGGTCTATTGTCCATTGCAGCAGGAAGTCTAAAACCATACTCTACTAAATTTTCTTTTCTGGACCTGTCTCCTCCATACATTGCATGGGTTTGGGGTACTGTAACATGACTTTCATCAATTATCATGAGATAGTCATCAGGGAAATAATCTAATAAGCAAAAGGGTCTTGTTCCTGGTTGCCTTCCGTCTAAATAGCGAGAATAGTTTTCGATACCAGAGCAGTATCCTAATTCTTTTATCATTTCTAAGTCAAAATTAGTACGCTCTTCTAGTCGCTTAGCTTCCAGGTGTTTTCCTATTTCCTTAAAATACTCCACTTGTTTACCTAAATCCAATGCGATTTGGTCAATGGCGCCATGTAATACATCAGGTGAGGTAACAAACATATTTGCAGGATAGATATTGAGCCTGTCATATTTTTCAATAATTGCATTGGTTTGTACATCAAAAGCTTCAATTTCTTCAATTTCATCTCCAAAAAAATGAATTCTAAAGGCATCGTCTGCATAACTTGGAAAAATATCTACGGTATCTCCTTTTATCCTAAAGTTTCCGTGTTTGAACTCTGCTTCGGTTCTGGAATATAAACTTTGTACTAATTTGTGTAATAAAGCGGTTCTGGATACAAATTGTCCTGCTTGTATAGAAATTATATTTTTTTGAAACTCGGCAGGGTTACCTATACCATAGAGGCAAGAAACAGATGCGACTACCAAGACATCTCTTCTTCCTGAAAGCAGAGAGGAAGTTGCACTTAGACGCATCTTTTCTATTTCTTCATTAATAGATAAATCCTTTTCTATATACGTCCCAGAAGTAGGAATGTATGCTTCTGGCTGGTAATAATCATAGTAAGAAACAAAATATTCTACTGCATTTTTTGGAAAAAACTGCTTAAACTCAGAGTATAATTGGGCGGCTAACGTTTTGTTATGCGCTAATATTAAAGTGGGACGTTGTACTTTTTCAATTACATTGGCAGCGGTAAAGGTTTTTCCTGATCCAGTTACTCCTAATAAGGTTTGGTATTTCTCGTTAGATTCAATCCCATTAACGAGTTGTCGTATAGCTTCTGGTTGATCTCCTGTAGGCTTAAATTCAGATTCCAGTTCGAACTTCATGTATCTTTTCTTTTTCAGCATAAAGATAGCGAACTCCTCTTTTACTTTTTTTAAACCTATAAAAAATTATGATTTTATAAAGAATTATTTATAACGAATAATAAAATTATCGAATTAGAGAAAAACTTCCGGTTATAGTCCGACCATCGACTAAGGTAACACGAAACCAATACTCGCTAGAGGGCATCGTTTTGCCAGCATAACTACCATCCCATCCTGGATCTCCTGCTTTTAGTTGTTTTAGAAGCTTCCCATAACGATCAAAAATATAAATTAAAGAAGAAGGCATTACTTCTGCGGATATTCCTTTTACATTCCATGTTTCATGAAAACCGTCTCCATTCGGGGTGAAATATTTGGGGAATCCAACTACAGATATTTCCTGAATTGTTAAAGGAATACACCCATTTTTATCTCTTACATATACACTGTGAAACCCCGGAGGGACATTGGTAAAAGTTATATTGTCCTGATAAGTACTAAGCGTGCCGTTTATTTCTATTGCGTATTCATAATCTCCTAATCCGGTAGCGTTAATGGTTACTGTGTTATTATCCCTAGCATCCAAAATATCGATAGATTCTATAGTAGCCACGCTGGAGGTGATAACCTCTACTGTTCTGGTTTTAGAACAATTCGTAGCGATGTTCGTAACTTCAACTGTATATACTCCAGGTTGGTTAACTATAATAGTTTCTGTAGTTTCATTAGTAGACCAGAGAACTGTAAATTCATTAGGGTTATTATTTGGTAATAGTCCTGAGTCTATAAAGATACTGGGTTGATTTTGACATAGAAAATACGATGTTTCTGGTTCAATATCTGGCAAAGGAATAACAAATAAACGAATACTGCTTATTCCAAAGCATTCTCCGTTATTTTCCTCTACTTTGGCATAAATAATATCTTCGCCTTGAGAGTTTTGTGTCGTATTTGTGTATGTAGTAATAGGGTTTTTACTCAGTAAAGCATCTTCCATATTTTGGTGATAAGTGATTACTAATCCAGTAGCCGTTATTCCAGATAGTACTTGTGTATCTGCTTCACTTAAATTAAAGGTAGCGAAACCATCTTCAGTGCCATCTTCATCACATACTCTTAATTCGGCATCATTTACACTTGTAGAACTTACTTGTAAGGTTAGTGTAGTTATGTCAAAACAATTAATATTTTCATTATTAATAACGCGAACATATATTTGTTGATTATTTTGATTATTTACAAAAGCATCTACAAAATTAATTTGTGGGCTTCCAGCTTGTGCGGAGGATAAATCTATAAAGAATTGCGTACTGTAATTATTATTTCCACCAGTAAGTTGATTGTTTGCGCGAGATAAATCAAATAAAGTAATATTATCTCCTGTTGCTTGGTATGCATCACATTGTGTTAATGTGGAAGGGATACCTGTCGGGATTTCGAAAAAAGTAGCATTTGCAACACCAATTAGAGGACAACTACCATCGTTTAGATCTACTTCGAGCCTGTAATTAGCAGTTGTATTAATATCTAAAAAATTAGTGGTATTTGTTATAAGGAGATCATCGATAAACCAAATATAAGTAGCACCTGGTGTATTTGCGTAAGATAATCGATAGATATCTCCTTCACAAAGAGAAAGGTTTACATTGTTGGGATCTCCATTATTGATAATATCAATGTTCTGAGCAAAAATAGATTGAATAAAAGGAGGTAAGCCAAGAAGAGAGCCTCTAAAACCATCTACGTTCACTAGTATTCCTTGTTCCTTATAGAGTATATTTGAAGCTGGCTCTTCAGGGTTTTCTATGACACCAAGGTAATCTCCTTTTTGTGTATTTAAATTAAATAAAGTTCTATAAATTTTACCATCTGGTCCAAGTTGTATTGCGCCTGAGGTAAAAGAAAATGTATCTTGATTATTGGTGTTACGTATACGTGCGCCACTTGCAGCAATTTGATTATTGGGTAACGAGAGATCGTATTGGATTATATAACTTTGTCCGTTTCCTGCATCTCCAATATCCATAGTGGTATATAATTTTTTTCCAGTTTGGGAAAACTCTATTCCGTAAGGAGAATCTCTATTGCTTAATTCGATTTCGTTACTAATGATTCCTGTACCAGTATCAAAATCATAAAGCAAAACTTTTCCTGGCCCATTGCCTCCAGTAGTTGTTGCAAAACCAAAATGAGCTACGGCTAATTTATCTCCTTCAGGAGAAGCTTTAATATACCCAAGGGCATTACGTCTATACCCAGAAAGAGGAACTGTAACACCTACACGAGAAATAACAGGGGTTGTGTTTACCCCAGTTTGATCTACTTTAAAAGCATAAAAAGTATCTACAAAATGAGTAATAACCCAAAAAGAGTCACAGTCCTCACTTTTTACAGCAGTAACTTTTTCTGCACATTTGTAAAGGCTTTCTAAATTGTTTGCAGGGTTGTATGTAATTAAAGGTATATTTTTTTGTCCGTTAATTACCGCACCATTACCACTATTTAAGGTCATATCTACAACAGTAAACATAAAACCATCATTAACACCATCCCCATCTATAGTAGCTGGGTCATTGTCAGCATTATCATGATGAGGTTCGTCTACCGTAAATACGATATAGGTATTTGGTGTATTTGGTTGCGGGACAATTAATGCGGATGAGGTGCTGGAAGGATCTCCTTTAAGTCCAGTACCATTTTGCATTATAGTATGAGTACGATCCCAAATCGTAATACCATCTGTATAAAAAAGCAAGTTCCCTGTAGCATCTGATATTGTTGTGCATCCTTCCAGAGTATTCACTCTTCCATTGGTTAACACAGTGGGAGGGGTGGTGTTAAAACTTATTCCGGCATTCATCCCAAAATACCAATTGTTAGCTTCTCCTTGACCATACATTGAAGTATAGTAAAGAGAGAAGACAAAAACAATTATGTATACATATCTCATGCTTTTAAGCTCTGAGACCAAATATATTATAAATCTCTCTTTTTAAGTAGTCTGTAAGAAAGATTTATAAAAATCGCAGTCCAAACTAATACAATTATAATTTCATACCAGTGTACAACATAGTCTCTATGTAAAGATTCTCCTAACTGATTAGCGGCAGATTGAATAAAATTTAATCTGCTAAAAGGTTCACTAATTAGATTAGACATAGATTCTAAAGGGAAAAATTGTACGATGTTATCTGCAATTTGAGAGCCTTTAAATATTTTAAATTTTAACAGGGCAAAAATAATATTTTCAATTATCCACCAAATAAACAGAAATCCAAGAGCAAAAGCAGATCGTTTTACAAAAACCCCTAGAAACATACAAAATGCAAAGAACCCGAGTAGTTTTACGAAATAAGCAAGAACATATTCTAAATCAGAAAACACAATAGAAAACTCATTATAATCTGAAAAGCTTAACCCTAAAATCAAGGATACGATAAATAGAAATAAGGTGGATATTATTGCAAAAACTCCTACAGTAAGAAATTTAGAAGCTATAAACTCCTTTTTACTTAATCCATCAATTAGATTTTGTTTTAATGTTCTATGACTATATTCATTTGCCATCATAGAAACGATAACAATTGCCAAAAATAATTTTGACCATGAAGCAATATAGGTGTTAAAATGCCATATATAAGGAAAATTGAAGATTCCTTGGTCGGCAATTCTAAAATGAACTCCAGCAAAATTAAACTCTATAGATGCTATCAAAGCAATAAAAGTTATTAATACGAAATAAGTTATAACAATTATTTTGGCAGCTTTGTTATATTTTAATTTTTGAAATTCTATAGTAAGTAGTCGTAACATGGCTTTAGTTTAGATTGTTGGTTAATTGTAAAAACTGTTCTTCCAGGCTTTCTTTTCGTTTTACAATGTGGGTGAGAACGATTCCTTCTTTAAATAGTTGCCTGTTAAGACTTTCTGCATCTAACTCATGTGCTAAAAATGCGGTAATCTTATCCTCTTCTTCTTTAAAACTTTTAAAATCCTTATGTTTAGATAGCCACTCTTTTAATATAGAGTTTTGGTTGCTTTTAAGTTCAAAAAAACCATAGCTGGCGTTCATCTCATCTACACGACCAGAGTATAGTTTTATCCCTTTTCTTATGATTACGACATGGCTACATACTTTTTCAACTTCATCTAATAAATGAGATGCTAAAAGGATGGTAGTACCTTGAGAAGCAATTTTTTTGATAATCTCCCTAATTTGGTGAATTCCCTGCGGGTCTAAACCATTAGTTGGTTCATCCAGAATTAAAATCTCGGGATCATTTAATAGGGCAGATGCTATCGCTAATCGTTGTTTCATACCTAAAGAAAAAGTACTAAACTTACTATCCTTGCGATCTAACAATCCTACAATTTCTAATTTTTCTTCAATTTTTGGAGAAGAAACTCCTTTTATTTGGCACACTAATTTAAGGTTTTGTGCAGCAGTCATATAAGGATAAAAGTTAGGACGCTCAATAATTGCTCCAACCTTTTTAAGCGCATCGTGTGTAGAAGTATTACCATCAAACCAGGTAAACTCACCAGAAGTAGCATTAACTACATTAAGCACAATGCCAAGAGTGGTAGACTTACCGCTACCATTAGGTCCAAGTATACCGTATACATTTCCTTTTTTTATAGAAAAAGAAAGATCTTTTACAGCCGTTAAAGAGCCAAACTTTTTAGTAAGGTTTTTTATAGTGAGAATATTTTCCAATTGCGAATATTTTTGGCGGTTATATTAAACAAGACGATAAATATAGGGTTTTGTTACAATTTTGTTAGAAGTCGGGGGTCGGATGTTGGATGTCTGATGTCAGAAGCACAAAGATCGAAGCCGGGGGGAACTTCTGACCCCCGACCTCGGACTTCGGACTTCCGGCATAATTTAAGAATCCAGATTATTTAAAATCTTCATTTTTTACAATTCGAAATTTGTAAATTGCTTTTTCTACAGAAAGTTACTATGGAAGAAAAGTTGATGTCTAAAAAGAAACCTACGTATCCTATAAATGATAAGTTAGATGCGTATTTAAAAGAATATAATCGTAAAATTAAAATACCTGTGTTTTATGATGATCTGCTACGGTTTTCTGGTTCTATAGTGGTGTATGACAGTAATGATGAAGACACGCTATGGGTGCGGGTATATTATGAAGAACATGAAAGAGTAGAGCTAGAGTCTAGTCTTAAAAAAGTGTATACTATTTTACATTCTGATGGTAATGAAGATGCTATAGAGTTCTTGAATATCGACGCTATAGATTATTGCACTTTTGGAAATTCTAAACCTTTTAGAATAAAAGTTAGAAATATACTTAACGACAATTATACCTATATCTATGTAAAAAAAGCAGACGCCTCGCGAATCTATGGATTAGAGTTAGAACACATGTTTTCTCCAAACAGGATTAATTTTTTGGTATATAAAAACACATTAATAGAAGAACATATTGCAGGGATTGCCGGAGATATATTTATTAAGGATTTTTTACCAGATCTTAGTGATCAGGCTAAATCCCAAATAGCTAAAGAATTTGTAAAGTTTAATGAGCGTTGTCAATTACGATTACTTGGGGATATGAGGTCTTATAATTATGTGATCATACCTATTCATGATTTTGATCATGTAGAATATAAAATAAGAGCTATTGATTTTGATCAGCAGTGTTTTGAGGGTAAATTGAAAGTGTATCAGCCACAGTTTTTTAAAGAAAATTTTAATATGGTTGCTGTTGTAATGAGTAGGTTGCAACCAAGTTCTATAGAGCAATATAAAAAAGAAGAACGTTCTATTTTGGCAAAACGAATACTCACGTCTAGAGATCGTTATGAAGTTCTTATCGAATGTATGTGTACAGATACTATTTCTACAAAAGAAAATATAAAAGAACTACGAGAACATTTGTATAATTTTACTTTGGATTTAAAATTTCGGCGTAGTAAATCTATGGGAGAAGTTTTAAAGACAGCAATGGATTTTGTACGGCGTAATTATGAAAATGTAAATATGAAACGATTATTGGAAGGGTGATTTTTAGTAATAGAGTATATGAGATTTTAACTTTTGATCTTTAAAAAATACGCACACAAAAACCTATTACTAATTTACAAAACTCCAATACCAAGAAGAATAGCAAAAATGATCAATAAAATCCCTACTACTAATTGAATAGTATGTATGGTTACTTTTTTAAGAAACTTATTCCCTAGATATGCGCCTATAAAAGCCATTAGAGTAGCAGTAATTAGCATTGGATAATTAAGTTTGTCTCCTAGCAGAAAAAGATCTTTTGCATATACAGCTAGTCTGGAAACATCAATAAAACAAGCGATGAATACTCCTGTTGCTATAAAAGCTTCTTTGCTAAGTTTTGCTCGTATTAGAAAAGCAGTTCGCAAAGCTCCCTGATGGCCAGATAATCCACCAAAAAAACCACTTAGCACACCACCAAGAGGTAGGTATTTTATGTCAAATTCTAATCGTTTTAATTTCGGAATTAAATCAAAAAGCGAAAAAAAGATAAGTAGTACTGAAATACAGATTTTTACTATAGTTATTTCATGAATTTTGTTAAAAAGGGAGTAGGTGTATACAGGCTCTAAATACGTAAGTTTGGTGAGCGTATATGCTCCTAGAAAAGCAAATAAAATTGCAGGTAGTCCAAAACGAATAATAGTTTGAATATTCGCTTTTTTGCCAACAAGAGTTAATTTAAACAGGTTATTAAGTAAGTGCACTATTGCGGTTAAAGCAATTGCAATATCTATAGGAAAAAATAAAGCAAATACAGGGAGCAGTAATGTGCCTAGTCCAAAACCAGAAAAAAAGGTTAATCCTGACCCTAATAAAGCGACAATACCTACCAGAATAAAATCCATTTTTAGATATTTATTTTAAACGCCATTTTTATGCTAGACACAAAATTTTTAGATATCCAGCTTCAGGCTATTTTAGCTTTTTTGCTCTTTGTTAAAATATACTAGATAATAATACATTTGTTTCTCTTCATCCCAACCTTTTTCTACAAATTTTTCTGCGGATTCAGGATTTATAAAATCCATCTTTATCTGCACGTTGGTGTCCAAATTTATTACATTTTTCATTTTCTTACGGGCTGCCGTTACTGCATTATTTGCAATAGGGAACGTAGTAAGGTCTTCTATGTGGTATTTTGGTGCTTTCTCTTCTTTATAATGTTTAAATTCGGGTATTAAATCGGGATTATCGATGACATCATTCAAAAAAGCAGATTCTTCAAAAGTATCGTTTTTTGCAAAATGATTAACTGCACGATTCATAAACATTACTTCTTCTTTTTTATCTTCAGCAGGTAGTACAACTTCTTTTGCAAAGTCCTGGCAGAATTTCATGTACTTTTTTGTGTAAAAATTCTCATCAGCAAAAGCATCTACCCCCAAGAAATGCTCTAACCAATATTTGGTATCATATCGGTTGGAGTCTACAGAAAGAATTTTGTATCCTTCTTCTTTTTTATGATTAAAAATTAAACATCCCTTGTCTAGTTTATTAAGGTTTACTCCTTGCTGAATTAATAAATCTATAGTAGATTCTTTTTCATCGAATTGAAGAAAATCATGTTTTAATTCTGATTTGAATATTCCAATAGCATCTACTTTTTCATTGTCAATGGTTACATTGTCTAAGAACGCAACATATAACTCGCCACTTTTGATATGTGGATGCTGGGATTGTTCATAAAGCAATGAAGCTATTTGCTTTGATTTTTCATGAACAGAAGATGGTTGCTCAAAAATTTCGGTTACAATTTTATATAATGGATTAAACTCAACGTCTACTTCATTTACAAACTGAAAATAATTTTCTTCTTTTTCTCTAAAAGGTTTAAAAAAATATTCTTTTAGTAGTGCGGTTAATTCATCGTTAAGTGTATACGGGGATTGGGATAAAAATATACTTTCGTTTTTATTTTTATTTCCTATTTTATGAACCGATAAAGATTCTATTTGAGTACTATATAGATTAATCATGTTTTTTGGGTTTCAAAGTTACAAAGTAGTAAAATGTTACAGGTTTTTATTTATATTAAAACCAGAGGGTGTTTTACTAAGGGTAATATATTGATTATGAGTTAATTGTATTAATTCCAGTTTTCGTCAAAACCAAAATCATCATATTCATCCAAATCTACAAAACCTTCTTCTTCGTCAAAATTATCTAAATCATCTGCTTTAAATTCTTTTTCAGGTGCTTCATCTGGTATTTGTCCGTGCGTATACATTACGTTAGGATATTCTCTGCCAGTTTCATATTCTGCTATTTCTGCTAATTCTACTAAGAATGTCCACATATTTAAAAAATCGTAAACGTAAATCAATCTGGGAGAATTTTCATGCGCTACATCTATAAGTGTAGTTTCATTCATTAATCGAACGGAATCATTACTATCACTCATATCAAATAAGGATATTTCTTCGCCTTGACTCCATTGCTCATCACTTATGTAAAAGGAAGCCATTTCGGTTCCGTCAAATCCAAAAGATTGGGTGATAACATTGTGAAATTGCTCTAAAGTGTCATTTTGTTCAATTTCAATATCTCTAAACACATCTTCTTCGGTGTCCAGTATAACTCTGAAACGGTAAATCATTCTTAACTAATTTGAAAATGCAAAGATACTATAAATGCATTGTTATTTACTAAAACGGTGTAATGAAAAAGTCATTGTACCAAGAAGGAAAAAAGCAACGACTTGGTGTAGTACTCCTAATGTTATAGGTACTCTGTAGAGTAATGTAAATATACCTAATACAAATTGAATACTTACAATAATCAATAATGTGTTTAATGTATTACTTTGCGTATTATTTTTTTTAATTCTTTTGCCTTTGTACCAAATAATAAAGATAAGCCCAACTACTACATATGCTAAATATCGGTGAACGAACTGAACACCACTTTTTCCTTCAATAAAGTTATTTATAATAGGGGACTGCTCGATGTAAACAGATTCATGTATTAAGGCTCCATCATTCATTAATGGCCAATGATTGTGTAAAAGACCAGCATCTAATCCTGCAACAAATGCGCCATATATAATTTGAAGTAAAAGTATTGCTAAGGTGAATCGAATAAGATTTCTAAATTTGATATCTATTTTTTTCTTTTCAGGATATATTAAATCTAAAGCAACCCATAAAGTGTATGCAAAAGTTATAAATGCAGATGTAAGGTGCATTGCAAGTCGATAATGACTTACATCTGGTCTATCCACTAGTCCGCTTTTTACCATAAACCAACCTAAGAAACCTTGAAAACTACCTAGAAGCATTAATACTAAACATTTTTTTATAGTAGATTTGGTTAGTTGTTTTCGGATTAAGAAATAAGCAAAAGGTATTATGAATACAATTCCGATAAACCTTCCAATGACACGGTGTAACCATTCCCAGAAATAGATATCTTTAAAATCTTGTAAAGTAAATTGATTATTTATTTTTTGATATTCAGGGTATTGTTTGTATAAATCAAAAGCGGCATTCCATTCTGTCTCGTTCATAGGAGGTATTGTTCCAGAAATCAGCTTATAATTAGACATAGATAATCCAGAATGGGTAAGTCTGGTAATCCCACCTACAATTACCATTATAAAAATTAGTAAACACCCTACTAGTAACCAGTATATTACACTTTTATTATCCTTTTTCATTTTTTTTTTGTTAAGAAGAATCTAAGACATGAGGGATCTTAGAATCTAAGAAAAGTATAATTTTTATTAAGAATCTTTGATTTTTTTGATATAGCTAACTAACATACGCTCAATTTCTCTAGTGTTTTCAAACAAAATATTGAAGTTGTTTTCTTGAATAAAAGAAAGGTTCTTTCCTATTTCTAATTGAGTCTGTAATTGAAAAAGTGAACTGATAGCAATATTTAAAAATCTTAAATAATCATTTTTACCTAATCTTTCATAACCTTCAGCGATGTTACTAGGAACTGAAATTGATGCTCTTCTTATTTGAGAAGTTAAGCCATATAATTCTTCTTTAGGAAATGTTCTTGTTTCAAGATATATATTAGTGACCAATTCCATCGATTTTTGCCAAATTATCAGGTTTCTGAATATACTCATAATTGATTTAGTATTAAATGAAAGTTTCAAAAACTATAGTTTTATAGCCTTTAAAACTTAGATCCTTAGCTACTCTTTAGTCCTAGCTCTTCTCCTTTTTTAAGCATATAATCATAAGCTGCTTGATGTTCATTAGGAATTTCTCCTTCAAGAATAGCTTCTTTTATAGCTTCTTTTATTATTCCAATTTCGCGAGAGGGTTTGATATTAAATATTTCCATAATTTCTTCTCCTGTAACCGGTGGTTGAAAATTACGAATTTGATCCCGTTCTTCTACTTCGATCATTTTTTGTCGAACGGTTTTAAAATTATTATGGTACTTTTTAAAACGTTTAGGGTTTTTAGTGGTAATATCTGCTTCGCACAATGTCATTAATTCTTCGATATAATCTCCTGCATCAAAAACCAGTCGTCGTACTGCAGAATCAGTAACTTCTGAAGCGATTACTATAGGTCTGGAGCTCATTAATACCATTTTCTGTACAAACTTCATTTTTTCGTTTAATGGCATTTTTAAGCGTTTAAATAATTTGTATACCATTTTGGAGCCTACAAACTCATGACCATGAAAGGTCCATCCTACATTTTTATGAAACCGTTTTGTTGGAGCTTTGCCAATATCATGCAGTAATGCAGCCCATCGTAACCAAAGATCATCTGTGTTTTCAGAAATATTATCTACAACCTCCAGAGTATGATAAAAATTATCTTTGTGTCTTTGTCCTTCTACTTCATCAATTCCTTTAAGAGCAATAAGCTCGGGTAAAATAAAATCTAAAAGTCCTGTTTGCTCTAGTAATTTAAAACCGACAGAAGGCTTTGTGCTTAAAAGAATTTTATTTAGTTCATCAACAATGCGTTCATTGGTGATGATTTTGATTCGATCTTTATTTCGGGTAATTGCTTTTAATGAGGCAGATTCTATTTTAAAATTAAGTTGTGTAGCAAAACGAATTGCTCTCATCATTCTTAAAGGGTCGTCAGAATAAGTAATATCCGGATCCAGAGGAGTTCGAATTATTTTTGATTTTAGATCTTCCAATCCTCCAAAAGGATCTAAGATATCTCCAAAATTGTGATTGGATAATCGCAATGCAAGAGCATTAATTGTAAAATCTCGCCTATTTTGATCTTCTTCTAGAGTTCCGTTTTCTACCCTAGGATTTCGACTATCTTCAGTATAAGATTCTTTTCTGGCACCAACAAACTCTACTTCAATATCGTCTATTTTTAACATTGCAGTACCATAGGTTTTAAAAATCTGTATTTTTGGATTGCCTGACAAAAGTTTAGAAACTTCTTTTGCCAGATCTATTCCGCTTCCTATTGCTACAATATCAATATCTTTGGCATTTCCTCTCTGTAAAATATAATCTCTTACAAATCCACCAATAACATAGCTATCTGTATTTATGTTTTCTGAAGCTTTTGTGATCGTATTAAAAATTGGATTATCTAATGCTTCTTTGTAGTTTTTAACTTCCGACATGAATCAATTTACTTCCTGATAATTTTTACGGTACTATCTCCACCAATTTTGATAATTGAAGAAGGTTTAGTTCCTTTATTTTGTAAAGGCAAATTTACGATATAGTCTACGCCTTCCAAAATAGCTTTTGATATTTCTTCAAAGTTTTTTGGTGCGGGTGCAGAGCTAATATTTGCTGAGGTAGAAACTATAGGACGTTTTAATTTTTTAATTAATTTACTACAAAAAGGATCTCTAACCACTCGTATACCTATGGTATTATCGGGAGCTATAACGTTTTCTGCAACATGTAATGGTCTGTCATAAATAATGGTCGTAGGTTTTGTAGCATATTTTAGAACATCATAAGCAACTTCGGGGATTTCTTCTATATATTGTTGTAACATTTTAAAATCACTAACTAAACAAATCATTGATTTGCTCTCTTCGCGATTTTTAAGTGCAAATATCTTGTCAATAGCTTCAGCATTAGTGGCATCACAACCAATACCCCAAATTGTATCTGTAGGATATAGGATGATACCTCCTTTTTTTAATACAGTAAGTGCTTTTTCTAATTCTATTTGTTGATCAACCATCTAAATAATTTATTATAATAGAAATGCAAAAATACAAAAGAAGCCTTATTAATGAGGCTTCTTTTATGAGAATTGATTATCGAATTGTAAAGTAATTACTGCCAAATAATAGAGCTAGCCCATGTATTTTGAGGAATATTGCTATTAACGTATTGTATTATCAATCCTGAAACATTAACAATACAATTAGAGACTACCCTAGGTTAGAAGGGTAAGTTTCACTATTTAATAGAGAGAGATCTTTGATTTCTATTAATACAAGAAACATTTTTTACTTACAGTTACGTTTTGACTGTTTATTATTGCTCTAGTAGCATACTGGCTGGTTACATTTTTTCGACAGATCTAAATTCATGTTTCAGTATTCACTTGTTTCTTACCAAATGTTTCCTTTTGGATTATATTATAATTTTACTTCAACTTTTCTAGTAAATTCAAAGAATAACAGGTATACTATTTTTAAAGTAAAATTAGATATCGTACACTAATTGGTATCGATAATGTTTTTATAAATTTCTAATGTTTGTTTAGCCATAATGTCTGTGGTGAAGTTTTCGATAAGTTTTGTATATCCTTTTTTTACAAAATCTCTTTGCATATCAGGATCTTTAGCAAGACTTAATACAAGATCTGTCAACATAATATCGTTATGCATAGGGGCTAATAAGCCTGTTTTTTCATTTTCTATGATTTCGGGGATACCTCCTACGTTTGTGCTAATTACAGGGGTTTTATGGTACATAGATTCATATATAACTTGAGGGATACCCTCGCTTTGGGATGTGATTAAACTTATGTCAAATTGAGGTAAAAAATTAGACGCATTAGGGGTGTACCCCATAAATATCACATGTTTTTCTAAATTTAATGTTTTTATGGAGTTTAAAAGTGCTTCTGTACGTTCTGAAAATGTTCCGATTTGAACAAAAAAGAAGTCTGTTCTTTTTTTCTTATTTATAATGTTATCTGCTATTTCAATCCAGGTTTCTAGGCTTTTAGCTCTAATATGATTTGCTATATTACCAATTATTTTTTTATTTGGAGGGATAGAATATTTTTCTCGTAATAAAAATGGGGTCTCTGTGCTTTTGGTTTTTAAATTTGTGCCATGATAAACAGTAATTAATTTACTGTGATCTTGAATGCCTTTTTCAGCAATTCTCATTGTTTCTTGCGATACGCATAATATTTTTTTAATTTTTGGATAATTATATTTATAAAGTGTTTTTTGACGCTGCTTTATGGGGAATGATGTTTTTTTGCTAAAGATAAATGGCGGAAGGTTATAGAGTTTATCTGCAAGAATAGCAAGAAGAATTGCACTAGGGTCATGAATATGAATTAAATCTATTCTTTGTCTTCTGCAAGTTTTTCCTAGTTTGAGTAAAAACCTAGGGTCTACTTTAATTTTTAAATTAGCGGTAATGTAATTAAGATTTGTCTTTTTGAGTCTTTCATGAAAGGGGGAGTTTTTTACACAAAAAATAGTGTTTTTAATTTCGGGGTTAGATGCTGCTATTTCAAAACATAGGTTTTCAATATGATTTTCGCCACCACCCCAATTTGTAACGGCAGATAAATGTAAAATATGCATAGAGTAGTACAAAGTTTTAATTTTTTAATCCACTTGTATATTAGAAAACCTTTTTATATCCAGAAAACACTGCAAGTAGTATTGTTTTTGCTCATTTTCATAGAATCATAGCATATATTGTACTAAAATTAAGAAACCTTTATGTGCGTTAGGTGATTCTATCTATGATGAGTTTTTAATGTATGAAAAAATTAGTGTTTCAAATTTCGTTTTATAAAATCATTTCTAAAAATCAAAAGTACAAGTTGAAAATGTATTAGACAAGGGATAATGATTACATTTGATTTTATAAAACGTTTATTCATTATTGCGCTAGTATTTAGCGAAAAAATAATTGATTTAAGGGTTTATTTCTTTTTAATAAAGGGCTGTATGTTTTTTTAAAGTAGTTGTAAATTATGAAGCTTATTTGTTTAATAAAGGTAAGATTATATATCACAAACTTTTTAGATACGCTCTTATGTTTGTTAATTGAATATATTTGCAAAAGCAAAATAATAGACCTCAAAATAGATATGTAGTACATTTTAAGATGTAGCACTAGAATTCGATTTTGTTGATTAACCCAATTAAAAATAAAGAAATTAATAAGATAAATATGCCAGAGAAAAGTAGTTTTCAAGAGCGATTGTATTTTTTAGTATTTCATAAATGGAAGTACATTATAGCGATATTGAAATCTAAGTTATATAAAAATCCTATTATAAAAACAGTTGATAAGGTGGTTTATATAGCGAGAGAAAAAGATAAAGATTGGATTTTTGGGGCAAAAGTAAGACGTTTATCAAGATATTCTTCTCTAAATGCAGAAACGTATTATCATAATAAATTAAAATGTCTGCCAGATGCAGATGCTTACTATTATATTTATCAAAATTATTTTTGCCGATGTATACGTAGTACTCCAAATATATTAAATAAGAAAAATATAGTAATGTTTACACATCCTAGCTGGTCTAAGAAATATTCTAAAACACATGTGGTGTGGTGTTTAAATAAAGCAAATTATGTTATTTGTCTTAATTCTGAAATTAAAAATTATTTGATAGAGATAGGAGTAAAACCAGAAATACTTAAAGTTATACACATAGCTACATCCTCTAGTTTGTTTCATAGCCACAAAAGAGGTTCGGGAGAAGTGGGTTTTTGTTCTAATTTTGGTTCTAGAAAAAACCCCGATTTAATTTTTGATTTGGTTAAGAATATGCCTAAAAGAATATTTTCTTTAATTGGGCGTAACTGGGAGAATTATAACAGATTTGAAGAACTTTCTAGTTTGCCGAATTTCAAATATTATAATAATGTTCCTTATGAATCTTATCCAGATCTTTACAGTAAAATAGATGTTTTTGTTTCCCCTTCTTTATTAGAAGGAGGGCCTGTTCCTGTTCTCGAAGCAATGATGTCTAATTGTGTTCCAGTAGCGTCAAAAACTGGTTTTTGTCCTGATATTATAACGCATAAGGAAAATGGTTTTTTATTTGATATTAATGCAAATTATGAAGAGGTTATGCCATTGATTGAAGAAGCTTTTTTGCTTAAAACAGATGTGCGAGAGACAGTTCTAGAATATACATGGGAAAACTGCTCTAAGAAAATTGATAAGCTATTTTTAAACTAAAATATACTACCTCTTGTTTTACACAAGTCATTAAAATATTCAAAATTTATCAATACCTAAAAAAAATATACCCTTTACCATTTCTATATTGCGTAGCTTTGTCGGATTATTTTAAGAAAATGCGAAATCAATTAACCATACATCCTTTATATAAATCAATACAAATAGATGTTTCGAATGCTATCTGTGATTTTGAAAACTATTCAGAAATTCTAGGAGATGCAGAGCGAAATATTATAAAAATTGTAGAAATTAATGATAAAAAGTATACAATTAAATCATTTAAGGTTCCTAATTTTATAAATCAGATAGTATATCGATTTTTTAGAAAATCAAAAGCAGAACGATCTTATAATTATGCGAATAAGTTATTAGAATTAGGTATAAAAACACCGTTTCCATTAGCATTTGATGTATACATGACGTCTTTTTTGTTTAAAAAAAGTTATTATGTTAGTGAGTTGTTAGAGTATAATCTTACTTATAGAGAGTTAGTGCATCAACCAGATTATCCAGATCATGAAACAATTTTAAGGGCTTTTACAAAATTTACGTATGATTTGCATGAAAAAGGAATTCTTTTTTTAGACCATTCACCAGGAAACACGCTTATTGTAAAAACCGATTCTGGATACGATTTTTATTTAGTAGACCTTAATAGGATGCGGTTTAAAGAATTAGATATGGATGCTAGGATTCGTAATTTTTCGAGGTTAACTCCAAAAAAAGAAATGGTAGCAGTCATGTCTAATGAGTATGCTAAGTTAACCAATGGGGATGAATCCGATATTTACCAGAAAATGTGGGGCTACACAGATGCATTTCAAAAGAAATACCACGGTAAAATAGCTTTAAAAAGGAAAATATTTTTTTGGAAGAAAAAATATAGAAATTCCTAAGTTTTATTTTCTATCCCTTCTAAGTAACCAAAGTTTTACATATCTCATAAACACGGCATATGCTTGTACATATCCTATAACCAAACCAGGGACACCATCTCTAAATCCGCTTTGTATGATATAATGTTTAATAAAACTCCAAAATGGCTTAATAATAAAATGGTAAGGGGTTAAATGTTTAGTTTTTTTATGATAGTCTTTTGCTTGCCAAGTGGCATACCTGTTTAATTTATTGATATAAGCATCAAAAGTAGTATAAGTATTATGATAAAATTTATTTTTGAGCATTCCAACTTTTCCTTCAGTAACAATTTCTTCGTGAACATGCCTATCATCATACTTACATTTGTCTCGATGAAATAATCGAATGACTTTATCGTTTCTCCATCCGCTATAATGAATACGCTCTCCCATAAAATGATTCATTCGTTTTATCCAATACGCAACAAAATTATCTTTTTCAGGGTTTTTTAAAACCTCTAGTACTTCATTTTTAAGTTCGGGAGTAACTCTTTCATCAGCATCCACTAATAATATCCATTGATGTGTTGCTTGAGGAATTGCCCAGTTTTTTTGAGTGGAAGGATAATCAAATTTTCTTTGAATAATAAAATTGGTATACTCTTTTGCAAATTCTACAGTTCTATCTGTACTAAAAGAATCTACAACCATGATTTCATCGGCAAAGGATACAGATTCTAATACTTCTTTAATATTATGTTCTTCGTTAAAGCAAGGGACAATAGCTGTAACTTTTTCTCTATGTGAAGTGTTTTTTTCTATGATAATTTAGTTTAAAAGTGCAAATTACAAGTTTTTACTCAGAAAAATCGATAATTGATTAATGAATAATTCTGGTTTTAAAAGAGGGTAAAGATCTAAAGATTCATTCTTGAGTTCTTTCGAGCTTTTCTGTAGGAATAACTCTGGTAAATAATCTGATAAATGAATAGATACATATGTTTCACCATCTTCAAACATATTCCAATCTTTTTTAAGTATCCATGGCGAGAAAATAGAAAAAGTAGGTATTCCTAGTGCTTTCCCCATATTTATAGCACCACCTTCATTACCAATTATAGCGGTACAGTGAGATAAAATAGCAAGAAATCCACGCAAGCTTTTAGCAAATACATCCAGATGAATATGTTTTTGTGTTTTGTAATTTGTTAGGTTGTAAATAGTGCGAGCATCATTTTCTTGATCAGGGATGTAGTTAAAAAGTATACAGGCTCCAGTGTCCTTAACAATGGTGTCTATTACTTTTGCCATATATTCAAAAGGCAGTGTTTTTTTTATTTCACTCCCTAAAACACTTATCATTATTAAAGGAGCGTTTGTTGAAATTCCATTAGATTCTAAAAAATCTTTAGCTTTTTCTTTTTCTTCTTTGGTTAAAAATATTTTTGGTTTCGTTATTTCAGAAGTTATTCTGTCCTCAGGAAAAACTAGTCGTAGCCTGTTTTCTATTGCGATACTAGCATTTGTTATTGATTGAGTACTTCTTTTAATTGTTTTAGTATATAAAAACTGAGTATACCATTTGTAGAAAGATACTTTTGTTGAAGCTCCAGAAAATAAGGTGATAAGATTGCTCTCTAATTTTCCATAGACATCAATTACATGATCATATTTATATTGGCGTATTTGTTTT
Organism: uncultured Flavobacteriaceae bacterium; assembly: GCA_964353005.1. Lineage (GTDB taxonomy): Bacteria > Bacteroidota > Bacteroidia > Flavobacteriales > Flavobacteriaceae > Aquimarina. The sequence continues at coordinate 41,344 of CAYGUC010000022.1, read as the reverse complement.
AGGAAAAAAAAGAACTCTTTTTTACTGCTTTTGTATTCATTTTTAAACTCTATAATGTTATCAAAAAAAGGGTTTTCTGCAATAACAGGTCGAGTATTAGAATTGACAAGAAAATCAATAGTAGCATCAGGATATACTTTTCTTAATGCTTCACAAATAACAGTACTTGTGAGTACATCTCCAATCATTTTTTGTTGAATAACTAAGATTTTCATAGACTAACTTATGGGTCAAAATATTTGAGATTGCTTTAGTTTTAGTTAAAGCAATCTCAATATTTATGTTTACTATTTAGTATAACGTGCTATACTGCTACATCATATTCTCGAAGTGCATCATTTAGAGAAGTCTTCTTGTCTGTACTTTCTTTACGTTTTCCTATTATTAAAGCACAAGGAACATTGTATTCACCAGCATTAAATTTCTTAGTATAACTTCCTGGGATAACCACAGATCCAGCAGGAACCAATCCTTTTCTTTCTATTGGTGTATCCCCTGTTACATCAATAATTTTTGTGGAAGCAGTTAAGACTACATTAGCACCAAGTACAGCTTCTTTTTCTACTCGCACACCTTCAACTACAATACATCTGGATCCAATAAAAGCGTTATCTTCTATGATTACAGGAGCGGCTTGTAGAGGTTCTAATACACCGCCAATTCCAACGCCTCCACTTAAATGAACATTTTTTCCTATTTGTGCACAACTACCAACGGTTGCCCAAGTGTCTACCATTGTTCCTTGATCTACATAAGCTCCGATATTTATATAACTAGGCATTAATATAGTACCAGGGGAGATATATGCACCATGTCTGGCAACAGCATTAGGAACAACACGAATGCCCTTAGCTTCATATCCTCTTTTTAAAGGTATTTTATCATGGTATTCAAATATTCCTGCTTCTAAAGTTTCCATTTTTTGGATAGGGAAGTATAATACAACCCCTTTTTTTACCCATTCGTTTACTTGCCATCCATCCTGAATAGGTTCTGCTACTCTAAGCTTACCAGAATCTAATAGGTTAATGACTTCACGTATAGCTTTTTGAGTGTCGGACTCTTTTAAAAGTTCTCTGTTTTCCCAAGCTTTTTCTATGATTTCTTTTAGTTGGTTCATGGATTTTTAAATTTTTGGTAAAGATAATAGCTTCCTTTTAAAAACATACGGATAAACCATATTTTAGGAAACCATTAATAAATACGGTAATTTTTGTAATAATATTATATTTTTGCAAAAAAAAAAATGTATGGCACGTATTTTAGCAATTGATTATGGAGGAAAACGCTGTGGAATAGCAATTACAGATGAATCTAAAATAATAGCTTCGGGATTAACTACTGTAGATACAAAAACAATATTATCGTGGTTAAAAGACTATGTGTCTAATGAAGAGGTAGAGCTTTTTGTAGTAGGAGAGCCCAAAAGGTTGCATGGCGAGGCTTCAGAAAGCGAAAAGTTAATTCAGCCTTTTTTGTTGCAATTAGCAGATGTCTTTCCAGAAATTCCTGTAAAAAGGATAGATGAACGTTTTACTTCTAAAATAGCTTTTGGCACTATGCTTGCTAGCGGGATTTCAAAAAAGAAAAGAAGAGATAAAGCACTGGTAGATCAGATCAGTGCGACAATTATATTGCAGGATTATCTGTATAATCAATAAGTAAAGTAATAAGAAATAAGAAAAATAAAATATGATACTTCCAATTGTAGCATACGGAGATCCTGTATTGAAGAAAAAAGCAAAAGAAATAGATAAAGAGTATCCAAATCTTTCAGAGCTTCTAGAAAATATGTTCGAAACCATGTATAATGCTCATGGCGTTGGATTGGCGGCTCCTCAAATTGGACTTCCAATTAGGTTGTTTTTGGTAGATGCAGAACCTTTTTCTGAAGATGAAGAATTATCGGAAGAAGAGGTGAAAGGACTAAAAGACTTCAAAAAAGTATTTATAAATGCAACTATTCTTGAAGAAACAGGAGAAGAATGGGTTTTTACAGAAGGGTGTTTAAGTATTCCGGATATACGAGAAGATGTTTTTCGTAAAGAAAGAATCAAAATAAACTATTTTGATGAAAATTTTATAGAACATACAGAAACTTATGATGGTTTGGCGGCAAGAGTTATTCAACATGAGTATGATCATATTGAAGGAATTTTGTTTACCGATAAACTATCGAGTCTTAAAAAACGTTTAATCAAAGGAAAATTAGCCAATATTTCTAAAGGTAAAATTAATTCGGAATACCGTATGCGTTTTCCTGCTATGAAAAAAGGAAGATAATTTAAAGGATACTTTTTAATATTTATGTTGGTTACTGTTTGATTTTTTAAAAGAACTACTGATATTTGCCAACTTTAGAAAGAAATTAGAGATGTGTAGATGATTTTTAGTCATCTAAGTTTTTTATTATGAGCATTCTACTCTCTCTCTTCAGAAAAGATTATATCAAAAATAAAAATATATGAGTTTAGATAAGATACTAGCAATTGCCGGTAAACCCGGTTTATATGAGTTAAAAACACAAACTAGAAGCGGTTTTTTAGCAGAGTCTTTAATAGATGGTAAAAGATTATCTGTAAGTATACGACATAATGTAAGTGTACTAAGTGAAATTGCAATTTATACCTTTACAGAAGAAGTTCCGTTAAGAGAGATCTTTAAAAAGATTTATGAAAAAGAAAATGGAGAGCAATCAATAAGTCATAAAGAATCTAAGAATAAATTAGAAGCATATTTTAGCGAAGTGCTACCAGATTATGACGAGGATAGAGTGTATTCTAGCGATATGAAAAAAGTTATACAATGGTATAATATTTTGCAATCCAAGGGGATGACAGATTTTTCTGAGCCAGAAGTCGAAGAAAAGTCTGCTGATGAAGAAGAATAAAAAAAAATATAGAGTAAAATCCTGTTGTGAAACAGGATTTTGTTTTTTTAAGCCTTAGAGTTTCATTTTCAACATTTTAAATTGTTAATGGAATATGTATAAGTTGTTTGATATTGATAGCTTTTTGAGGTATGATTTTCGTTACTTCTTCGTACTTTTGCGCAAAATTTTAATACAATCTTACTAAATATTTAGTTTTCATGGCTAATACCAAATATGTTTTTGTAACCGGAGGTGTGTCTTCTTCTTTAGGAAAAGGAATTATAGCAGCCTCTCTGGCTAAATTATTACAAGCAAGAGGATACAGAGTTACAATTCAGAAATTGGATCCTTATATAAATGTAGATCCTGGAACTTTAAATCCTTATGAGCATGGAGAGTGTTATGTAACCGATGATGGAGCAGAAACAGATCTGGATCTTGGGCATTATGAGCGATTTTTAAACATCCCAACTTCTCAAGCAAATAATGTTACTACTGGTAGGATTTACCAAAGTGTTATAGAAAAAGAACGACGTGGAGAGTTTTTAGGAAAAACAGTTCAGGTAGTACCGCATATAACTAACGAGATAAAGGAGAGAATCCAGATTTTAGGAAAAAGTGGAAACTACGATATTGTTATCACAGAAATAGGCGGGACTGTTGGAGATATAGAATCTCTTCCTTATATAGAGGCAGTTCGTCAATTAAAATGGGAATTAGGAGATACAAATGCCTTAGTTATCCATTTAACGCTGATACCTTACCTTTCTGCTGCAGGTGAATTAAAAACAAAACCAACACAGCACAGTGTAAAAACCTTAATGGAGAGTGGGATCAAGGCAGATATTTTGGTGTGTAGAACCGAACACGAGTTATCTGAAGATTTACGCAGAAAATTAGCGCTTTTTTGTAATGTTAAACCAGAAGCAGTAATCCAATCTATAGATGCATCTACAATTTATGATGTGCCTAATTTGATGCTAGAAGAAGGACTGGATAAGGTAGTGCTAAAACAATTAGTATTGCAGGATGACGACGAACCAAATTTAGAAAACTGGAATAAGTTTTTACAAAGACATAAAAACCCTAAGTGTCAGGTGACCATAGGTCTTATCGGTAAATATGTAGAGCTACAGGATTCTTATAAATCAATCTTAGAAGCATTTATTCATGCTGGAGCAGAAAATGAAGTAAAAGTAAATGTAGTAAGTATACATTCTGAGTATATTGATGAAGATACTATTAAGAAAAAAATAGCACACCTCGATGGAGTCTTGGTTGCTCCGGGATTTGGAGAACGAGGTACAGAAGGGAAAATAAAAGCAGTGCAATATGCAAGAGAAAATAAATTACCGTTTTTTGGTATTTGTTTGGGAATGCAAATGGCGGTTATCGAATATTCTCGTAACGTATTAAAACTAAAAGATGCTACCTCTGTAGAAGTGGATGAAAATGCTTCTGAACCTGTTATTAGTTTAATGGAAGAACAAAAGAATATTACAGATATGGGAGGAACAATGCGATTGGGATCCTGGGATTGTGAGTTAGTAGAAAATAGTAAAGTGTTTGAAGCTTACGGGCAATCTTTAATAACAGAGCGCCATCGCCATCGTTATGAATATAATAATGATTACAGAGAGCAATTAGAAACAGCGGGACTTAGAACAACAGGGGTTAATCCTAAAACAGGTTTAGTAGAGATTGTAGAGCTTTTAGAGCACCCTTGGTTTGTAGGGGTGCAATATCATCCTGAATATAAGAGTACTGTAGCAAATCCACACCCTCTGTTTATAGCTTTTGTAAAGGCTTCGGTAGAATATTCAAAGAATAAAAAAAACGCCAAAGTGTCATAGTGATATGGATTGGCTAGATAATTGAAATTACAAAGCAATATATAATAATAAAGGCCTTTTTAATTCTTAAAATAAAGGCTTTTTATACGTTAATACATGGAAGAAAAGAAATTTGATCTCAATTCGATCATTGGATTTGCACTTATTTTTGGAATTATTGTTTGGATGTTTTATCTAAATCAACCTACTCCAGAAGAAATAGAGGCTGAAAAAGCTAAAAAGGAGCAAGTAGAATCAGAGAAAAAAACAAATACCGAAAACACTAAAGATTTTGTAACAGAGAGTGAAGCGATTGTAGTAAATCCTCAAGATTCTGTAGCATTATCTAACGCTAAATCTCAATTAGGAGCATTTGCATATTCTGCTAGTTTATCTTCTGCAAAAGAAGAGTTTACAAAAATTGAAAACGAAGTTTTAAGTCTAAAAATAAATAATAGAGGAGGGTATATATCAGAAGCATTGTTGAAAAACTTTAAAACATACGATTCTGTACCTGTTTATTTAATTAAAGATGGTAAAAATGCTTCTTTCAATATTAATTTTGGAACAACCGATAATAGAATTTTAAATACAAAAGATTTATTTTTTGAGCCCTCAGTTTCTAAAAATGGAGAGAATACCGTTTTATCTATGAAACTTAAAGTGTCGGATTCTAAATTTTTAGAGTACCGTTACGAGATTAAACCTAACGAATATATGGTTGATTTTGTTGTTAAATCACAAGGGTTACAACAAGTATTTAATAATAGCCAAACTATTAATCTAGATTGGAAACTACAAGGGATAAGACACGCAAAGAGCGCTTCTTATGAAAATAGATACACAGATATCCATTATGAATACGAGGGCGATAAAGATAGCTTTTCTGGACAAGGAGAGCTTACAGATGACCAAGAAGAGGAGGTAAGCTGGATAGGCTTTAAACAACATTTCTTCACTTCGATATTGCTTACAGATACGCCATTTAAAACAGCTTCTTTTGTTTCTAAGAATATTGCTGGTAATACCGATTTAGACGATAAAGAAATAAAAGTGACAAAAGAGTTTTCAGCAACAATGCCTTTAGAGCTAAAGGGAGGAGAACTTAATTATACGATGGACTGGTATTACGGTCCTACAGATTATAAAATTTTGAATGGATATGATCGCAATTTAGATGAGATCGTGCCATTAGGTTGGGGTATTTTTGGAGTTATAAACAGATATTTGTTTATCCCATTCTTTGGATTCTTAAGTGGTTTTCTGCCCTATGGTATTGCAATTGTAGTGATGACTATTATTGTTCGTATTGTTTTATCTCCAGTTACTTATAAATCGTATTTGTCACAGGCAAAAATGAAAGTTTTACGCCCTGAAATCACAGAGATCAACGAAAAGCACAAAGATAATGCAATGAAGAGACAGCAAGAAACTATGGCTCTTTATGGTAAAGCAGGCGTAAACCCTATGAGTGGTTGTTTGCCTGCCGTAATGCAAATACCAGTCTTTTATGCATTGTTTAATTTCTTTCCCAGTGCATTTCAATTGCGTCAAAAAAGTTTTTTATGGGCAGATGATTTATCTAGTTACGATACTATAGCCGAGTTGCCTTTTACCATACCTTTTTATGGGGATCATATTAGTTTGTTTCCAATATTGGCATCGATAGCGATATTTATCTACATGATGATGACCACAGGGCAAACAATGCAAACGCAACAACCAGGAATGCCTAACATGAAATTTATCATGTATTTATCTCCACTAATGATGTTGTTTTTCTTTAATAATTATGCAAGTGGATTATCTCTGTATTATTTTATTTCGAACCTTATTACTATCGGAATAATGTTAGTGATTAAAAATGTTATTATAGATGAGGATAAAATCCATGCTAAAATTCAGGAAAATAAAAAGAAACCTAAAAAGCAAGGTAAGTTTCAGACCAAGATGAAAGAATTAATGGAGCAAGCCGAACAACAAAAAGCAAAAAAGAAATAGTAAATACAAATATATAATTTTTAAAAAAAAGCTCCAGATAAGGAGCTTTTTTGTGTTTTCAAGGTTATTTCTCCATTTTTATTTTATAATATTGGTATACTTTTTGAATATCATATTCGTTAAGATAGAGTCCCAAATTAAATGATAGTTATGCGAATTAGAGTTTTGTTTTGTGTTTTAGGATTTGTGAGTTTTAATGCTTTAGCACAAGAATACAATAAATTTGATGTAGAGGGAAAGAGGCATGGTAAATGGCGAAAGACATATGAAAATAGTGACCAACTTCGTTATGAGGGTACTTTCGAACATGGAAAAGAAGTAGGGGAGTTTAAATTCTATAAACCTAATAGCGATAAATTCCCTACAGCTATAAAAAAATTCTCGAAGGACAGTGATACCATAAAAATAAAATATTTTACGCAAAACGGACAGGTAATAAGTCAGGGGAATATGATAGGGAAATATCGTATTGGTTTGTGGAAGTACTATCATAATGGAACAGATAAAAAGATAATGATGACGGAGCAATATGTGTTAGATAAACTAAATGGAGAACAACTTACGTATTTTGAAAATGGTCAACTAACAGAAAGAATAACTTATATTGATGGTAAACGAAACGGAAAAAGGGTAATATATTCAGAGACAGGTATAGTTATTAAAGAATTTATGTACGAAAATGATCAGTTGGATGGGCCTACTAAATACTACGATACCAACGGAACTTTGTTAATTGAAGGAAATTATAAAAGAGATCGAAAAGATGGGATCTGGAATTATTATAAGGACGGTAAGTTGTCTGAACAAAAATTATTTCCAGTTCAAAAAAGAGGGTTTTAAAAAGAATGTAACTTAAATCGATTTTAAAAATATAGGTATAGATAAAACCATACAGCAATGCACAAGCATTGCTTTTTTTATTTATTACTTTTGCAAAATAGAAATTTTTAAATAAATAAAGTATTTTTTGATGAAGAGAGTAATCGTAGGATTATCAGGAGGAGTTGATTCTAGTGTAGCTGCATATTTACTTAAAAAACAAGGATATGAAGTGATTGGATTGTTCATGAAAAACTGGCACGATGATTCTGTTACAATATCCGATGAATGTCCTTGGTTAGATGATAGTAATGATGCATTATTGGTTGCAGAAAAATTAGGGATCCCTTTTCAGACTGTCGATCTAAGTAAGGAGTATAAGGAACGTATTGTAGATTATATGTTTAATGAATATGAAAAAGGACGAACTCCTAATCCAGATGTATTGTGTAATCGAGAAATTAAGTTTGATGTTTTTCTTAAAATAGCACTATCTCTTGGTGCGGATTACGTGGCTACAGGGCATTATTGCAGAAAAGATACTATTGTAAAAGATGGCAAAAAAATACATCGATTATTAGAAGGAAAAGACCCAAACAAAGATCAATCGTATTTTCTATGTCAGTTATCCCAAGAACAATTGGAAAAAACATTATTTCCTGTGGGAGAATTGTTAAAACCCGAAGTTAGAAAAATAGCTAAGGAGCAAGATTTAGTAACTGCTGATAAAAAAGATTCTCAAGGACTATGCTTTATTGGTAAAGTTCGTTTGCCAGAATTCCTTCAGCAAAAATTACAGCCAAAGCAAGGGGATATTATAGAAATATCTTCTTTTGAAGAGAGATATAAACACACAGAACCAAAATTTACATCTAAGAAGGAAAAACTAGAGTTCCTATCCAGTAAGTACTCTTATAATGTTAAAGACGGTAAAATAGTAGGAAAACACCAAGGAGCACACTATTATACAAAAGGACAGCGCAAAGGTTTGGGAGTTGGTGGTACTCCAGAACCTCTCTTTGTTATAGAAACAGATGTAGAAACCAATACAATTTATACGGGACAAGGAAAATCACACCCGGGACTCTATAGAAAAGCATTGTTTATATCTAATGAAGAGCTGCATTGGGTAAGAAAAGATCTCAAATTAGATGTAGATCAAGAACTGGAAGTAATGGCAAGAATTCGCTATAGACAGTCTTTAGAAAAAGCCAGATTATATATGGTAGAATCAGGAATGTATGTGGTTTTTGAAAACGAACAAAGTGCTATAACTGAAGGTCAATTTGTGGCTTGGTATATAGAAGAAGAATTAGTGGGATCTGGAGTGATTTCATAAAATGCATTAAATACTTTTTAGATTTAAAATAGATGAATAAGATTAAAGAATTATTTAATATTCAATACCCTATAATTCAAGGAGGAATGATTTGGGCAAGTGGATGGAAGTTAGCAAGTGCAGTAAGCAATGCAGGGGGACTAGGGCTTATTGGTTCAGGATCTATGTATCCAGATGTATTAAGAGAGCATATCCAGAAATGTAAAAAAGCAACGAATAAACCCTTTGGGGTTAATATTCCTATGCTGTATCCAAATCTTGAGGAAATCATACAAATCATTATCGAAGAAGGAGTGAAGATAGTATTTACCTCTGCAGGTAACCCTAAAACCTATACATCTTATCTTAAAGAAAAAGGAATTACAGTAGTACATGTAGTTAGTAGTGTTAAATTTGCTTTAAAAGCTCAGCAAGCAGGTGTTGATGCAGTTGTAGCAGAAGGTTTTGAGGCAGGCGGACATAATGGTAGAGACGAAACTACGACTCTTACTTTGATCCCGATGGTTAAAGATGAAATACAGATACCATTGATTGCCGCAGGCGGTATCGCTACAGGTAAAGCAATGTATGCTGTAATGGCATTAGGAGCAGACGGAGTTCAGGTTGGAAGTCGTTTTGTAGCTAGCCAAGAAGCATCCTCTCATATAGATTTTAAAAAAATGGTGGTAAATGCTAAAGAAGGGGACACACAGTTGACTTTAAAAGAATTAGCACCAGTTCGATTACTTAAAAACAAGTTTTATCAGGATGTGGCAGCATTATACACTAAAGGCCCATCTATAGAAGAACTAAAAGCATTATTAGGTAGAGCTAGAGCAAAAAGAGGAATGTTTGAAGGAGATTTAGAAGAAGGAGAATTAGAAATTGGTCAGGTATCTGGGCAAATTAACGATATAAAACCAGCAGGAATTATATTAGAAGATATGGTAAAAGAATTTAATATAACCAAAAATAGAATGGAATCAATTTCTATATAACATCGAACATGAACTCCAGACAAAACCAGCTTAAAGCTTTTGATAGACTATTAACTATCATGGATGAACTTCGGGAACAATGCCCTTGGGATAAAAAGCAAACCCTGCAATCTTTACGACATTTAACGATAGAAGAAACGTATGAGCTAGGAGATGCAATTTTGGATAATGATCTTAACGAAATTAAAAAAGAACTTGGGGATTTACTACTACATATAGTGTTTTATTCTAAGATAGGTAGTGAAACGAAAGATTTTGATATTGCAGATGTTGCTAATGAGATCTGTGATAAACTGATTCACAGACACCCTCATATTTATGGAGATGTTGTTGTAGAAGACGAAGAAGATGTTAAGCGTAATTGGGAAAATTTAAAGCTTAAAGAAGGTAAAAAAAGTGTTTTAGAAGGTGTGCCTAAATCTCTGCCAGCAATGGTAAAGGCAAGTAGAATCCAGGATAAGGTTGCAGGGGTTGGTTTTGATTGGGAAGAGCCGTATCAAGTTTTTGAAAAGCTAAAAGAAGAGTTGGACGAACTACAACATGAAATAAATGTACAAGATCAAGATAAAATAGAAGCAGAATTTGGAGATGTACTTTTTTCTATGATTAATTATGCTCGATTTCTTAAAGTAAACCCAGAAGATGCATTAGAACGTACTAATAAAAAATTCATAAAAAGATTTCAGTACCTAGAATTAAAAGCAAAAGAAAAGAATAAAGATCTTGTGGATATGACTCTTGCCGAAATGGATATTTTTTGGGAAGAAGCTAAAAAGATATAATTTTATACAAAACAAATAAACTACTGTTTTTCTGTATCCGAAATGATGTTTTTACAGCGATTAGAAGCTTGTTAATTGATGTTTTTTACTCTAATTTATGTGGTTTTAACATAAATTTATATGTTAATAATATCTTGAAAACCTGCATTTTTAAAGAGATTAGGGGTAAGATATTATCGGAAAACTCCTTTGTTTGTTTGAGGAAACGAAAAAAAACCTAATTTTAATAATTATAATTATTTTAAAAATAATTGTGCGGCTAACTCATAACATATCTTTATTAGGTATTCTGTTTTTATTTAATTCTTTCGTTATTTATGGTTTTAATGAAAGTATTAACGAAAAAAATCGGGATATATTTCCCTATACAGTTTTGTTACCTAAAAATACTTCAGATAGTCACATAAACTCAAATATAGCGATTACTCCTAAAAAAGATTCAACTACTATATATAAGCAATTAGCATTTTCATATGCTAATTCTAATGAGCCAGAACTAGCATGTAGTTTTATAGAAAAATATATTAAATCTAGTTTAGATGTTTCGTTTCCGATGCATAGCAATTTTGAAAGTATTCAAAATTCACCACACTTTAAAAAGATAGAAGATAAATACTTGAAAAAGATCAATTTTTGGTCGATATTTTGTCTTTATACTGGGTTTATTGGTGTTTTTATGTCGGTAATGCTAAATTTAAGAAAACGATCTGATAAAATTGGTAATTTTTTAATGAGCGCTTTTTTATTTTTGCACTCTATTTTTATAATTCATGTTTGTTTACTACTTACCAATTATAGATTTTATGTTCCTCATAATTTATATGCGTCTACTTCATTTTCTTTTTTGTATGGACCACTCATCTATTTTTATTTTAAAAGAATAACCACAGATTATAAATTCAAACGTGTAGACTTACTACATTTATTACCAACAGTTTTATTGATTGTATTTTTGTTACTTCCTGTATATGCGTTGCCGCAAGAAGAAAAGTTGCGAATGATGTTAAATCGATCCAGCTCAAGCATGTCCTCCATATCAAATTTAATTACCAGTATTAAATTGATGTCCTTATTGATTTATGGTATTTTAGTAATTCAAATGTTTATTCGACATACTAGAAATAATAAAGAAATACCAAGAATAGAGTACAATTGGCAAAGAAATATGATGATATTTTGTTCTATTTATATAATAACATATACCATATATGGCTTTTTGGTGATATCCCATGTTCTTAGTGGTTTCTTTTTTAATTTACAGGTTGGTGCTATGGCTTTATTAGTGTTGTATGTAAGCTATATAGCATATGTTCAGCCAAGTATTTTTGGTAAACTTATAGTAGTTCGTGACGAATCAAAAGCTAAATCAAGAGAGGTTGGAAAGTATGAGAAATCTGGACTTACACCAAGTTTGTCTATGGAGCTTAAATTAAAGCTATTGTATTTATTACACGAGGATAAAATTTATAAACAAAATGATATAACACTCCAAAAGCTTTCAGAATTATTAAATACTACAAGGCATAATACTTCTCAGATTGTTAATGAACATTTTGGATTGAATTTCTTTGAGTTAATTAATAAATATAGAATAGAAGAAGCAAAAGAGCTTTTAAAAAATGAAAACTACAGAGATTATGCTATAATAGATATAGCATATGAAGTAGGTTTTAATAATAAGGTGACATTTAATAAATCTTTCAAAAAATACAATCAAATTACTCCCTCAGAATATATGAAACTTTTTGTAGCATAGCTAAATCCCTGTTATTATTACTTAAATAAAATTCAGCTAAAAAGTTTATCATAAAATCAAGCATTCCTTTTTTCTTAAAAAACTGAATTTCAATGTAAAGAAATTTGCATAAAGTTTAGTGATTTTCCATAAAAAATACTCTTTCAACAAAAGCTTTGCAAGGTTGTCAAATATAAGTTATTTTTAAAATAATTAGTTATCTCTCGCACTTGGCAGGAGATCAATATTTAAAAAGTAATATCTTCTGCAACCCTTGTAGGAGTAAATAAGAGTATGAAGTTCCTCTTACAAGGTTTATAGATTTTATAATGCATAGGGTCTAGTCTTTAATTTTTCCGTAATTAATTTCTGTTGAATTTAAAAATAATCCTTTTTTAAATCGAATTATGACGTTTCATTAAAATACGGTAATTACTGAATATATTTACGGGTAAATATTCTTCGGAAAAGGTAAAATATTATAGGGATTACCTTATTTACAAGGCTTCACCTTTTTCTTTGTCATCTAAGTCATAAAATAAGGAAGGTGAGTTTTTACTATATCCATTTAAACTTTGTTCGAGGTTTTGTAAAAGTAAATTTGAGTTAGCCATCAAGATATCCTTGCCTTCCTTTTATGATTTACTAGTAACTATGTTAAATATAATTTTTGAAAACTTTAATCTATGAAAGTACATTATTACAAGTTCTTAATGTTGTTTTTCTTCACTTGCAGTATGTCGTTTGCTCAAGAAAACAGTATATCAGGAACCGTTACAGATGATAAAGGCTTACCGCTTCCTGGCGTTAATGTCCTTATTGAAAATACAAACAGGGGTACCCAAACTGATTTTGATGGTATATATACTATATCTGCTAGTCGAGGTGCAGTAATATCATTTAGTTATATCGGTTTTGAAACCAAAAAGATTGTTGTAGCAGATAATACAACAGTTAACGCTCAGTTAACTGCTTCTGCAGCAGAGTTAGAAGAAGTCGTTGTAGTAGGATTTGGAACAACCACAGAAAAAAAATTACTTCAAAGTATTGGAACAATTAGAACATCTGCAATAGAAGATATTCCTGCAGTTACAGCTCAAGAATTATTACAAGGACAGACTAGTGGAGTTCAATTTACACAAAGTTCTGGAGTATTAGGTGCTGCTAATATTATTCGAGTAAGAGGGGTTTCTTCTCTTAACGGAGGATCTCAACCTCTTATTGTTATTGATGGGGTTCCTTTAAGTGATGAAGTTAACACTTTTAATAACGGAGGAAATACTGGTTTAAATCCACTTGCAGATTTGAATCCTCAGGACATAGCTTCTTTTTCAGTTCTTAAAGATGCTTCTGCAACTGCAATATGGGGTTCTCGTGGTGCTAATGGAGTAATCCTTATAGAAACTAAAGGAGGAAGGCGTAATACAGATACTAGAGTAAATGCAGACGTTTGGACCTCGTTTACTAAAGTTACTGATTTAATTGACGTTTTTGATGCAAAACAATATGCAGAATATCGTTTTGCCAGAGGGCAAGCAGGAGCAGGTGGCGGAATCGCTAATATTAATGATTTACCACAACAAGGTTCTGATTGGTTAGATTTGGTAACTAGAACAGGTTTTTCACAAAATTATAATGTATCTGCTCAAGGAGGAGGAGAAAAAACTAGCTTTTTTCTTGGTACAGGATACTCAGATCTTCAAGGAGGTATAATAGGTAATAATCTTAGAAGAATTAATGGTAGAATTAATTTAGATCATAAAGCAAATGATTGGTTGAACCTAGGTTTAAATCTTGCAATCACTAATACTTTGAATGACAGAATTAATACAGAAAACACAACATTTGCACCATTAACATCTGCTTATTTAATTAGACCTTTTGTTCAGTCTAGAGATGAAAACGGAAATTTTACTAATAATGATTTTATCCAAAATGTAGAGGCTATTGAAGCTCTACAGGTAAATCAGGTAGAAAGTACTAGAGTTATTGGTAATGTAAATGCTGTAATTAAATTCACCGAAGATTTTAACTATAAAGGATCTTTTGGAGTGGATAGAACTCAAGTAGACAATTTTACAAGAATACCAGAATTAGTAGATCCTTCAGAAGACGGTGTTGTTCCTGGGGGAAATGCGCAGAATTTTTTAGCAAATGACAACAGAATTATTACAGATCATACGCTAAACTATAATACAACATTTGACGATATACATACTTTAGGTTTTGTTGGAGGAATTTCTTATCAAGAAACAACATTTAATAATATCAATATTACTTCAGAAAATTTTCTTTCTGATGATTTGCGTAATGTAGCAAATGGAGTTGGAACTTTAACATCACAAACTAGAGCTAAGAGAAGTTTGTATGGAACATTTGGAAGAGTTAACTATGATTTTAAAAGCAGATATTTAGTAGAAGGATCTTTTAGAAGAGATGGGTTTTCAAGATTTGGTGCTAATAAGAGATTTGGTAATTTCTGGTCTGTAGCAGCAGGATGGGTAGTTTCAGAAGAATCTTTTATGCAAGATATAGAAGTTATTAGTCTTTTAAAATTTAGAGCTAGTTATGGTACTTCTGGTAATGATAGAATAGGTGGATCTTTTCCTTCTCTTGGATTATTTGGATCATCAGTACCAGCGCTAGCCGCTACTTATAATTATAACGGGGCAGTAGGTGTAGCTCCTACACAACCAGCGAATCTTGATTTAACATATGAAGAAAGTGCAACTCTGGATGTAGGTATGGAATTAGGATTGTTTAGAAATAGAATTAATTTTAATCTTAATTATTTTAAAAAGAATACTACAGACCTTTTATTGCCTATTCCTATAACAGAACTTGCTGGATTTGGATCTATAAATAAAAATGCTGGAGAGTTAGAAAATAGTGGTCTAGAAATAGGACTAAACACTAAGAATATTATTTCTGACAACTTTACTTGGTCTACAGATTTTAATATTTCTTTTGTGGATACAGAAGTAATTTCTCTACCTGGTGCAAGCATCTCTCCAGAAGGAAGATTTATTGAAGCTGCTGGAGCTAGACAAAGAGCCATAGAAGGAAGTTCTACAAATAATTTTTATTTAGTAAGATATGTAGGTGTTAATTCTCAAACAGGAGATGCAGAGTATTTAGATAGAGAAGGAAATGTTACCACTTCACCAAATTTCGATACCGATAGAGTTGTAGTAGGTAGTGCTTTACCAGATTTTTATGGTGGTATAACAAATACATTTACGTATAAAGATTTTGATCTTAGCTTTTTAATGTCATTTACATATGGTAATGATATATTTTTAGATGGATTACGATTTGTAGGTGCTCCAGAAGGAGTAGGATCATTTAATCAATCTGTAGATGTATTGAATTACTGGGAACAACCAGGAGATAATGCAAGATACCCTAGATTAGGTAGTTCTTCAGAAGGTCTTTATAGTAATTCCTCTACTTTTCAATTAAGAGATGGATCTTTCTTGAGGATGAGAAACTTAACTTTTGGATATACATTACCAGAAAGTTTACTAAAACATAGTAAATTATTTAAAAAAGTAAGAATATATGCAACAGGTAATAACTTATTTGTAATCAAAAAAGATAGTGATTTAGATGGTTTTGATCCAGAAGTTACAGATGATATCAATCCTTTGATACAAGGAGAAACTTTCTTTACCGCTCCACAGGCAAGACAGTTTTTATTAGGAACCAGAATTACTTTTTAAATCTTAAAATAAATAGAATATAATGAAAACAATTCTTAGAATATATAAAATATTACTATTTATAGGAGTGTTATGCTTCGTTTATAGTTGTGATGATGAGCTAGAAATTAACCCCGAGGATAGTTTAACCGAAGAAAGTGCATTTCAATCAGAATTTGCTATTAGAGGTGTGACGATTGGTCTGTACGGACAAGCTAGAGAAGTAGATGCATTAAATGGGAACAGATATGCGTTAACAGGGATGCAGTCTGATGAATTGACTTTTGGAGGATCTTTTACTTCCCTTAGAGATTTATTCCAATTTAGAACTCAAGCTACAAATACTAGTACGCAAGAATCTTGGGATGAAGGATATGAAATTATTAATAATGCTAATTTTTTAATTACTAAAGTTCCAGATGCTGATATTGTAGATTTTACAGAGGAAGAAAAAGCTATAATTGTAGGTCAGGCTAAATTTATGCGTGCTATGATGTATTTTGAAATGTCTAGGGTATACGCACAGCCTTTTCAATTTGACAATGGAAATAATCTTTCTATTCCTATTGTTCTAAAACCATTTGAAGCAGGTGTTCCTATCGAAGATTTTCATTTACCTAGGGTTACCTTAAATGAAGTACATGCTTTAATAATTAAAGATTTAGAAGATGCAATTTCAGCATTACCTACTAGTACAGATAATACCGTAGCATCTAAAGGTAGTGCACAAGCATTATTAGCTAGACTTAGATTATATAGAGAAGAATGGTCTGAAGCGGCTAACTTAGCCAATGAAGTCATTAATTCTGGTTCTTATGAGTTCGCAACAAATTACTCTTTTTACAAAACACTATCTAATGAGAGTATATTTGTTTTAGCAAATACCTCTACAGAAGGTGCTTATGGTGGTACTGGATTACATAATTTTGGGAGTCCTTCTCCAGCGGGAAGAGGGGATTTACACTATTCAGAATTTTTAGTTAATTCTTTAGAAAGTGGTACGATTGCTACAAGTAATACTCAAGGAAAAGATTTGCGTTTGGTCGGAATATCTGCTTTAGGTAGAGACTCGAACGGAAACCAAGAAGTTTTTCAAAATAAAATCGGTTCTACAGGAAATGATCCATTACCAATAATAAGAATTACAGAAATGTATTTTATAAGAGCAGAAGCAAACCTTAGAGGAGGATTGAGTATAGGAGATACACCTCTTAACGATATTAATCGTATTAGAGGTAGAGCAGGTTTGGTAGATTTAACTACAGTCACTTTAGAAGATATTTTAGAAGAAAGGCTAAAAGAATTTGCTAGTGAAGGTCATAGAAGAATGGATTTGTTAAGAAACAGACTTCCTTTAAGACAATCAGGAGATCCTAAATTCTCTGATGCAGGATTTGGTGCTAATAAGACCATATTTCCAATTCCAGCAATTCAAATTAATTCAAACCCTGCTTTACAGGGACAACAAAATCCAGGATACTAATAAGTCAGTTAGTTAGTTTTGTTCAGTTTTAATAATAGTTACCCATTAGGAAAATTTTCCTAATGGGTAATTTTTTTTGAAGAAAATAAAGTTATTAATAAGCTTTAAAGCTGAAATTAAACTTGTTTTTATTCAGATTAATTTTCCAAAGAATAGAAATCATTTTACCCCACCACAAGTTAAAAACCATCTTTTGGGATTTTGTGAATTTCGTCTTGTCGTAAAGATTGCCCTCTGGGTTTAATATAGAAGGAATTTATATTGAATATATATATTTAAGCTAGTTTATAATTTTTCTGTTGCTGTACAGGAAATAATATAATAATAGTATTGTATAGCTATAAGAGAGTTTGGATACTTACATCGAACTTACGTTTATATTAAAAGTAGGATTATAAAGAAACTAATCATTTTTTATAATATAAACAGTAATAGGGCTGTTTCCTAAATTATACCCCCAATTTTTATCATGTCTAGAACAATCTTTTTACTAACCAGAATAACCAAACTTTGATAATCAAAATTCGTTACTGTATTTTAAACCCAGATTATGCAATAGAAAATCTATTTCATCTGTGATCTACTGCAAACACTGTCGCCTTGCTTTGTTTTTCACTTTAACCATAGCGATGCTATGCTAAAAGTAAGAAAACAACAGTGTTCATTGTATCTCAAAGCTTCATAACGAAGTTCTATTGCATAATCTGGGTTAAATGTAATTAATATGGTTCTTTTCAGGAAGCTTACTATAGCCATGTAGAATGTGACTTCATTCTACATAGCTATAATAAGTTATTTGTTTCTCAAAAAAAATAAATACTCTCTATTGAGTTGCAAAGAGAGTGTTATATATATTAATGGGTTACAATTGTTTGATCTTTTTTAGTTTAGCTTTCCAAACCTCAAGGTTTTCACGATGTTTCTGGATGTTTTTTTGTACATCTCTAACCAAAGGATTATCATCTTTAGCATGTTTAAAAAATTGAAGGTTATTTTCTAATTGCCTTATTTCAGCATGTACTTCGTCAATTTTTTTACGAATAAAATTCTGCTCATTTTTAAGTGCGCGATCATCTGTTTGGCTAGATAAAGTATTTAATTTGTTTTCATATTTTATAAGCTCTGTTTCTTTACGACTTAAATTAAGTTCGTTAAAAAGCCCGTCTAATATACTATTATATGTATCTTCAATACTTTTACTTTTATAAGGTACTCTGCCTAATGTTTTCCAAACAACAATATTTTCTTTTATAGTAGCTAAATCAATTTTTGGATCACCAGATAGTTTTAGTTCTTTTAACTCTTCTAAATGTGCCTGTTTTTTTTCTAATGAAACTTCTTCTTCCTTATGAAGCTCATTTTTTTCTGCGTGAACTTTGTCAAAATAAAAATTACATGCATCTTTAAATTGTTTCCAGATTTTATCACTGTCTTTTCTAGGTACATGTCCAATCTTTTTCCAATCCGATTGGATTTTTTTCATAAGAGGAGTAACAGTAGCAAAATCATCACTATTCTTATTATCTTCTGCGATTTGAATCAATTCCATCTTTTTATTAAGATTATCAAATTGATCTTTTTTAAGCCCTTTATAGAAAGAATTTTTATTGCGATTAAACTCCCTAACAGCTGTTTTAAATTCACTCCATGTTCGTTCATTTACATTAGAAGGCACCTTTCCTGCATTAAAAAACGCATCTCTAAGAGTTTCTATTTCTTTTATTTTTTGTTGCCATCCACTGTGGTTTTTTGCGTTGCTGGATGCTACTTGATTAATTTTAGAAATAATTTCTTGTTTAACTTCAAGATTTTTTTCAAAAACTTTATCTAAATCTTTAAAATGATTTTGGCGATTTTCATGAATTTGCCTGGTTAATGCACTAAATTTTTCCCAAATAGGTTCTCTGTATTCTTTTTCAACAGGACCTAAATCTTCTTTCCACATTTTATGGAGTAATTGTAACTCTCTAAAGGATCTGTTTACATCTGTTTCTTGTGCTAATTCTGTTGCACGTTCTATAATTTTGAGTTTTTGTTCTAAATTGTGTTTAAAATCTAAATCTCTAAATTCTCTATTTAGATGTAAAAAATCATAAAAATTCTCTGTATGATGGTGATAAGTGTTCCAGACAGTATTGTATTTATCTCTAGGAATAGCTCCTGCATTACGCCATCTTTCTTGAATATCTTTAAAATGGTTATATGTAGTATTTATATTTTCGTCTACATTAAGTAATCCTTTTAGCTCTTCTATAAGCTCTAGTCGTTTTTTTAGGTTTTCTTGAAGATCTTTTTTTAAATTTTGATAATATGCATTACGCTTTTCTTTATAATCAAAATAAACCGAATTAAATTCTTTTTTTATAGGTGTCGAGTAATAAAAATCAATAATATCCCCGCCTTCGCTTAAAAATTCATCCTTTTTTTGTTCAACTTCTTCATCAAATTTTTCATTAAACTCATTTTTGATCTCATCAACATGTTCTCTAATGGCTTGAATTTTTTCATTCTTGATCAACTCTTTAAATTCTTTGATCAATTCCTCCTTATTCATTGCATGATAGTCCTTCTTTTCGATATTATGACGCTCCATCGTGCTTTCATCCTCACTATCTTCTGCAACAGCCTCATCCATTTGGTCCTGGATTTGATCGCTGTTTTTTAGAGTATCATCTGCGCTGGACTTCTCTTTTTCAGACACAGTATTGTCATCATTATTAGAAATGGAATTATTTTCTACAGCATCGATAATTCTTGAATTAGCAAGTGTAGTAGGTTCTTCCGAAAGATTTTCTTTGTCAGTTTGTTCTGTAGATTCTAAAGATAGTTCATCAGAATTTTTATTCATTTCTGGTGTAACCGATTCTAAATTTTCTATTCCAGAATTTTTGTCTAAAGTCTCGGTTTTATTATCTTCATTTCCATCTGCCTTTGGCAGGTTATCACGTGTGGACATCGTATTCGCTTTTTTGTTTGTCTGAGCTAAATGCCTGACTAAGATACTAACATATTAGAAAACCTCAAAGTTATTGAAGAGTTTTAAGAGTATATAGATAAGTTTTAGTAAGAATTTTAATACAAAAGTACTATATGGATTAGTTATTCCATATTTCCCAAGCTTTTTTAGCTTGTAAAATTAACATTTTTAATCCATTAGAGACTTTAGCACCTTTTTCTTTACCCTTGCTCATAAATGTAGTTTCTTCTGGATTATATATTAAATCATACAAAACATGATTTTTGGTAACGTATTCATAAGGAATATCTGGGTAGTTTTCAATATTAGGGTAGGTGCCTAAAGGAGTGCAGTTAATTATTAATGTATATGCACTCATTATATCTTCATCAAGATCTGTGTAGCTAAGCTCATTAAAATCTGGATTACGAGATACAAATGTATATTCTATATTTAATTGATTTAAAGCATAAGCAATAGCTTTTGATGCCCCACCAGTACCTAGTATTAGTGCTTTTTTTATTTTTTCATTTAATAAAGGCTTTAAAGATTCTGTAAAGCCATAATAATCGCTATTGTATCCTTTTAGCTTTTGATCTTTATTAAGTTTAATAACATTTACCGCTCCTATTTCTTTAGCGATTGGATCAAGATCATCTAAATAAGAGATGATTTCTTCTTTATAAGGAATCGTTACATTTAGACCTTGTACTTGGGGATTTTTTATTATATCAACTATATCTTTTATCTCTGTAATATCAAAGTTTATATATTCATAGTTTAAATTTTCATTTTTAAATTTTTCAGAAAAAAAACTTTTTGAAAAAGAGTATCCAATATTTCTGCCTAACAATCCGTATGTTTTTTTCATTTTGAAGTTTTTGTCAATCGCTTACCATACCATTCTAGCCATAGAACTATGCCAATTCCAATTAAAATGTAAAATATTCCTATATAAGTTTCTATAGCGATAAAATTAGGAAAATAACGATCATAATTATCCAGTATAGGGTTGCCTAATGCATCTAATTTAATATTGCCGAGAGTATCTGTTTTGTGAACTTTGTTTTTCCATGGCCAAACAACCCCTAAAGAACCAGTTATGAATCCTATGATAATCGCAAATGTCGCATTTTTAAAATGTTTTAAAACATAACCTAAAAAATGAGATAATGTAACCAAGCCAGTTAAAGAGCCTAAGCTAAAAACAACAAGAACTTGTAGTAAACGTATTCTTTTGGGATCATTTATAAACGAGAAATCCCAATGAATGATATTGGCTATGGTATCGTATAAAGCATTTACAGAATCCACTAATAGAAGGACGTAGTTGCCTAATAATATTAGTATAAAAGAACCAGATAAACCAGGCAAGGTCATTCCTGAAACCCCGATTATACCGCAAATAAATACAAACCAGAGATTATCGTTCTCTTTAGCGGGATCTAATAAGCTAATACTTACTCCGACAATTATACCTATAAGAATAAGACATATATTTCTTCTGCTCCAATCCTCAAAATCTTTTACGATATAGTAGATGGAGCCAATGATCATACCAAAAAAGGCAGACCAAACATATAATTCATAGTGAACAATTAAATAGTCTAAAATTTTAGAAACGCTAAAATAGCTTATTAGCATACCTAGAATTAATAGAGCAAGAAATCTTCCGTTAATATATCTCCAAAAGCTTTTGAATCTAAAGTTTATGAAAAGTTTAAAGGCTTTAAAATTTATTTTTTGAAGGGAGTATATAAATTCTTCATAAAATCCTGCAACAAATGCAACTACCCCTCCAGAAACTCCAGGAACTTTATTTGCAGCACCCATAGCAAGACCTTTAATTACAAGAAAAAATCTATCAGTAAAAGTTCGGGTACTTTGTTGCATTGGCTATTTTTCTTTTTTAATAGAAAGACGTTCTAGTATTAAAATTAATAAAAAACCTATAGTGATAAAAAGCAGTACCCATACTATTCTGGGATCTCCTTCAAATTGTAATGGTAAAATGCTTTTTTCTATAAAAGGAACTTCTATTCCTTCAGAGTTTGTTCTCCAGGAAATTACTTTTTTCCATGGCCATAATTTATTAAGAGAACCTATCATAAACCCTGTTAGTATAGCCAAAGTCATATTTTTATGATGTTTAAACATCCAATTCAATACTTTAGAAAATAATTTTAATCCAGCTATAGCGCCTACTGCAATAATTAAAATTTTAGACAAAGCTTGCCATAAAAGGTCAAAATCCATACGTATCAATCCATCTCGAAATTGATTAATAGTATCTATAAATGTTTGATAAGCTCCTAACAGTAATAATATAAAAGCACCAGAAACTCCTGGTAATATCATTGCAATTATTGCAATAAAACCACAAAATAATAAATACCAATTACTATCTGGGGATGCTAAAGGTTCTGCTACTGTTATGAAATAGGATACTATTGCTGCTAAAAGAATTCCGCATAAAACTCTAGGTTTCCAGGTAGTTATTTGTTTTCCGATATGTAAGATACTGGCAAGAACTAGTCCGAAAAAAAAAGCCCATAACAATAAAGGTTCATTATGCAGAAGCCACTTTATAAGTTTTGCAAGAGAGAGAATGCTTACTGCAATTCCTGAAAAAAGAGCAATTAAAAAAGAAAGGTTGTATTGTTTCCATGAGGATAAAAACCCTTCTTTTTTCCATACCGAAAAAAAAGAGGTGTTTAGTCCATTTACAGTTTCTATTAACTCTTCATAAATACCCGATATAAATGCAATTGTGCCTCCAGAAACTCCAGGAACAACATCTGCTGCTCCCATTGCTAGTCCTTTTATTGCGATGGTAAGGTAATCTTTAAGATTTCTACGCATCCGTATTAATTTTGATGTTTTTGTTCAAAACAAATGTATGGATTTTTGTATGCAATCTATTAGAAAAAAAACTCTTTTCTGCAATCATTTATATTCAGAAATGATGTTCTTTACAAGGGTTAGATTAAATATTTTGTCGAAAAGTTCTTCTAGGATTATGTGATATTCATAATCCAGATCTAAAGCCTTTCTTATATGATATTCGCCTTTTTCAAAATCCTGCATTTCATAGTATAAACCAGCAAGCCTATAATGAACTTCTGCATTATCTGGATAAAACTCTACGGCTTGGTGTAAATTTTGTATGGACGCATCGGATTCTCCTAAGCGTCTAAGTATATCAGAGCGATTTAACCAAGTTTCTATTTCATAGTTCCCTAATTCTAATGCTTTTCGATATCCTCTTTCTGCTTCTTCAAAAAAGGCAAGTCGGTTATTTATTTTTGCATAACGTTTCCAGTATAAAACATTTTCACCATCTATGTTTATAGCTTTATTGGTGTAGTAAAGTGCTTTTTGGTAATCTCGTTTTCGCAAATAGAAATCGGTAATTGCTATCCATCCTTTGTCTAATAAAGGATCTTCATGAACTGTTTTTGAAAAATGCTGAATTGCCAATTCATCATTACCTAGTTTTTCATGACATTTACCTATTCTTAATAATGCGAAAGAGGTAGGATCATCTAGCTCTAAAGTTATTCTATAGTTTTCAATAGCTTCATTATACTTCTTTAATTTTTCTAGGACTTTGCCCTTTTCTAGATAAGCGCCTATAAAATATTCATCACTTATTATCGCAAAATCAAATGCAGCTAGTGCTTTTTCATATTCTTTTAAGTCAAAATATTGTTTTCCGACCTGGTGCCAAGCTACCTCGCAATATGGATTTTTATTCAAAAACATATTTAAGTATTCTATAGCTTCTTCGTGTTGCTCTAGAAAATCGAAGCAGTAAATTATATTATATAAAGCAGAATAATCTTGATCATCTGCCTCGAGACATTTCATAAAATTAGTCTTTGCATTTTCAAAATCATCCATAAAAAGATATTCCATACCTATAAGAGAATAGACGTCTGCAGAGTCATCCGTATAACTAAGCGCCATACTTAATAATTCTATAGCTTTTATGTGATTATTTTGTTTAGAAAGAATATTTGCTTTCTGAATATATATTTCTTCATTTTCTGGTTCTAAGGCATATAATTGAGCCAAAAGAGTATCTGCTTTATCCAAACGATTTTCAAAAACAAGTACTTCGACTTGTAAAAGTTTAAGATTTACAGAAGATGGATGTTGGGAAAGACCAAGAGAAATCGCTTTTTTTGCTTTGGCAATTTTTCCGTTTTCCAAATAGTGATGAATAATGGATTCAAACTCATCTGAATCAAAAAATTTAACATCATTAGATCTCAGCATAGACTCATATCGAGTAATCGAGAAATTATTGTCTTCTTCTTCGTGGTTAAATTTCATACACGTTGATTAAAGATGCTCTTTAAATAAAAGTAATATAAACACTCTTTTTGTTTTCCCCAACAAATACGAGTATTTATTAAGTTTATTACTTAAAATTATTTTCGCATTATTGATTTCCTCAGTACTAAAATTACAAATGAATTCGAATAGATAAACTTTAAAAATCAATTGTTTTTAACAAACTAATTAACAAAATATGTACCATTGTAATTAGTAATGGTTTAAAGTTTAATTTTTTAAAAAGCCCATAGTTTAATTAAGGATAGAAAAGACAATATACTAAATCTATGTATTTAAACAAAATCTTATTGTTTTGATCTAATTTTTGATATTTAGGATTTCGTCTAAAACCTCAATGATAATTTGGCAACCTTCTTCTATTTCTTTTTTTGATATAGTGAGAGGTGGAGTTATACGTACTGCAAGAGGTTCAAAAAGCAACCAGAAAAGAATCAATCCTTTGTTTTTACACTTTAAAATAATTTGATTTGTTATCTCTACAGAAGGTGTTATAAAGGCGAGCATTAAACCTAAACCTCTTATTTCTTTAATCAAAGGGTGAATTAATAAAGATCTAAATAGTTTTTCTTTTTCTAGTGTAGCTGCCATTAAGTCACTTTCTGTAAGTTCTTGTAATGTTGCCAAAGCGGCAGCTGCAATTACTGGATTTCCTCCAAAGGTGGTTATGTGCCCTAATTTTGGGTTGTCCTGGAGTTTATCCATCATGGCAGAAGATGCTGTAAAGGCTCCGATAGGAAGTCCGCCACCCATTCCTTTACCCATTACAATAATATCTGGTATACTATCATAATTCTGAAAACCAAATAATTTGCCTGTTCTGCCAAATCCTGGTTGTATTTCATCAAGTATTAAAAGGGCTCCGACTTCTTCGCAACGTTTCTTTATTTTTTTAAAATATTCTTTTTTAGGTTCAATAAAGCCAGCTCCTCCTTGTATTGTTTCTAAAATAACACCAGCAGTTTTATTGGTGATATATTTAATATCTTCCTCCTTATTAAAAGTAATAAAAGTTATATCGGGTATTAAAGGCCGGAATGCTTGTTTACGCTCTTCATAACCCATTACACTCATAGATCCCATCGTATTACCATGATATGCTAATTTTGCAGAAATGATCTGACTGCGACCTGTAACTCTTCTTGCTAATTTTAAGGATCCCTCTATAGCTTCTGTTCCAGAATTGGTTAAATATGTCTTTTCTAAAGGATCCGGAAGATGTGATGCTAAAAGTTTAGAAAGCTCTACAGCAGGACTTTGTATATATTCTCCATATACCATTACATGCAAATATTTATCTAATTGCTCTTTAATAGCTTTTACTACTCTAGGATGTCTGTGTCCTAAACTACATGCAGATACACCAGCAACAAAATCTAGATGTTTTTTACCATCAGTAGTATAAATATAACTGCCATCGGCATGAGAAATTTCCATTGCTAATGGATGAGGAGTGGTTTGCGCCTGATATTTAAAAAAATCCTGTTTCAAATTTAATTTATTAATGATATAAATATTAAACTACTTCCTTACGATTAAGAAAATATACGATCTAATACTCTTGATTTGAGCCATGATTATCTTTAGATTTTTCTTTTATTTTTTGAAAAGAACTATCAGATTTATTGCCCTCCTTTTTAGAAGAAATATTAGGATTTAGCTCTGTTGATGTATCTTTATTTTCTTCTTTTAGAAGGGATTTAGAATTTAACTGTTCATTAGTTTCTTTTAGTTCCGCGTCTTTTAGTTCTTGTTCTAATAATCTAGAACCTTCAGATTTGTTTTCTTCCAAACGTTTTACGGTTTCTTTATCAAAAAAGTCTGCTTCATCTTTTGGCAAAGGTATTCCTTTGATTTTAATTAGTTTAGGAGGAGATTCTCCTCTAAAAAGATCAATTTTACTATTTATGCGTTCGTCTCCTCTCCAATTAAAACCAGAGAGTTCCCTTGCGTTTTCAGGTAAGTCGATTTCGCGATATAATGTACCATCTACGTTTTGATAATAATATACGTCTTCGATTTCACGATTGTTAAGTAATAATCTAATAGAGCTAGAAAGCACTTTGTTAATTCCAATAAGCTTTAATTCTCCTTCGCTTTCTCTTTGGTAAAATATGGTTTCCGTATTTTTATCTATATCTACTTGGTAGATTTCATTATCTTTAAATAAACCATAGAGTGACTGTCCTTTAACTTGATTGAATCCAGCTTTTAAAGTGTCTTCTTGAGCAAGGAAAGCATTCTGATACACAATAAGAGAATCTAATTTATCTGTTTTAGTATCTGAAATAATTTTGATAGTATCTCCCGTCATTTGATTTCTTTGTGTCCAAATAATAGGGTGACCAATCATTTTTGTATACCCTGTAGTTTGATCTACATTGATAGAATCACTTTTGCCACTCATATTACTCTTGTAAATTCTAACATCATAAAAACCATTCATTATTCTTCGTTCTGGTTTTCCTGTTACCATAAGGGTATCGCTATGAATAAAAATAGAGTCTTTTTCTTGTAAAGTAGCAGCAAGAGCTCTTTTAGTAATAAAAACAGAATCTTTGTTTTTAAAAACTTCAGCATAGTGCCCGGTAATTACAGAATTATTTGCAGTATCCAGAACTCTTATGTTATTGGTGGCAGAAGCAAATTGAGCGGCGCTATTGTAAAATATGCTATCTCCAAAAACAGTACGTTTATCATAATCAATTCTTGCATTTTTTATAGCATATCCTGTTTTGACTTTGGTATCATAAAAACCACGCTCACAATACAAAGTACTTTCCTTTCCTTTTACTGTAGAAGGACCATATAAATATGCGTGACCATCATCTGTGTAGTAATCTAATCTGTCTGAATCTACCGTATTTTCTGGATTTACAATTTTTACTTTTGTATTAAATGAATATTGCTTTCTATCCATAAAATAACGTCCAATTTTACTGGTCAGAGTGTTTGAAGAGTCTTTTACCGTTCCACCACTACGATAATATGCTTGTTGCTTAAGTCTATCAAAAAATAAGGTGTCTGTACGTAACGTATTCGATGGGGTTTCCATAAATACATTATCTCGGGCATAAGCAAATTGCGTATTACCATTATATTCAGCATACTTACTGGTCATAGTAAGAGTATCTCCTTGCTTTATGATTACATTTCCTAAGGCTTTAACAAATTTATCTTCTCCATAATGTACTGCTTGGTCACACCATATTTCAATTCCTTCATGCTGCATATATACTTGTTTGTCTACCTTAGCTAAGATGGTAGCTCCAGGAAACCTGTTTTGATCTTTTATAGTACGATCAGACTGAACCTTTATTTGTTTACCTTCTTGCGAAAAAGCAGCCGCGGAAAATAAAATAGTAAGTGCTATATAAAAGAATTTGTTTTTCAAGTGTTTCAGATTTGTATGCAAAATAACGAAAATTGTATCTAATGATTGTCGCTAGTGAGGTAAAATAAAACTTAGTTGTTATTATTTAATAACCATAGGTATTTCTTTATGTTGCATTTATTTATGTGATTATGAAAAATTAAGACTGTTTTTTGTTGATAAGTATAGTGTGATAATATAGAAAGTAAAAATGTTTATATGAAAGGCTATAAATGCATGAGTTAATAACTAATGAAAAAATTGCAAATTATTTAACACTTAATGTACTTAAGTGTCAGTAAATTGCAACACGAAAACAATAAAAGACTACAATCAATGCTATGGGGATAGCATTGCCTTTATTTTTCGATTAAACCAAATTATTTTTAAAGATACATCTACTAAAAATAGATATTAAGAGGGATTAGGTTTTTTTGGCACAAGAGGTTAGTTTGTAGAATAACAGGTAAAAAAAAGAATAGATGGTTTTAATAAAAAACTATGGGGCTCTATTTTTTTTGTTTTTTTGGGGTACTGTCTTCTCTCAGGAAGAACAATTTAAAAGAGCAAAGGAAACCTTTGAAAACGATACTTCTTCACAAGTGAAAGAAGAATTTGATATCGAAAATAAAATGCTCAAATCTTTTGTAGATTTAGAGGAATCAAAAAGTGTTAACTATTCTAGCAGCGATGATGAAAATGTAAAGCGTTCATCTATAGATAAGTTTGTTGTAAGTACACTGACCATTAATTCTAAATATTCAGATTATGCCCCTAGCTTTTTTAATAAAGAACTAGTATTTGCTTCATCACGCAATGACAATAATTTTTCTAATATAGTCGACGAATCAAATAATCAACCTTTTTTAGATTTATACTCTACTTCTTTTTCTGATATCCTTAATAAAAACAGTGTGTTAAAGCTAAAAGGAAGCATAAACACTAAGTTTCACGAATCTTCGGCATCTTTTAGTAAAGATGGAAAAACAGTATATTTTACCAGAAATAATTATTCTAAAAACAAATCCAAAACAAGTAATGAAGGGATTGTTTTATTGAAAATATACAGATCCAGTTATGTAAATGGAAAATGGGAAGATACAGAAGAACTACCTTTTAATAGCGATGAATATTCAGTAGCGCATCCAGCTTTATCTCCAGACGGGAAATTCTTATATTTTGCTAGTGATATGCCAGGTAGTATTGGTAAATCAGATTTGTATGTTGTAGAAATAAATATAGATGGAAGTTTTGGTGTGCCTAGAAATTTAGGAAATCAAATAAATACGTCTGGCAGAGAAACTTTTCCTTATATTAGTGATAAAGGGAAATTGTTTTTTGCAAGTGATGGTCATAAAGGATTTGGTGGCTTGGATATTTTTATGACGATGCCGAATCAGAACGATTTTTTTGGAATATATAACTTAGGAAAACCTATTAATAGTTCAAAAGATGATTTTACTTTTATTATTAATGAAGAAACTAAAACAGGATACTTTGCAAGTAATCGAATAGGAGGTAAGGGAGATGATGATATTTATAGTTTTAAGCAAATAGTTTCTTTTCCAAAGTATAATAATAAACTTAAAGGTATTCAAAAAATAGAACGAATATTAGAATTAAAACCTAATAAAGAAGCTACTACATCTTTATGATTATAATGATTTAATACCTATTAAAAAGATGCAATGTATATTAGAGTTTTATCAGAAATAAAATCCCATTCTTAGTAATATACTACCTTTACTTTATTTTATTTTTCTTTCCTTAAACATTCAGATAAGCAATTTATTTACTAAAAGAGTAAAAGCTCGCTCTCTTTTAATGAATTTGTAGACTTGCCAATTTTATACATCACATAAGGATTCTTTATATAGATTTTCTCAAATTTTTTCAATTAAACTGTTATATGTTATTAAAAATTCATTAATTAGCTGATATTATGGTTTAACCGTAATATTTAAATATTTTATCCGTAATTATTTTTGTATTGAGTTGTATAGCTTTTTTTGAAATAGTTAGAGGTATTTCAAATTTATGTTCTTTTGATAAGATTAAAATCAAAACCTATTGATTTTAATCTTTAGAATAGTAACTGGTTTCTTTTGTTAAGAAAATCTCAGAGTAAGGGAGACGTAAATGAGAAGCAATTAAGCATAGATTAAATAGGTTTTCTGGGGCATATAATAGAGTTGATTTAAAATTTGAAGCATTTACTGCGGTTTTTTGTAAGAGAACAAAACAAAGAGAAGCGAGTGAGAAAATGTTATTTTTTTAAAAAGGAGATAAGTATATATTTATGAGAGTAAAACTATTTTTTATATTATTTTTTGTAGTTCATTTTTTTTATAGTCAGGTAGATCGATTTTCTGTAATGGGATTGCCTAATGTTACAGATGCAGAGATGAACGGTATAATCACTCCTTTTGAAGGCTCTGTAGTGTATAATACTACCGATAAAAAAACATATTATTGGGATGGAACTCGATGGGTTGCTACTAATTCGTCTTTATCTGATGGAGATATAAAATACAGTGTAATAGCAGCAGATCATAATGGCTGTTATATTATGGATAGGCGTGGAGTTACAACACTTTCTACAACAGCGCAAGCTGTAGCTATAAGCTTAGGGTTTACTGCAAACTTACCTAATGCAACAAATAGAGTTTTAAAACATCCTACAGGAGCAGAGAGTATCGGTGATACTGGTGGGCAAGTTAATACAACGTTAGCTCAGGCAAATTTGCCTAATGTTAATTTTACAGGTACAACATCAAATAGCGGAAATCATAGGCATGGTTTTGCAGGTTTTTTTTCTAATCAGCGAGTGCAAAATGGAGTAGATGGATTTAGGAGGGTAATGTTGGCAGGAGGAAATACAAATACAGGATTTTCAGGTGATCACAATCATAATGTAACGCTAAATAGTGGGGGAGCAAACCAGCCTTTTGAGCGGTACCAACCCTATTTAGTAATTAATACTTTTATATATCTTGGTAATTAAGATAAATACAATAAAAAAATAAGGTGTTGAATTTTCAACACCTTATTTTTTTTATTCACTTTTTTATCTATGTATAGTTTGTTTTCTGTCTGGACCTACAGAAACAACTGTAATAGGTGTTTCTAGTTCTTTTTCTAAAAATGAAACGTATTCGTTTAACTCTTTTGGTAATTGAGATGCTTCTGTCATACCAGTAAGATCTTCTGTCCAACCTTTTATTTCAGTATAGACAGGCGTTACATTTTCAGGTTCAATGTTATAAGGAAGATGAGTAATCGTTTTACCTTGATATTTATATGCAGTACATATTTTTAAGGTTTTAAACCCACTTAATACATCCCCTTTCATCATAATTAATTGTGTAACACCGTTAACTTGTACAGCATATTTAAGAGCTACTAAGTCTAACCATCCACATCTTCTTGCTCTACCTGTAGTTGCTCCAAATTCATGACCTACACGTCCTATTGTCTCACCATCTTCGTCAAATAGTTCAGTAGGAAAAGGACCACTACCTACTCGTGTAGTGTATGCTTTAAATATACCAAATACATCTTTGATTTTATTTGGTGCTATACCTAAACCGGTACAAGCTCCTGCTGCAGTTGTGTTTGAAGAAGTTACAAAAGGATACGTTCCAAAATCTATATCTAATAAGGATCCTTGTGCACCTTCTGCTAAAATTGTTTTCCCTTCTTTTTGAGCTTGATGTAGGTATTCTTCACTATCTATAAAAGTTAGTGTTTTTAAAACTTTTACAGCTTCAAAAAACTCATTTTCTAATTCTTCTAAATCATACTCAATGGAAGCATCGTAAAAATCAATCATTGCTTCATGCTTATCTGCTAAAGAGCGATACCGTTCTTTCCAATCACTAAGTTCTAAATCTCCTACTCGAATACCATTTCTACCCGTTTTATCCATGTAGGTAGGTCCGATTCCTTTTAGCGTAGATCCAATTTTAGCTTTTCCTTTTGAAGCTTCAGAAGCGGCATCTAGTATCCTGTGTGTTGGAAGAATTAAATGAGCCTTTCTAGAAATTAATAGTTTAGACTTATAGTCTAAGTTAAATTTATCTAAATTGTCTAGTTCTTTTTTGAAAATAACAGGATCTATTACCACCCCATTTCCAACCAAATTAATGGCTTTTTTATGAAAAATACCACTAGGAATAGTGTGTAATACATGTTTTATTCCATCAAATTCAAGAGTGTGACCAGCATTTGGTCCTCCTTGAAATCGTGCTATTATATCATAATCTTTTGTAAAAACGTCTACAATTTTTCCTTTACCTTCGTCTCCCCATTGAAGACCAAGTAATAAATTTACCGCCATTAGTTAGTTGTCTTTATTAGTTGATTTCTTTTTAGTGCCATAGAAATACAAAGAATGATTTGTAATATCTACATCAAAAATTTCTTCTATTGTTTTCTTTATAGATTGAATTCTAGGATCACAAAATTCTAATACATCTCCCGTATCTGTCAGAATCAAATGATCATGTTGTCTATCAAAATAAGATTTTTCGTACTGCGCTTGGTTTTGACCAAATTGGTGTTTTCTTACCAATTTACAGTCTAGCAATAATTCTATAGTATTATATAGTGTAGCACGACTTACCCGATAGTTTTTGTTTTTCATTTTGATATATAAAGATTCTATATCAAAATGCTCATCACTTTCATAAATTTCTTGAAGTATAGCGTATCTTTCGGGTGTTTTTCTATGTCCGTTTTCTTCTAGAAAACTGGTAAACACGTTTTTAACGATGATTTGATCGTTCTGTGTAGTTGCTTTAGTACTCATACGTTTAAAAAAGCAAAGTTACATTATTTTTTATTAGGGAGACTGTGATTTTGAAACGATTATTTTAACCTTTTAAAAGCAGCGATTTTTAAAAAGTATATAATTAATACAAAGTTTTAACTATTTATAATTAGTATTGATTTAAATCTATTTTTTATAAATTTAATATTCTATTCTCTGACTACTTTGTCTATACCACTAATTTTAGAAAGATTTTTCATAACCGTTTTTAAAGTATTTTTGTTTTTGACTCCTACCGTGATTTTACCAGTAAAAACACCATCATTAGTATCAAAATTCATATTATAAATAGCAAGGTGCATATTGTTTGAGATAATTTGAGTAACCTCATTTACAACTCCAATATTGTCAATACCATTAAGTCGAATTACCGCTTTAAATTCTTCTTGACTAGAATCAATCCATTTTGCCAAAATAATACGATAAGCATAATTACTCTGTAGCTGTAGGGCATTTGGACAATCATTTTTGTGAACTTTTATGCCTTCATTTACAGTAATAAATCCAAAAACATCATCTCCTGGTATTGGGTTACAGCAATTGGATAGTTTATATTCTAATTTTTCTGAGTCTTTACCAAAAACCAAAAGATCATATTTAGATGTGATTTCATCTTTATCTATGTCTTTAGTATTACCTCTTCGAATTTTGTTTTTAATAAAATTCATGAAGACATTACTTCTGGTGGTAGCGAACTCTTTTATTTTTTGATTATCAATAGTTCCTATTCCTACTCTGTAAAATAAATCTAAACTTGTTTTTAGTTTAAAATAAAGTACAAGCTCATTTACTACTTTTTCGCTCATCGTTATTTTCTGAGAACGAAGTTTACGTTTTAGGATTGCTTTGCCATCTTCGGCAATTTGTTTTTTCTCATCTCGTAAAGCAGATTTTATTTTTGATCTCGCTCTTGCGGTAGTAGCATAATCTAACCAGCTAGAAGAAGGTTTTGATTTTGAGGAAGTAATAATTTCTACTTGGTCTCCACTTTTTAACTCTTGACTTAAAGGTACTAATTTACCATTAACTCTCGCTCCTCGTGTTTTTAAACCAACTTCGGTATGCACGCTAAAACCAAAATCGAGTGCTGTAGCTCCTTTTGGCAGAGATTTTAAGTCTCCTTCAGGGGTGAAAACAAATATTTCTTTGGCGTAAAGATTAAGTTTAAATTCTTCAACAAAATCTACAGCATTTGCTTCAGAATTTTCTAAGGCTTCTTGTAATCGGTCGAGCCATCCATCTAATCCTTCTTGATCTTGTTTTTCTTCATCATTTTTATACTTATAATGGGCGGCATATCCTTTTTCTGCGATTTCATGCATACGTTCGCTTCGGATCTGTACTTCAACCCATTTACTATCAGGGCCTATAACGGTTATATGTAATGCCTCGTACCCTGTAGATTTAGGTTGAGAAATCCAATCTCTCAATCTAATAGGGTTAGGTCTATAGTAGTCGGTTACTACAGTGTAAATTTTCCAAGCTAAGAATTTTTCATTTTCAATATCTGATTTATATATTATTCGTACAGCAAATTTGTCGTATACTTCATCAAAAGAAATGTTTTGCTTAACCATTTTTCTTCGTATTGAAAAAATGGATTTTGGTCTTCCTTTAATCTGATAGTTTAAACCTTCTTTGTCGAGTCCTTCTTTTATTTTATTTGAAAAACGTTCTATATAATCATCTTGCTCTTCTTTGCTTTCTTTTATTTTTTCTAAAATATCTTTGTATACTTCGGGTTCTGTATATTTGAGACCTAAATCTTCTAGTTCTGTTTTAATATTATATAGACCTATGCGATGTGCTAGAGGAGCGTATATATATAATGTTTCTGATGCGATTTTTACTTGTTTATCAGCACGCATAGAATCCATCGTTTGCATATTGTGTAAACGATCTGCTATTTTAATAATAATTACTCTTACATCATCATTAAGAGTAAGAAGCATTTTTCTGAAGTTTTCTGCTTGTAAGGATATATCTCTATCTTTTTTTAAAGAAGAAATTTTAGTTAAACCGTCTACAATTCGAGCAACAGTTTCTCCAAACATTTGCTCAATATCAATTAACGTGTACTCGGTGTCTTCAACAACATCATGAAGTAATGCAGCAGCAATAGACGTAGCATCCAATCCGATTTCACTAGCAACAATTTTTGCTACCGCAATTGGATGAAAAATATAAGCTTCCCCACTTTTTCGGCGTTGATCTTTATGCGCATCTACAGCAATATCAAATGCTTGTCGTATAAGTGATTTATCTTCTTTGGATAAATCTCTATAACTTATGCGAAGCAGTTCCTTATATTGCTTAGCAATTTTTTTGTTTTCTTCTTCTATAGCAGCTTCGGTCATAACATAAAGTATTTTATTAAAGCCCTATTTAAGTATCGTGTATTAGTATTCCCTTTCATTAAATTTATAGACAAAAACAATGTCTTAAATAAATAATTTACTATCAATAATAATTAAAAGTACAATTAAGAAATGTAACCACCAAGTACTTAAGTAACGGATTTATCTTCTTAAATTTTTAATTCTCTGCAAAAGGGTTGGGTGCGAATAATGAATAAATACCATAGCGGGATGCGGTGTAAGATTACTTAAGTTATTTTTTGATAGTTTTTTCAGACTATTTATTAAAGCTTCACCATTATAAGAGTCTTTAGCGTAGTTATCTGCTTGATATTCAAAAGCTCTAGATACCATATTCATTATTAACCCTGTAACTTCTGAAATCGGACTATATAAAATGCCAAATGCAATAAACCCAATATGAAAAGAAGGAGTATCCACTCCAAGAGCCTCAGAAAGTAAAGGATTGGATATAAAAAGAGATAAAAACCATAGTGTTAATCCAGTAAGAGCAATTGATAAAAGCAAATTAACAATAATATGTCTTTTCTTATAATGCCCTACTTCATGAGCTAAGACAGCTACGATTTCTTCATTATTTAAATCTTTAATTAAAGTGTCATAAAGTGTAATTCTCTTTTCACTACCAAAACCAGAAAAATAAGCATTTGCTTTAGTACTTCTTTTAGAACCATCAATAACAAAAATATCTTTTAATTGAAAACCAACCTTTTTTGAATATGCCTCTATAGTGTCTCTAAGCTCCCCAGATTCTAAAGGGGTTTGTTTATTAAAAATAGGAACAATAAGTTTAGCATAAAACATATTCATAATTAATGTGAATATAGATACTAATAGCCAGGCATAAATCCAGAATGATTTTCCTGTAATTTCATAAAACCATAGAATTAATGCTAAAAGTGCTCCTCCAACTATTATCATCATTAGTATGCTTTTTAATTTATCAATAAAAAACGTTTTTATGGTGGTCTTGTTAAATCCAAACTTTTCTTCAATAACAAATACTTTATAATAAGCAATTGGTGTAGAAAGGATGTCACTACCAATCATTATTATTCCAAAAAAAATTAGGCCAATAATAATTGAATTATCAGAAATACTTCTTGAAATACCATCTACCCATGCAAAACCATCAAAAAAGAAAAATAGAAGCATTATTAGAAGTGAAATGGAAGAAGAAATTAATTTAAATTTAAAATTTTCATATTTATAGGCAATAGATTTTTCATATTCTTCTTTAGGGTAAACATCAATAAGTTCTTCTGGGATTTGATTGCTGTAATGCCTTGCGTTAAGTATATCTAATAAAGAATCTATTAAAAATACAATGAAAATAATGGCAATTAATAGATAAAAAAGAGAATATGGGGTCATTTTTATAAAACAGTTTAAAGATTTGGGGAATGCAGGAAATTCTAAGGTAGTGAATTTTAATTTATTTTAGATGTTATTTTGTTATCTTTTAATTTTTGAAACCACGTTGTCGCTTTGCTTCAAAAATAAGTATCCCTGCAGCTACAGAAACATTCATAGAATCTATGATACCACTCATTGGTATCTTAATATTTTGTGTAGTACTTTCTAGAAAAGAATTACTTAGTCCGGTAGCTTCTGTGCCAACTACTATAGCTGTAGGTTGTGTGTAATCTTGTGTGTGGTAATCTACAGATGCTTGTAATGCAGCACCATAAATATGTATTTTTTGTTTTTTTAAAAAATTTATAATATCAAAAGTAGACCCTGTAGCTATAGTATTCGTAAATATACATCCTACGCTAGATCTTATAATATTAGGATTATAGATATCAGTTTTTGGATTTGCAATCAATACAGCATCTAATTGTGCAGCATCTGCTGTACGAAGTAAAGCGCCTATGTTGCCTGGTTTTTCTGGAGCTTCAGCTATTAGAATAAGTGGGTTTTTGGATGGCAAGATAAAATTTTCGATACTAGTATCTTTACTAACAACCAACGCTATTATTCCTTCTGTAGTTGCTCTATATGCTAACTTTTGATATATTTCTATAGTAATTTCAAAAAGCTCAATTTTATTTTTGAAAGTTGTAATTATAGATAAAACTTCTTCAATATTAATGATAGAAGGACAGTAATATACTTGTGTTACTTTATACCCACCTTGTATAGCTAACGTAATCTCGCGTTTGCCTTCGATAATAAAAAGTTTTTCTTTCTTACGAACTCTTGATTTTTCTTTAAGCTGGTTAAGAAACTTTATTTTATCATTGTGTGGGCTTGTTATCTGATTTTGCATAATAGCAAATATAGTGATAGAGAAGAAAAAGATGTTTCCTTTTTAAATATTTAAAGAAGATAAATCTTTAATGAGTTGTTTAACTTCTTGAATGATTTTGGGATAAGATTTATTTAATTTATTAAAATGTTTTAAAAGTATATGAAATCCTGCTTTATTTTTGGCTGAACGTTCTATTTTTTCTAATTGTGAAGCTTCTTTTTGAAGTCCAATTGTTTTAAAACTGGATTTAATCTTGTGTGCTACTTGTGCAATATCTTCTATTTTATCAATATTTTTTTCTTTAAAATAGTCTTTTAGTTTGCTATAATCTTTAGTGGTTTCTTCCATAAAAATCTCAAGAACACTTTGAATAATTTCATGATCATTATCAAATGTTTTTTTTAAGAAGGAAAGATCACATAATTTTGTTGCGTTTATAGAATTCGGTTTGTTGTCATTAGGATCACTGTGATTATTTGTAATGCTAGACAATGTTTCTGATTGTATGCTTAAAAGTATTTCTTTTAAGGCTTTTTCGCTTAGAGGTTTTGTGAGATAAAAATTCATTCCAGATTCTATTGCCTTTCTTTTTGATTCGGGGAATACATCTGCAGAACAAGCAACAATTGGAATTTTATTTATTTTATCATTACTAGATTTTCTTATTTTTTTTGCTGTTTCAGGACCATCCATAACAGGCATGTGTATATCCATTAATATAAGGTCGTATGTGATGTTTTTAAGTTTTTCTAAAGCAATCTTGCCATTATCTGCTATATGCGCATTAATACCCCATGTAGAAAATAATTGTTTAATAAAAAATTGATTCATTTTATTGTCTTCAACGACAAGTACTTTTGTGTCAGATATTGTGGTTTTGCTTTCTGTTATAGGGCTTTCTGTTTTTAGTAGGGTAGGGGATTTAAATTTGCTTTTTAAATATGTAATAGAAAACTTAAAAACTGAACCAATTTTGAGGTCACTTTTTGCGGTAAGTGTTCCTCCTTGCAATTCTATAAGTTGTTTAGAAATAGAAAGCCCTAGGCCTGTTCCTTCTATTTTATTTTTTCCAGGTTTGTTTACTTGATAAAAACTATTAAAAATATTTTGTAGCTTATCTTTTGGTATCCCAACTCCTGTATCTTTTACAGAAAAATTAATGGTGACATGTTTATTGTCTATACTTTCTGTTTTTATTTCTATAATAATTTCGCCAGTTTGTGTAAATTTTATAGCATTACCTAATAAATTAACTAGAATCTGATTTAAACGAAGTTGGTCACCAATAATAAATCTAGGTACAGAATCATTAATAATCATTGTGTATTTTAATCCTTTTTCATCTGCTTTTATTCTAAAACCACGACAAATATTAATGATTAATTCATGGAGATCAAAATTAGTATTGTGTAGAGTGAGTTTGCCAGCTTCGATTTTAGAAAAATCTAGAATGTCATTAATTAGTATTAATAGGTTGTCTGCTGAAAATTGTATTCCAGCTATATTTTTTTTATCTACTTGCGGAGTACTAAAATCACTCTTTTGTAGAATACCTGCCAGCCCTAGTATAACATTAAGAGGGGTTCTTATTTCATGACTCATATTAGACAAGAAAATTGATTTGGCTTTTGCTGATTTTTCAGCAATTACTTTAGCTTCTCTAATTTCATTATCCATAGTTTTTTTGCTGGTAATGTCTCTGAAAAAACCGTTAAACAAATAATCGTCTTTAGTTTCTATTGCAATAACAGTAAGTTCTATACATACAAAAGAGCCATCTATTCTTTTTACATAGGTTTCTACTCTTTTGTTTATTAAATCATCATTACCATATTTAATATAACTATTAAAACTTCTTTTTAATTCTTCTCTTAACCTATATGGTACTAATGGATAAAGACTTTTACCTATGGTTTGTTCTCTTTTTAATTTTAATATGTTTTCAGCCTGTTTATTCCAGTTTAATACAATTCCTAAACTATTTACTAAGATGATTCCATCCATTGCAGTTTCTAGAATAGTGGTTTTTAAATGCTCACTATATTTTAGTTCTTCTTCTACTTTTTTTCTTTCTACAATTTCTTTGGTAAGTCTTTCATTAATATCTTCTAAACTATGCAACTGCTTTTGTAGCATTTTGTGCATTTGTTGTTTACTAGGAAAATTGATAAGGTTTTTAGAAAGAATCTCTTCTGGAATTACATTTAGTATTGCAGTAAAAGAGTCTAACAAATGATAAGATTGATAATGTTTTTTATATACAAACAAATAAATGTTAGTAATGGCATTAATACCTAGACTATTTTTAATTGTAAGAAAAATCTTATTAGAAAAATCTAGCAAATTCTTCCTTTCGTTAATAACATCAATGGTGCTAAAATCTTTATATGAAGTATTTAAATATTCTTTTATTTGTATAATTTCAGAATCATTATATCTTCCGACAAGCTCAGAGGATTTGCATAATACTTTTAAAAGAAAACCTTTGCATAGTTTTAATTCTTGCTCTTTTAAAGGAACGAATATTAATTTAAATGATTTATATTGAAATAAATTAGAATGTTTTTTAGTAATTATATCCCTTAAAGATTTTTTATCAAAACTTCTTTTTGTTTTTTTTTCGGTAATATAATCTTCTATAGATAAATAAATTTCTGGTAAATGTTCAATTTTTTTAGAAAGGGGGGAAGTTTTAAAGGTTTTTATTTTGATTTTTAAATTAGATAGATTGGCAGATGTGTTAATTTCTTTCCATAAAAAATCAATTAGATCAATTATTTCTTGTTCTTCTTGATTTCTTTGAAACATATGTTTCTTAGAGGGGATTATTGTTTTAAACCATTTTTTAATCATCCAATGGGGTGTGTTTTGTCGGCTCTATTTTGATTATAATAATGTATTGTATATAAAACTTCTGTACTCATTAACTTTATGCAGAATATAAGAATCCCCAAAATACTTATAAATACATTTTTTAAACTTTCATTATGAATAATAAAAGTTGTTTGTCTGTTTGAATATTTAATAATATCAGAAATAAAGTTCTTGGTATATGTTGTTATGCGAGAACCAAATTTTTTGGTTTTAGAAGTATTGTTAGAGTATTTGTTATAGCTTTTTACTGAAACTTTAAGGCTTGTAAAGAACTCTATCGATATGGGTAGATAATTGTTGCTTTTCATGTCTTTTTAGTTTTTTTAAAAGTAATAAAAAAAAGCGATCATTTTTTGTTTTTAACAGTTTAAATACTGTTTTTATCGATGAAAAGCACTAATAGTAATGGGTAAGTAAGTGTAGAAACAAAAAAAATCCCACGTTTAAACGCAGGATTTTTTATAAGTGAGATAAATATTATATTAATAAAAGAAAATTACTTTACTTTTTCAACAATTGCTTGAAAAGCTTCTGGATTATTCATAGCTAAATCAGCAAGAACCTTACGGTTTAACTCGATATTATTAGCTTTTACTTTACCCATGAATTGAGAATAAGACATACCGTACATACGGGCACCTGCATTAATACGGGTGATCCATAAAGCACGAAAGGTTCTCTTTTTATTTCTACGGTCTCTGTACGAATATTGCATCGCTTTATCAACCGCATTTTTTGCTACTGTCCAAACGTTTTTACGTCTTCCAAAGTAACCTTT
>CAYGUC010000021.1:0-86576 GCA_964353005.1 uncultured Flavobacteriaceae bacterium | reverse complement strand
CTACTTGAAACTACTTGTACTCCTGCAATATTACCTTGAATACTTTCTTGAATTGATGCCCTTGATCCTTTAGTTATAGTTTTTGGATTAAGATTTAATATAGCACCTGTTAATCTATTTTTTTTTTGAATACTATAGCCGGTAACAATAATTTCTTTAAGGGTACTTATATTTTCTCTTAAGGTTATATCAATCGTATTTTTAGTAACTTTTGTTTCTATAGTTTCAAATCCAATATACGAAAACACTAACTTGTCTCCTATATTAGCTGCAATTTCATAATCTCCATCAAAATTAGTAGAACTTCCTTTATTCGTATTTTTAACCCATATATTGACTCCTGATAACGGAAGGTTATTTTCGTTTCTTATCGTCCCCTTTATATTTTTTTGTGATGTATCATTATCCTTGAAGTCCTTTTTTTTAATATAACCTGAGGATTCTTTTTCTAGATAATTTAAAAATTTTTTAAATGCTTTACCCGATGCTTTTGTATTTTTAGGAAACAAAACAACTTGATTTTTAATAATCTTAAAATCAATATTAGTATCACTAAATAATAATCGTAATATCTTTTTAATCCTATAATCATTAGACTCTAAGGATACTTTTCTTGAAGTGTCGATAAGGTTATTATTGTAAAAGAAACGATACTCACTTTTTTCTTCAATATTTTCAATTACTTTTTGCAAAGGAGTATCCATTAAAGAAACAGAAATACCTTGCGAGTATATACCAAATGAAAATAGGTTTGTTAAAATAAAATAAGTGATGACTAAATAAATTTTCATAATACATACCAAATGTTTTTAAAAAAACATCTTAAAGTTTTTTTTCATAAGTTTATATATTATTTAATTATTCTAATTGCTGGGCTTAATTAAATTCTTTAAATGAAGGGAGTGTTACAGCACTCTCTTCATTATTTTTACTCTGAATCTAGTATAATCTTATTGTTTTCATACTTATAATTAATAGGAGAAGATATTTTAAGAAGTTCTAGTACCTCTTCTAGAGTTAGGTTATCAAACTTTCCTGTATATTTATATTTTAAAAGAGAATCTGATACGATAACAAACTCTACATTATATTTTCTTTTTAAATCAGAAACAACTTGTTTTAAAGGGGCTTTATCAAAAATTAATTTACCTTCTTGCCAAGCTACAATATTTTTAGAATTTACACTATCTACACTTATATCATTATTATTGATATAAAAAGTTGCTCTCTCAGATGGCTCTAAAAGTACAGATTCTTTCTTTTTGTTTTGAGAAACTTCAACTTTCCCAGTCACTAATGTAGTCTCTGTTTTTTCGTCTTCGGGGTAAGA
Organism: uncultured Flavobacteriaceae bacterium; assembly: GCA_964353005.1. Lineage (GTDB taxonomy): Bacteria > Bacteroidota > Bacteroidia > Flavobacteriales > Flavobacteriaceae > Aquimarina. Next base: position 85,246 of record CAYGUC010000021.1, on the reverse strand, counting down.
TTTTATATTAAATGAAGTTCCTAAAACTTTAATTTTAACATGATCTGTATTTACTACAAAAGGCTTATCAACATTTTTTTTTATATCAAAAAATGCTTCACCTACTAATGTAACTTTTCTAACATCTCCTTTAAATTTTTTAGGAAATGAAAGACTACTTCCTGAATTTAAAACAACAGTAGATCCATCTGATAATATAATTTTTTTATGATCCCCAAAGCCCGTAATAACATTTTCAATATTCGAACCTAAAAACTCTGTATTATCAACAATCTTATTGTTATTGGGAAAAGTATTAAAAATAAACCAACCTATAAAAGGAATTACTATTATAGATGCAATAGAAACTATGCTATAGAGCTTATTTTTTTTAGATTTTTTAGCTAAAAAATAACGGTAAGGCAAATCTGTATCTTGATTATCAAATGAATCCAAAGTAGAAGCAATATGTTTTGCTTTTAATATATGAAACCGCTTTTGGTTTTTGTTATCACTTTTTAACCATTCAATTATCAATCTTTTTTGATGCGGAGTACATTTCTCTCCCTTAATATATTTTAATAGATCCTTATCTTGCATTAATACCTTCTTATATCTATACAGACGTATAAAAATTTAGTTCCCCCTAATTAATGTACCTTTCTTTTTTTAAAATAAAGAAAGAAATTCGCGAAGGTGTAGTCTCATATGCTTTAAAGCTTTTGACATATGATTCTCTACCGTTTTTACAGAAATATCTAATTCCCCCGATATTTCTTTATTTTTTAAACCTTCTATTCTACTCTTCATAAAAACTTCCTTACATTTTTCAGGAAGCAATTCTATACTTCTTAATATTTTTTGTTCTAACTCTTTCTCTATAATAGATGAAGAAATATTATCTGCAAGTGCATTATAGTTAAGAAAAGCTTCGAGTTGTAGTGTATTATTTACACTGCTAAGTTTTGTTTTTTGAGATCTCAAATAATCAAGGCAAGAGTTTTTAGTAACTTTAAACATGTACCCATTAATATTGGTAGAAATAGTCTTTCTTTTTTTCCAAATCTTAACAAATACATCTTGTACTATTTCTTCTGCATCTTCTTTATTAGAAACGTAATTTTGAGTTACATATAATAGTTTAGAATAGTAAAGTTCAAAAAGTATTTTGAAAGCTTCCTTATTCCCTTCATTAATATTCTTAATGAAAAAACTATTTGTTATTTGTAATTCCCTTTTCAACTAATTCAATTATTCATGTAAAGGTAAATATTTTTTTCAATGCTACACTAACAAATAATTAACATTAAAAAGTTTAACTCAATAGAGTTATTATTAAAATATTAATAAAAAATCAAGTACATAAGAATTAAAGGCGTTGTTTTAATGTATATAAATTCATTTAGAATTTAAATCTAATAATCATTTTTTAATTTCTGTAATACCTGTTGGTTTAATAATTTATAATTTAAAAGCATTGTGTACCTACATAAAGTTTTTTACTTTCGGCATCAATTTTATAATATTATAAATTCTCCTATATCATGCAAAACACTGCTTTAACAGAAACTCATATTGCTTTAGGCGCCAAAATGGTTCCTTTTGCTGGTTTTAACATGCCTGTATCTTATGAAGGTGTTAATCTAGAACACGAAACAGTACGTAACAATGTAGGTGTTTTTGATGTATCCCACATGGGTGAATTTCTTATAACAGGACCAACCGCTCTCGATTTAATTCAAAAAGTTACCTCTAATGATGCTTCAAAATTAATTAACGGAAAAGCCCAATACAGCTGTATTCCTAATGAAAATGGAGGTATTGTAGATGACTTAATTGTATATAAAATTGCAGACGAAAAATACCTTTTGGTTGTCAATGCTTCTAATATTCAAAAAGATTGGGATTGGATTAGTAGCCATAACAGTATGGGGGCAACAATGAGGGATTTATCTAGTGAATATTCTTTATTAGCTATTCAAGGTCCAAAAGCAGCAATTGCAATGCAAAGTTTAACCTCTGTAGATCTAGAAACAATGAAGTTTTATACTTTTGAAGTTGCAGACTTTGCAGGAATAGAAAATGTAATTATCTCAGCTACAGGGTATACTGGCAGTGGTGGTTTCGAAATTTATTGTAAAAATTCTGAGGTGAAACAAATATGGGATAACGTATTTGAAGCAGGAGCTGATTATGATATTAAACCTGTTGGTCTTGCTGCAAGAGATACCTTAAGGTTAGAGATGGGCTACTGTCTTTATGGCAATGATATCGATGATACCACCTCTCCTATCGAAGCTGGGCTTGGGTGGGTTACTAAATTTTCTAAAGACTTTATCAATGCAGAAGCTTTAGCTAAACAAAAAGAACATGGAGCAGAACGAAAATTGGTAGGTTTTGAATTGGATGAAAGAGGTATTCCTCGCCAAGGATATGATATTGTAGACGGTAACGGTAAAATTATCGGAACAGTTACTTCTGGAACTATGTCTCCATCTTTAGGCAAAGGAATTGGTCTTGGGTATGTTCCTTCGGTTCTTGCGCAACCAGGAAGTAAAATAAATATTCAAGTACGCAAAAACGCTATTCCAGCTACCGTAGTAAAATTACCTTTTTACAAAAGCTAATTTTTTATAATAAAAACAATATTGTTAAGTTTCAATGTTACCAATGGTAATATTTGAAACTTAACCCTTTTATAGAACTAATTTTGAAAAAAATTTTAATCATAGGAGCTAGTGGGTTTATAGGAAACGCGCTTTATAAAGAGCTAAATTCTTATTTTGATACCTATGGTACATATTGTACTGATAATACCTTCTTTGAAAAAAATCAAAAGTTCTTTCCATATGATATGGAGCTTGAAGATATTTCAATTTTACTAGATAACCTTAAACCATCTATTATTATTACTTCATTAAGAGGTAATTTTAATTCTCAATTAGATGCGCACCAACGAATAATACAATGGATACAACAAAACAAATCTCGATTAATTTTTATTTCTAGCGCTAATGTATTTGATTCTTTTAGTAATTACCCTTCTTACGAATATGATAAAACACTAAGTGAGAGCGTATTTGGGAGATTTAAAATAAAAATTGAAAATGCTTTAATGCGATTACCTACTAATAAATATGTAATTGCTCGGGTTCCTATGGTATTTGGTGCTACTACTCCCAGAATTAAAGAAATTAAAACTCTTTATGACCTTAAAGCTCCAATAGAAGTATTTCCAAATGTGATCATTAATGTAACCTCTATATCTAAACTTACACAACAAATACACTATATTGTAAATCGTAATAAAAAAGGAATATACCATCTGGGTAGTACAGACTTAATTTACCATTTAGATCTTATTAAAGAAATATGTGATACTCTAGAATTAGATGAGCCAATTTTTAAACAAGTATTTGACTCTAATAATGATCGTTACTTAGCTGTTTTACCAAGAGATAACAAACTGCCTAAAAATCTACAAACAACTACTAATGAGGTTATTAATTCTGTAAAAGCAAACTAAACCTTAACAAATTCATAATTGATTATTTCAAATTAAGGATTCCTAGTATCTTTGCAATATGATTGAAGAAGGAAAAAAAATTATATTGTTTGATGGAGTTTGCAACTTGTGTAATAGTGCAATAAATTTTATTATCAAGCGAGATAAAAAAGATATTTTTCGTTATGCTTCTTTACAAAGTGAAATTGGCAAAAAGTTAATTGCAGAAAGAAAAATCGATACATCCAAATTAGATTCTATTTTATTAATTGACCCCAAAGTAGCTTATTATTATAAATCAACAGCTGCTCTGCAAATCGCAAAACAGCTGTCTGGATTATATCCCTTACTTTCAGTTTTCCTGATTTTTCCTACTTTTTTTAGAGATTGGATATACGACATAATTGCCAAAAATCGATATAAATGGTTTGGCAAAAAAGAAAGCTGTATGATTCCAACTCCAGAGCTTAAAGCTCTTTTTATTGATCAATAGAATCCCTTTTAACTCCTCATTTTGTTTCTGGAATAACAATTGAAGTATTTATTGAGTGTTCTATTTTATATTGCTTTGTGTTGTGTTTTTTTCTGAGCTCATTAGACTGAGCATCTAACCTATTTACATTATCAATATGAACTATACTAAGGCATATTACAGCAAATGTAATAAGTACTATGGGTAGTAAAAGACGTTTCATTGTTTTAAGCATTTTGTGTGATAGTACAAATGTATATATATCAAACCTTACATATAAGGGGGTTTTACCTAAGATTGTATAGGGGGTTTTTCCCCCTTTTTTATGTTCATTTACAATAATCTTATCTAAAATAAAACTTTAACTAAATCAAAAGACCACTTTACTCAATTACGATTTCTCTAGAAATAACAATATTCTATATTTCGAAAAGTAACCAAAACTATAACTATGAAAAATATTACTTTAATGCTATTTCTATTATCATTTATAAGCGTTTCAGGAACCGAAAAAAAGATAGAATCTACTATACAAGAAGTAACTGTCTTTTTAGAAGGAGCACAAATAAAACGAATAGCATCTATGAATATAGTACCGGGGGCTAATGAAATAATAATACACAATCTATCCCCTGATATTGATGAAAATAGCATACAGGTATCTGGATTAAAAAACACATCTGTATTGTCTCTTAATTACAACATTAATTATCTCGAAAAGAAAAACATATCAGCAGAATTAAGTTACTTAAGAACACAGTTAGAAAAGTTGCTTTCAGAAAAAAATAATTATGACAATACTATTTCTGGGCTTAAAGAAGAAAAAAAACTTTTGGAAAACAATCAACGACTAGGAAGTGATACAACACCTATAACTTTAGAAAAAATAAAAGAAATTTCTGAATATTATCGCAAAAGATCTACTACAATACATAATGAAATATACACTATCACTCAAAAACTAAAATTATTAGAAGAAAGTATAGATGCTACCAGAAACGAAATGGTTAAACTAGGTAATGATTCTAAAAAAGAAAGAGGAGAAATAAGATTAAAAATAAATGCTCCTATGGCAACCAGCTTATTACTAGAAATACGTTATAATGTTACAAAAGCTGGTTGGTTTCCTATATACGATCTTAAATCGAACAGTATTCAAACACCACTTAATATATCTTATAAAGCTAATGTTTATCAACAAACAGGTACCGATTGGAAAAATGCTAAATTAATATTGTCTACAGGGGATCCTAACACTAATAATCGAAAACCAGTCGTAAACACTAAATACTTAAGTTTTACTAATGGCAATTACAAAAACAATTATACGAAACAAAATTATGGATATAAATACAATCCAACGATTCGAAAAGTAACCGGAACTATTACTGCTCAAGACGGATTACCTGTTCCTGGAGCAAATATTATAGAAAAAGGCACTAATAATGGCACTGTATCGGATTTTGATGGGCGATATACCATAAATATACGAGGAGGAAGAGAATTATCTTTCTCTAGTTTAGGGTTTTCTACCAAAACAGTACCTATTTATTCTTCTTCAATGAATATACAATTAGAAGAAAATCATGAAAGTTTAGATGAAGTTGTTATTACCAGAGGTATATCCTCATCCTCACTAAGTGGTAGAGTTTCTGGAGTGGCAATAGAACAAGAAAAAAAAGAATATAACCAGATTGTAGAAACCAAAGAAACTGGGATAACCAATACTCGATTTAAAATTAAAAAGAAATATACTATTGCTTCTAATGCAGATATTACCATAATTGAAATAGATAATTTTGATATGCCTGCAGAATATCAATATTATACTGCTCCTGAGCTTAACGAAAATGTATTTCTTACTGCCAAGCTAGGAAACTGGGAACGATTTAATTTATTACCTGGTGAGGCTAATATTTATTTTGAAGGAAGTTTTGCTGGAAAAACAAACATAGACCCTCTTGCCTCAACAGATAGTTTAACAGTATCTTTAGGTATAGATCCAAATATTATTGTAGACAGAAAACAACTCGACAATTTTAAAAGTAAGTCATTTACTGGTAGTAATAAAATTGTAAATCATGGATATAAAATCAATATCAAAAATAATAAACAAAATAATATTACAATCACCATAGAGGATCGCATACCTATCTCACAAAACAAAGAGATCAGATTAGACAATATTCTTACAGGTGATTCTGTATACAATGATAAAACAGGTATATTACAATGGAAACTTAATATTACCTCTAATCAAAATACAGAAAGAGAGTTTTCATACCAGATTAAGTATCCAAAAAATAAGAGAATTAATCTTTAACGATTAAAGGTAGCCCGAAAGCCATCTCTAAATTGATCATCAATGGTAAATTGATTTGTGCTAAGTTCAAAATTACCAATATTTTTATCATCGATGATCAATTCTTTAGAATCATTTACCGCTAAAATAGAATACGTGTACGTTCCTGATGGTAGTACATCATACACATCAGTTGTGTTTTTATTCGTGATTTTTACAACCTTTGTTTCCTCATTAAATACCCAAATAATTACTCCCTTTTCAAAGTTTTCATTTATACCAATAAGTCCTCCTGTTACATTCACCAAATGCCACTCCCCTTGCAAACCCGATAAATTTGGATTAGGGCTAGTATCATCGTCCTCGTTACAACCTATTGTTAAAAATAAGAATAATGCACAAACCAAGTATTTCATCTTTTTCATATCTAAATTACTACTCTATATAATATAGATGATTGGTTAATGGCATTAGTTGCGTTACAAAAATGTTAAAAATTCAAAGGCTAATAAAGTTGCTTGCTATACTTTCAATTTCATCTAATAATGCAATTAAATCTTCTTTTTGAGTTAATGGATTCATAATCGTGGTACGCAGATAACGCTCCTCTCCTATGGTGGTTTGAACAATATAAAATTTACCAGATCTAACTAATTTTTGATGAATCTCATTATTTAATGTATTACTATTAGTATCGACATTAGTATATCTAAAATTAACAATATTAGCTTGTGGATCCATAGCTAGTTCAAAATAAGACCTTTGTTTGATTTTTTTTGCAAAAAACAAAGCCATATCATATAAATGATCTATATTTTTTTCAAATATTCCTTCTCCATGAGTCTTTAAAATAGAATATACTTTAATAGACATCATGGATTTTGTGCATTCAAAAGTTCGTTTTCCAGAATTGTACCATTCTTGTGTGTCTTGTGAATCCCAAAGATATTGAGCTTTTTGCACAAAAGTTTGGTATGCATTTTCTGCTTTCTTAAAAATTAGTGCGGTATTTAAAGAAGGAGTCATTAACATTTTATGAAAATCAATAACAACAGAGTCTGCCCGTTCAATACCATTAGTTAAATATTTATATTTTTCAGAAAACACAACTCCTCCTCCATGAGCTCCATCTACATGAAACCATAGGTTATTTTGTTCTGCAAAATCTGCTAAAATACTTAAATCATCATAGGATCCCGTAGCAGTAGAACATGCACAACCAATAATTGCAATAACATGAAAACCATTAGAAGTTGCTTTATCAAAATATTTATCTAAAACATCGACATCTATTTTAAAATCTTTATCTACTGGTATCTTTATAATACCATCACTACCAAAACCTAAAATCCTTGCTGCCCTATCAATACAATAGTGAGCCTCTTCAGAAACCATAACTGCTAATTTTTCTCGATGCCCTTGCTCCCAGATTGGTGATGGAGCTTTAGCTTTTCTAGCTGCCAAAAGCGCAGTGAGATTCGCTAATGTACCTCCTGATGTTATAAATCCTGATGTTTCATTTGTATATCCAATTTTTTTTGCCACCAGATCTGTAACAATCTTTTCGATAGCATTACCAGCCATCCCCATTTCATATACACCTGTCCCATTATTTAGTAAATCAGACATAAGCCCTGCCAAAGTAGAAACCAAAGCAGGAACTGCTACTTGATGACCTATATACCTAGGATGATGTACATGTATAGAATGCTCTATTATATTTTTAAAAACATCCATAATCCCTGAATCAGAAGAAAAATCTTGTTGCCAAAATGAAAGTTCTTCTTCTGGATCTTTATATGGAAGTACTGGATACTCCTTGTCCTTTTGTGTCTTCTCTAAATAATCGGAGAGTAAATCAATTAATTGATGTCCCATATCTCTAAAACTGGAAGGGTCATAAGCTTTTTCTAGTATATCAAAATTTGGTATGGTTTGTTGCATCTTTTCTAATTTAAAAACTATAGTATCTATTGTTTTACTATTTCTTATATATCAAATGTAACTATCTATATTTATAATAAAAAATGCTTAATTTTCATAGATTAATAACAAAAAAGCATTAATGAATATACAACAATTAAAAAGTGTAGTAACCTTATCTGAAAAACTAAACTTTACAAGAGCTGCAACAGAGTTAAATATTGTTCAACCAGCACTAAGCAGGCAAATTAAACAGTTAGAAATAGAGATTGGTGCTGTTATCTTCAAAAGAGATAAACGTAATGTTGAACTAACTCCTGCTGGACATTATTTTATTAAAGAAATCAAAAAATTACTTTCTGGGTTAGAAAGAACAACTAAACAAACTACTAATATTCATAACGGGCATGCAGGTGAAATTAAAATAGGTTTTACACATTCTATTATGCAAACAATTTTACCTGATATTTTAAAAAAAATTCATTTACAAACCCCAGGTATAAAAGCAGTTTTAAGAGAAATGAATAATCGAGATCAATATTTAGCATTACAAAAAAATGAATTAGATATCGGTTTTGCTACTAACCCACTGGTACCTTTTAACTTAAAAAGCAAAGTGCTACACATTGATAATTTTGTCATATTATTGCCAGAAAATCATCCTATACATAATAGCAATTACTCCTCTTTTTCTGTATTTGCGAATGAAGATTTTATATTTCCCTCAGTAGCAGATGGTCCTAATTATGTTCATATATTAGAATCTATATGTATGGATGCAGGTTTTACCCCAAAAATTATTCACGAAACCGATTCTGCCAGCACAAGTTTTAGACTTGTAGAAGCTGGTTTAGGAATATCTCTAGAGCCTATTTCTTCTTTATCTGGACATGAATTTCCTATAAAGAATATTGAATTGAAAAATATAAAACAAAAGGCCAAACTAACTATGATGTGGAACCCAGAAAAGGAATCCGAATACCCTATATTATTTAATTTGCTTAAAAATTGGAAAATTAACTAAAATGATAAAAATATCCTGTAATATTAGTATTATGTATTATAATCGTCATCCCAATTTTTAATCTTTGGTTCCCCTAATTTACCTACTGATTTTGCTACAATCATCGCTACAGTTGCATCTCCTGTAACATTAACCGTAGTTCGTAACATATCTAAGGGTCTATCTACTGCAAAGATTAACGCTAAACCTATTGGTAATTTATCTGACGGAAAACCAATTGCCTCGAGTACAATAACAAGCATTACCATTCCTGCTCCTGGAACGGCCGCTGATCCTATTGAAGCTAATAATGCGGTTAATACAATAGTAATTTGATTACTAAAAGTTAATCCTTCTGGCCAAAGCACTTGCATAATAAATACAGAAGCTACAGCTTGATACAAACTTGTCCCATCCATATTGATAGTTGCTCCTACTGGTAATACAAAACTAGATACTTCTTTATCCACACCAATATGCTCTTCTACTCGCTCCATGGTTACAGGAAGCGTAGCTGCACTAGAACTTGTTGAAAACGCTAATAATTGTGCAGGGCTAATTTCTTTTAAAAACCATAATGGAGATTTCTTAGTAATAACAGCAACCAGTATACAATAGAATACAATCATTAAAACTAATCCAAAAACTACAACTCCCGCATATTTTAACAATGCCAGCAAAATATCTGGATCGTCTGAGGTAACCACAACATTGGCTAATAATGCAAAAACAGCAAACGGTGCAGTAAGCATAATTAAATCTACCATTTTTAATACCACATCATTTAAACTATCAAAGAATTTTTTTAATGGTTCTGATTGTGATGGTTTTATTAGCAACATACTAATTCCCAGAAAAATTGCAAAAAATATGACCTGCAACATCATTTTATTATCACTCATTGCTTTGAAAGCATTTTCGGGAACCATATCTACAACAAACTGTAACGGACCACTTTGTTTTTGCTTTCCTGCTTCTGCAATACGCTCTGATATTTTAGAATTACCTGCATATTCTGTAGTTAATTTTTCAATAGTTTCTGAAGTAATACCATCACCAGGTTTAAACATATTAACTAATAATAACCCGATGGTTATTGCTATTACTGTAGTTAGGATATAAATTACAATAGTTCTCCCTCCTATTAGTTTAAATTTTGAAATATCTTTTAGGTCTGAAATACCTTTAATTAAGGATGCCAAAATTAAAGGGACTGCAATTAGCTTTAATAGGTTAACAAAGATTGTCCCTAAAGGAGCAATCCAATCTCCGGTAAAATCTTTACCCCAAGAAAATGATGTCATTATAAATCCGAATAATATACCTAATATCATTCCGATCATTATTTGCCAATGCAATGCTATTTTTTTCATGTATTTTTTTTGATTTCAAGTCAAACAGGGTCGAAGATATAAATTAAAAACAAAAAAACACGCTCCAAACTACGAAATGCGAAGTGAAACGTGTATTTTTTTGATATATTGATCTCTTAAAAAACTACTTAAAAGAACTATTTATTTTTGGATTGTTTTATTCAATAACCAATAATCGACCAAAACTAATGCTGTCATAGCTTCTACGATAGGTACTGCTCTGGGAACAACACAAGGATCGTGTCTTCCTTTGCCTTGCATAGTTACTATCTTCCCTGCTTTGTCTATAGTTTCTTGATCTTGCATAATAGTGGCTACAGGTTTAAAAGCAACATTAAAATAAATATCCATACCATTAGATATTCCTCCTTGTATACCTCCGGATAAGTTTGTTTTAGTACTGCCATCTGTGTTAAAAAGATCGTTATGTTGGCTTCCTTTTAATACTGCTCCTTCAAATCCGCTTCCATACTCAAAACCTTTAACAGCATTTATAGATAACATAGCTTTTCCTAACTCTGCATGCAATTTATCAAATACTGGTTCTCCAAGTCCTACAGGAACTCCTGATATAGCACAACTCACAATTCCGCCAACTGTATCTCCTTCTTTTCTAATCTGCTTGATATAATTCTCCATTTCTTTTGCCATTTCTGTATCTGGACAACGTACTATATTGCTTTCTGTTAGAGAAAAATTTAATTCGGTATGATTTTTATTTAACTTTAAAGGACCTACACCACTTACATATGCATTAATTTTTATTTTTGGCAATACTTGTTTTGCTATAGCTCCTGCTACGACTCTACTTGCAGTTTCGCGCGCAGAAGAACGACCGCCTCCTCTGTAATCTCGCACTCCATATTTTTGATCATAGGTATAATCGGCATGAGAGGGTCGGTAAGAATCTTTTATATGAGAATAATCTTTAGATTTTTGATTTGCATTTTTTATCGCAAAACCAATAGGTGTTCCTGTAGTAACTCCTTCAAAAATACCAGAATAAAACTCTACGGTATCTGGTTCTTTACGTTGTGTAACAATAGCGGATTGACCTGGTTTACGACGATCTAATTCTGCTTGAATTTCTTCTAAATCTAATGTGACCCCTGCAGGGCATCCATCTATAATTCCTCCAATTGCTACTCCGTGTGATTCTCCAAATGTGGTTACCTTAAATAGATTTCCAAATGTATTTCCTGCCATGCATGCATTTTTTTACAAATGTAATTGTAAATCTTTAAAATATACTAGTAATAGCGCTTTAAAATCTCTGTTTTTACAATTCTCCTCGCCTCTTTTAGGGGTGTCACAAAATATGTGCTCTTTTGGGCTAGAAAATTTTTATTTTAATATTTTTTTGTGTTCTTTATAAAAAAAAAACAGATAAAAGTTTTCGATATATCCTACTTTTATATCTCGAATATAAATTAAAAAAACTAATCTATTTAATCATATCCCGAGATTTATATATCTATGGATTAATTCCTGTTCCAAAATAAAACCACTTTTTTAATACTATTTTTGAAAATATAAATTTTATACCATAATTGATAAAATGAATCCTTTTTATGATTGAAACTATAACTAAAGTGAAAAAAGATGTAGAACAACTGGCAAAACAACAGTTGTATCTTGTTATGGAGGAAAAAATTGACAGGGCTATTTCTTTTTTTGAAAAGGTATTAAAATTACATGACGAATTAATCCAAAATACCGTTTTTACACAAGAAAATAAAGACGAAATATTAGAACCATTAATCAATTACAAGGAGGACTTATCCAAACAAGTTACTAATTATTTGGAAGAATTAAGTTTAAAGAATACTACCCCTCTATTTCCTAAGTATATCGAAGAATTTGAAATCTATAAAAGTGAAGTAGAGAATACTGTAATAATAACACAAGACAGAGATCGATATTTTACAATTGCATCAGATAAAAGATATGTAAAAACTGGTAAGATATGCAAAAGAGTTTTTTTTAACATTTCAAAAATACCTCAAAAAATAGGAAATAGTTTCAGAAATGTATTAAAAAAGCCTACAAATCCCATCCTTTACAAAAAACAAAAGATTGATTTACAGAACATTACTACTTACTATTATGCAAATACGCTTCTGCTTCACCTTAATCCAATCATTAATGATATTTATAAAGAAGTCATAACAACTTTAAAAAAATATTGGGATTTTGATAAAAATCTGGATACTAATATTGTTGCTTGCTTAACTAAACAAGAATCTTTTATATTGCCTGCTAGCGATACTATATCTTCTACACTTTTAGAACCACTAAAAAGTAAGAAAAAAGAGGTTATGAATCAATTATCAGAAGCTCTTGATATTGTTTTTTTAGAATACGAAACTGCCATTTCGAAAGCAGGCACTTTTGAACTTTCTAATAAAAAATTTAAAGATTCTAAAATTGCTAAAAAGAAATCTGATGCCTTACAGAATATCTTGAAAAACAACCTAAAATGGAATACTACTTTTAGTATCTTAAAAGATGATTGGGATATTGATATAGAGGTCTATACAATTGTCTTAAAAACACATTTAGTATATGATAAATTACGTAAAAGAGTATTGGATCGGGGCAGTAAAGTTGCTGCGCAATTAGATACGGTTAGTGAATATAAAGTAACAGCATACCAGTCTATCGATGCTGTACAAGATAAAAAACAGCTAAAGCCTGTGATTTTGAAAGAAATTAAAGACCTCAAAACACATTTTAAAAATAAAATTATACCTCAGGCTAGCCAAGCTATCACTACACAAGAGTTAACTTCGGTAATTAATGATTTTGAAAATTCGCAACAGAACCTATTAACCAATGTTTCTAACAAAAGAGCAATTTCTGATAATGTAGATTTTCTAAAACCAACTTCTAACTCTGTAATAAGTTATATTTCACCTTTCGAGCTTATAAATTATGAAAGCTGGCCAGTTTTTTTAAAAAACATACATAATACTAAAGTAGAAATGTCTTCTAAATTAAATATGGTATTGCAAACTCTTAATGAATTAGGGCAGATTGCAGAATTTAATTTAGAATCTTCATTAGAACTTTTGGATAGTGAAGCCCCTGAAAGTGATCCAAAAATAATTGCATTACAAGGGTTACAAAGAAGTATTGATAAGGTTAAAGAAATAAGAGAATCTACTTTATCTTTTGATAAAGAATTAAATGATCTACTTCTTAACAGTTTAGATAAATTCACCAAAAACCTAATTAGTTTTACTGAGAATGAAAATATACTCAATATAAAACTAATCATTGCTAAAGCTAAGTCTGTTGAGAAAAGTAAAGCACTAAGAAAAAAAATTAAAAATAATATAGTTTATGCTATACCAATCGCTGTTTCTTTTACTAAACTAAAATTTAAGAAAGCAAAAGATCTTGTTATAGGAATATTAACTCGATCTGGAGTATTAAAAACTACAGGAATTAATAAAGGTGAAGTCTCTAATTTTCTTATCCAAACAGAACAAATAGTAGATCAATTACCGTTTGTTTATCAAAGATTATTTCGGTCAGAAACGCTTTATGATGAAAATTTATTTGTTGGTAATACTAATAAAACCGACATATTATCTTTAAGCTATACTTCTTGGAAAAAAAATCGTTTTGCAGCAGTAATTATAGTAGGTGAAAAAGGTTCTGGAAAAACTTGCCTGCTTCGTCATTTTCTTGAAAAAAATAACATCGTATCTAAAACCAATAGTATAACTCTACGGGATACAATATATGAGCCAGAAGCTCTTTTTGGTATCCTAAACACATTTTTCGCTAAAAAATTAAATAATCTGGAAGATTGGGTAACATTTTTTAATTCTCAAAAGAAACAAATTATAGTACTCGAAGATATTCAACATTTATATTTTAGAAAAATTAATGGTTTTAAAGCATTACAAATTTTATCTGAACTGATAATTCGTACACATGATTCTGTATTATGGATTTGTACATGTTCTAAATACGCTTATCAATACTTAGATAAATCTGTTGGTCTATCGGATCAATTTTCGCACATTATTCATGCAGATGATACTACCAATGAAACGATGACTGAAGCGGTTATGAAAAGACATAAAGTAAGTGGATATAATCTTTATTTTGAAGAACCCCCAAAAGAGTTTCTAAATAAAAAATATGATAAAGCCACAGATGCAGAAAAACAAAATATACTACAGCAGGAATATCATAAAGATCTAAATAAAATAGCCAAAAGTAATTTTAAGATCGCTTTTATGTATTGGTTACGATCTGTAATTAAAGTTTCTGGCAGCACTATTCATATGCGCTCCTTAAAAACAATTGATTTATCTTTTATAGAAAAATTATCTACTTCAAAAATATTTATATTAAATAGCATACTACTTCACGATAAATTAAATATAGAGCATATTTGCCAAATTTCTAGCCTAGATTTGGAGCAAACAAAAAGAGTTGTAAGTTCCTTATTAGAAAACGGCCTCCTTGTGATTAATAATGATTATTATTCTATAAATACCTTATTGTACAGACAGGCAGTTACCATGTTAAAAAACAAAAATTTTATACATTAATCCATGAAAAAAAAGTTTTTAGTTATATGCATATTATTTTTTTCTTGTGGTGTTTCTTCGCAGCAAGATACTATTTTGGCTAAAAAAGCAGAGATTCCAATTATTACTAAAACAAAAGATAGTATCTCGCTAGAATCATCGAAATCTATACCCGATCCTATAAAAGATAGTTTAAAAAATACCGAAAAAAGTATCGCAAAAGAATTAACTCCTCCACCTATATGGGAGTTTTTTTCTATCGGAAAAATAGTCTGGTCCTTGATTTTTATCTTTTTGGGATATTTTTTAATAAAATTTATTGTTTCTGCACTCGAACGTTTCTCAGAAAAATCTGCAAATCATAGAATTACAATTAAAGGATTGATCCCTATTGTTAAAATTTTTGGTTGGATCATAATTTTTATATTAATTATTATGGGGATTTTTAGGCCTCCCGCAGCTACACTAATTGCTGTATCCGCTTCTTTAGGAATTGCTATAGGATTTGCGGCACAAGATATTCTCAAAAATATTTTTGGAGGCGTAATGATATTACTAGATAGACCATTTCAAGTAGGTGATAAGATTGAAACTGGCAGCTATTATGGTGAGGTAGTCGAAATAGGTCTTCGATCCATACGAATTGTAACCCCAGATGATTCCTTAGTTAGTATACCTAATGGTGAACTTATGAATACATCCGTTTCGAACTCTAATAATGGCGAAGCTAACTGCCAGGTAGTCGCAGAAATATATTTGCCAATCACAATAGATACTAACAAAATTAGACAAGTAGCTATTGAAGCAGCACAAGTTTCAAAATATATTTACTTAAATAAACCGATTACTGTTTTATTTTTTAACGAAGTCAAAGAAAGACGTTCTTATCTAAAAATGAGACTAAAAGCCTATGTTGTAGATATTCGATATGAATTTGCTTTTAAAAGTGATATGACTGAAATTGTCATCAAACAACTATTAATAGAAGACCTTGTGGATCCAAAAGATCTTAATTAGATTATAACATTTTCCTAATTTTATACATAAAGCTTAGACATGTATTGTACTTATTTACATTAAGTTAATACTGTGTTTTTTTCATAAACACTTCTTAACAATATACTTATACTATGGTAATCTATGATTTATAATCCATTGCTTTATTTGTATAACTATTGTGTCTTGTATGAAAAAACGTACTGTAGAACTTGTTGTAATTTCTGATATCCATCTTGGTACTTATGGATGTCATGCCAAAGAGCTTCTTAATTATTTAAATAGTATAAAACCAAAAACTCTTATTCTTAACGGTGATATTATAGATATCTGGCAATTTAGAAAGCGTTATTTTCCTAAATCCCATCTTAAAGTTATTAAAAAAATTATTTCGTTTGCTTCTAAGGGCACCGAAGTTATTTATATAACTGGTAATCATGATGAAATGCTTCGTAAATTTAGTGATACCGAAATGGGAGACTTCAAACTGGTAGATAAACTTGTTTTAGAATTAGACGGTAAAAAAGCATGGTTTTTTCATGGAGATATTTTTGATGCCTCTATCCAAAATGCAAAATGGTTAGCAAAATTAGGAGGTTGGGGATATGATATGCTTATACTTTTTAACCAAGCTATTAATTGGATGTTGGTTCGCATGGGAAAAGAAAAATTCTCTCTCTCTAAAAAAATCAAAAACAGTGTTAAAAAAGCCGTAAAGTATATTAATGATTTTGAAGATGTTGCATCAGAATTAGCGGTTAAAAACAATTATAATTATGTAGTTTGCGGTCATATTCATCAACCACAAATGCGAGAATATACAGATAAAAATGGCTCCTGTTTTTATTTAAATTCTGGAGATTGGATAGAAAATTTGACGTCCTTAGAATACCATGAAAAAGAATGGAAATTGGTGCATTATGAAAGGGAATCTATGGAAGCTTTTTCAGAATCTGCAGAGGAAGATCCTGAAAACATAAATATCGATCCAAAAGCACTACAAGCCTCTTTTATGATTAATCAAATACTTACAACGATTAAGTGATTTTTTTACCTATACTTACTAAAAAAACTTATAATAGCGACTCTTTTTTATACTTAATAAAGGAAAAGTCTTAATTTAATTTTTCTAAAAGCTCTTTAGCTTTTAGAAAATTAAAGTTTTTCTCATTTTTAAGAATTAAATGCAACGTATCCTTCGCTTTTTGTTCTTCTCCCATTTTTAAATATACCAAAGCAGTGTACCAATACCCTTTAGAGCTATCCAACGAATCACTTTCTAAAAGTGTATTGAATGTTTGTAACGATTTTTGATACTCCCCTATCTCAAGATATGATACTCCCAAATAGGATAAGATATAAGGAGTAAAATCTGAAGTATTCAAACTATTAGAAAACACATAAATTGCTTCTTTATATTTTTTATCAAAAAATAATTGTTCTCCTTTAGCAAGGTTATGTTGCACATCTCCTTGTGTTGTTAAAGAAGGTAGTTCACTCCAGTCTCTGTATTCTGCATATAATGAATCTGTTGTGCGAGATACATTAAAATACTGTACCATTACCAAAATACAAACTACAGATACAATAGCACAGCAATAATAAATCCATTTTTTACTTTGGTTTAAAGTCTTTTTCTCAAAATAAATACTCTCTGCTTCTTTTATACTTTTTATACTTTTAGAATATTCTTCACTTCTTCTTAAATTTTTAATTTCAACTATCTCTTCATCATTCTTTTTATTCTTTCTTAAAATCCATTCGTTTTCATTTAAAGCATATTTTAAAGCTTTATGAATTTCTACTTCCTTTTGTAACTTTGCATTAGATAAAAGGCTAGCCTCAAATACTTCTTTATCAATAACATTCATATTACCAGATAAATACGCTTCAATTTTCTGGTATATACTATCATCAAATTCCATGGCTGTATTTCATATTAGTAAAACCGCTTATCCGATTTTATCATTTTAATTAACTTATTTTTACATTTAAATATTCTTTGCCTAGCTGTATTGATAGTTGCATAAGACAGTTCCTTAATAATCTTCTCATAAGGGACATCATTAAAAAAAAGTGCTAAAATCTCTTTACAATTATCCGATAGCAGTGCAAATTTTTCTTGATATAATTCTAATTGTTCTTGCTCTAACATGAATAGCGCAAAATCGGTATCTTTATCTACTAGTGTGGTAAAACCATCTTTTATTACCCGCTTTTTTTGTTTTTCTAACTCTCTTCTCCACATATTTTTACAAATTGTAAACAAATAAGCTTCAAAACAATCGATATTAAGTTTTCTTTCTTTAATTCCTATAATAATGTATAATAATGATTCTTGAAAAACATCCTTTGCCTGCTCGTGAGTGCCTTTATTTTGTAAGATAAATCGTAGCGCTTTTGGAAAAAATCTTTCATAAATTTCAACAATAACAACACTATCACTTTTTAAGAGCCCTTCAATAAACCTATCTTTTACATTTATAATATTCTTCATGAAGTTAACCTCTTTGGTTTTCTTTTTTTATATTGATGTGGGTTAATATCAATCTTAAATGTCTATTTAAAAACATTTTATCTAATTTGATTTTTTATAATCCACAATTTATAGTTAAAAAGTAAATGATGCTCTAATCAAAATAATATAAATCAGTGACCCTAGAAAAACTAAAGATTAAACCAACCTTACTTTTAATTTAGTTAAAATATATGGGTAATAAATTTATGTTTTATACACCATAGGATAAAAGTAACATTTAAAATACAAATGAAATGAAATGTTTAAAACCTTTATTTGCTTCACTAATACTATATTTTTTCATTTTTGGTTGTACTCCTGAGGATTTAGATAAACCTATAACAAACCATAATTCTAATAAAAATAATTCTGTTAATCTACCTGTTAAATCTACAAATGAATTAATCATAGAATATAAACATGGTATGAATAATAGCATGAAAAATAATTTAAGAAGAAAATATAATGTAAAACGTTTTGAAAAATGTGATTGTATTAATGATGGAATAGAAAAATGGGAGTTCGATCCAAATGTAGATATTGAAGGAAGAAATGATCAAATTACTCAGGAAGGAGGTATAGAAGGAACAGATTATCAATTTTTTTATGCCAATGAAAATATATCTCCAACCACTTTAACAAACATTACCTCTAGTCATAGTAACGAACTTATTACTTCTTTTTTAAAACCTAACTCTACCCTAACAATAGCTGTTCTTGACACAGGTATAAATTTAAATAAATTACCATATAGAGATCCTTTTTTATATACCTTAACATCTAATGAAATACTTTGTAAAGAAAATGAAGCAGGAGAAGAAATATCTGGATGGGATTTTATAAACAGCGATAATGATATATATGATGATAATGGACACGGAACTATTGTAAGTAGTATCATTAAATCTAAATTAGATAATGAAAACATTACTAATTACCAGATATTACCCGTTAAGGTATTTGATCATTTAGGAAAAACATCTACTTTTAAACTATTATGTGGTTATTTATATACGGTAAACAAACCCTCTGTTTCTATAATTAATATGAGTTTTGGATGGTATAGCGCACCTAGTAGATTATTATATAAGTTTATTTCTGAAAACCCTGATATTCTTCATATATCTTCTTCTGGTAACGATAACCATGATAATGATTCTGTTGCTCATTATCCTTCATCATACGATAATAACAATGTTCTTGCCATTGGTAGTTTTAGCATTCGAAACAGATCAGAAATAGCAAAATCTACTTTTTCTAATTATGGTAATACTAATGTAGATTTTTTATCTGTAGGAGATCAAGTATCTTTTTATGATAATACAGGAACACATTATCTGGTTTCAGGAACTTCGTATGCTGCTCCTTTAGTAGCTGCAAAGTCTGCTATACATTATCTATCTGGATACACAACACCCGTAGAGATTACCAATCAATTACGAATTAACGGAACCTTATTAATTTCTGGATCAATGCCTACTTATTACGGAGATAGGATTATTGAATAAAATAACTCTTACTTAAATATTAATTGTATAGCAAGCAGCTTTATTTTTTTTAACAAAAAAGATTCCTATTTTAGAGGAGCCTGTCTAAAAAGTCAAAACTATATACACTTATTTTTTAGACAGGCTCACTCTAACTCAATTATATGAGATTTTACTACTCTTTTATTATATATTTATGTATTGTATCTTCTATATATGCGCAAAACACTAAAGATTCTTTCTTAGAGATTGAATATAACAAGTTGGAAAATTCAACTTTAGAATATAATTGTAAAGTTGAAAAAATTCAGCGCCTTTTAGAAAGTAAAAAAGACATAAACAATCCTATAACCATAAGTTATTTATATAACGAATTTGGCAAATTTAATTTTAAAAATAACGATTATAAAAATGCAATACAAAACACTCAAAAAGCATTACAAATTCAAAAAAAATATATAGATACGATTCCTTTTGCAGTTAATAAAAGTTATAATAACCTGGCGTATATGTATCTCTATTCTGGAAACAGAACAGAAGCTTTAAAAACTTTTAAAACCTTAATTAAACAATCTTATAAAGATAGATATACCATTATGGCATATACTATTGGTCTTAATAATCTTTATATCGAACAAGGAGATTATTATAAGGCAATAAACTATCTTAACGAAGCAGAAAATAGTATTAAACAGTCTAATGACTCTATACTGAATAAAGAGAAATACCGTGTTTATTTAAGTTTTTCACGTGTTTTTTCTGAAACTATGAAAAAGGAGCATTATGCAAAAGCCATCGAATATTTAAAAAAAACAGAAGAGAGCATCTTACATCTGCCCGAAAAACTTAAAACAAAAAATAAGATCATAATTTATGCAAGATATGGCTATATATATGATAAAATAAAACAATATGAAAAAGCAATTGATTATTACAAAAAGGCTCTAACATTAAGTTTACATACAAATCCCAAAAGCAAACACGATATTGCTACCACATATAACGCTTTAGGATACATCAATGCTAAACTAGGTAAAGATCATTCGGCATTTGAAAATTACCAAAATGCAAAACAATATGATTCGTTATTAACTGCAATCTATGATAATCTAGGGGATTATTATTTAAAAAAACAAGACCACTTAAATGCGCTAAAAAATTATCAGAAAGCAATATTTTATGGTATAGATCAATACGATAATTTTGATTTAAAAAAACTTCCCTCTATAAAAAAATTGACACAGTCTTATAATAAAGTTAATTTAGTAAATGATCTAAAGGACAAATCAAATGCTTGGTTAAATTTCTTTTTAAAAACGAATAATAAAGAATATCTTAAAAATGCATTAGAAACTATTACTCTGGCAGATAAATTAATAGACATTATTAGATTAGAAAGTACCGAGCTGCAGTCTAAATATTTTTGGAGAGAAAAAGGCATCGATCTATATATGCTCGCTATTTCTATTTGTTATGAATTACAGGATGTAAAAAAAGCTTTTTTCTTTATGGAAAAAAGTAAATCTTTATCCTTACTAGAAAATTTAACTCATGAAGAAGCAAAAAAAAGAGGTGAACTTCCTGAATATCTTCAAGAAAAAGAATACAGCTTAAAACATAAAATACACGAAACTAAAGAATTACAAAAAACAGACTCCCTACTCTCTGAACCCGAAAAGCAATCTTTACTATTCAAACATAAAAAAGAATACGAAAACTTTATTAGTTCTTTAGAAAAAGAGTATCCAGGATATTTTCAATATAAAAAAGAAATATCTATTTCTTCATTTAACGAAAGTTATTCTAAAATTATGTCATCATCTACCGATTTGGTACAATACATTATTACAGAAAATGAAGGGTATGGTATTTATTTAAATAAAGAAGGAAATCATTTTTTTAAGATACCAAACATAAAACAGTTACTCAATGAAATTAGATCTATTCATAAATTTAGTACTAAACCGCTTAGTACACAACTACAATTAGATACTTTTAGCAAAACATCTAATTCCATTTACAAAAAATTATTTCCTTTCGACACTACTTCTACCCTATTAAAAAACAAGAAATTACTAATAATTCCTGATTATATATTGCAAAAATTTCCGTTTGAAATCTTACTTACGTCCCCTATTTTAAAAGAAAACAAAATACCCTATTTAATATATTCTACAGAGATCAGTTATGCATACTCAATGTCTTTGTTAAAAAAAATAGAGCAAAAAAACAGAAACCCTGTATCTAATCTAATAGCATTCGCTCCTATACACTTTCAAAAACACAAGTTAGCTAGCTTAAATAGAAGTGAATATAAAATGAAAGAAATACAAAAATTATTTCCTGGAAAAATATTATATAAAGAGAAAGCTATAAAATCTAATTTTATTGATAACGCTAATACATATAATATCATACATCTATCTACTCATGCAAACTCTACTAATAATCAGGAGCCTTGGATAGCCTTTTATGACAAAAAAATCACTTTAAACGAATTATATTTTATTAAAAATCAAGCAGATTTAATAGTTTTAGATGCATGCGAAACCAGCACTGGAAATATACAACCAGGTGAAGGTGTTATGAGCTTATCCCGTGGTTTTTTTCAATCTGGATCTAAAAGTGTAGTTTCTTCCTTATGGAATACCAATGAAAAATCAAGTTCAGAAATTATTCTTGATTTTTACAAAAACCTAAAAAAAGGAAAAACAAAATCAGAAGCATTAAGACAAGCTAAACTTCGTTATCTAAAAGAACATCAATTA
Organism: uncultured Flavobacteriaceae bacterium; assembly: GCA_964353005.1. GTDB lineage: Bacteria > Bacteroidota > Bacteroidia > Flavobacteriales > Flavobacteriaceae > Aquimarina. Next base: position 62,370 of record CAYGUC010000021.1, on the reverse strand, counting down.
TCTGAAAACTCCCCATATTTTTGGGCTCCATTAATTTTAACTGGTAGTACGGAAAACCTAATAGCCTCTGCAAACAATAGTAATAATAATTATCTTTACTGGAGCATATTATTACTTATTACTTTGGTAATTGGTAGTAGTATTTGGTATTATTACAAATCCTGATATATTTTTATAATTACCATTCTAAGCCTTTATTAAACTTAAGACTTAGAATGGTAAAAATTACTACTTCAAACTATAATTAGTCACACCACCAACATCCTAAATCAATAAATGCCCAAAAGAAATCAAATGAGCTAAACCCTCCAAATTCATTACCACACCAATGAATTCTTTGTAAGCTTACAGGTTTTCCATCATTTAGAATCCCTTCAAATACAGACACAGGTTCGTTATTATATTTATGCCAAACATAAATCAATTTATTGTTAACCAAATGCTCTGTATAGGCTACTCCTGTAAATTTAGCCTCGACAATTTGATAGCTCTTTAGATCATTTTTAGTAATATTCAAATCTTCTAAAAACGATTCTAACGTTACTTTCCCTCCGACTGGATAATCTTTAGTATGTATAGTACCATAATCTTCATGATAATCTAAAGTAATTTCTTTTCCTATAAAAGGAACTTTTACTTCTCCATGTTCAAAATTACTTCTATCTACTTTGTATACTCCTGCGGGAATAATAATTTCATCCATTCCTAAATGTATAGACAGTTTTTTTCTTAGTACTACATCTTCTTTTAATATAAAATCAGGCTCTTCTAAACTTCTTGAAAACACCATGTGCAATTGATCTCTTTCTACACGAAATGCTATTACCCCGTTATCTTTATCCGCATTACCATCCATCAACACCTTAAATGCTTCATGTAATTGCTCTGCAGAACTTATTATCCCTCCATTATTAAAAACAGAGCCCCAACCTATAACAATATCGCCATCTCCATCTTTAAAACAGACACCAGGACCCGTCGCACAGGTACCGTGGCTAAATCGCCAATCCATAGATAAAGTCCATGGTGCCATATGTACCCCAGAGTGTTTATTATCTATATTTTGTTTTTGAATCAAAACTGTTTCTTCTTCTTTAGAGCAAGCAAATACTATACTTAAAAAGAATAAGAGCATTAATTTTGTTAAATGATTTTTCATGATTTTTGGTTTTAATTGTACCTTACTCTTTTATATAGGTTTTTCGGGATACACCTTTTTAAAATAGATCGATCTATACCTAAGTGTGTAAAATCAAAATTCATTACCCATATAAAAAATATTTTCTTTTATGGGTAATGAATTTTATGAATCTGCACTTTACTACGATCGATCATTAGAAACCTCAGAAAAGCTCTGAGGATATTATTTACTCTTAAAAACATTTAGCATGAAATCAAATCAAAACATTAGTTTATGGAAACTAAAAACACAATCTCTAAAATCCATACCCGCTATTTTCTTTATTGCTCTAGTTTGCATAATATCTAGCTGTGAAAAAGAAGAAATCACTAACGAGAACCTAAAAGAAATAAACTTTAAAAACGTTAGTAATTACACACTTGATAATATTCCTATTATAAAAAACAATCAGGATATCGATATCTTAATGCAAAACCAAGAAGATAAAGATGAAGAAAAACTAAACAAATATTTATATAAAATAGCTCTGGCAACAAGAGATTTAATAAAAGATGACAATTTTAATAAAACCATCATACAGATGGCAAAAGATTCTAAAACCGAAACGGCATATTTATTAGATTTAGAAAAAGTTGCACCTCGATACTTCGATATAATAAATAAAAATCTAAAACGTAATGGATTATCCTTGCAAAGTATTGCAAATGACATGACCCACACTCCTATTTCTTCAAATCCTGAATATCCAGAAACCGCCGAAATAGAAAAATATGTGCCTGGTATTTTTATTCCTAATCTGGATAAAATAGATAGTAATAAACAGCCCATAATCTCTGCAAATATCGAAACAGATTGTACCAATAATGAGCAAATAGAAGATTTTATTGTATCCTGGTACTTTACAAATAATGGAGAATTACAAGAAATTATCCTAGGCGAAGAAACATCTCTTAAAACATCTAATCCATTATTTTTAATAGATCATGCATCTATAGTTAATAAAGATGAAAACATTGTACTGTTGGGAGAAGAAAACTCAACAGATCTTTCTGCAAGAAAATCTATAATTAGATATGATTCTCGCAATATAAAAATAAAAAATGGCTATCGGTATGAGAGCGGTTGGGGAAATAAATCTGAGTATGCAATTATTGGGTATCGTGTGAAAAATTTCCCTACTTATGATCTTATATCGGGATACACTAAGGATATAGCTAAAGTTAAACCTAATCAGATAGGGTCTACTTTATACAAACCTTCGTTACATGCCTATGTATGGTTACCACTTGCTACAAACAAATTTTATTGGAATACTTATGAGAGAGATTGGAATAGATCTCCTAAACCTTTGGGTTATTTTAATAGCCCGATCAATAGTTATGTATTTAATTCAAAAAGAAGATATAATAATGATTGGTATGCATGGATTCCTAGCACTGTTAATATTCATAATACTCCTTTTGAGTGGTACGGATGGGAAACTTGCGTAAACTTTACCAGTTGGAAAGCAGAATATCAAGTATGTAAAATTGAATAATATATAGTGACCTTATTATGATAAACTGATAAAATAGTTACAGGTCATATTAATTTAATAAGTTAAAAAAAGGGGTGTAATTTACTTAGATTACATCCCTTTTACTTCCTTTTTAATTTCAAGCCAAGTAATATGTATCTTTGACAAATAAATTAACGATTCTTAAATAAAAAAATATGCTTGGTTTAAAATTAGCAACAGATCCTCGTTGGGTGACTATCGCAGAGTCTAATATTGAAGAAATTTTAACCGACCATGCATGGTGTGAGCAAAAAGCTGCTACAAATGCCATTACCATTATCACCTTAAATTCTGAACATACCGATTTAGTTACTGAACTATTGGCATTGGCTCAAGAAGAATTGCAACATTTTGAAATGGTACATGAAATTATTAAAAAACGCGGATACAAATTAGGTCGTGAGCGCAAGGATAGTTACGTTAATGAATTATTCAAATACCGTGTTACAGGAAGCAGTAGAACTCAAGCTTTAATTAGCAGGTTATTATTTTCTGCAATGATAGAAGCTCGTAGTTGTGAGCGTTTTAAACTACTTTCTCAAAAAATAAAAGATCCCGAGTTATCTAAATTTTACAAAGATCTTATGATTAGTGAGGCCGGGCATTATACTACTTTTATTAATCTGGCCCGTAAATATGGAGAGAATATAGATGTAGATAAACAATGGGCTGATTTATTAAAATTTGAAGGAGAGCTTATTCAAAAATATGGCAAATCCGAAACCATACATGGGTGATATTTTTAGAGATAAGAGCTAGAATCTTTTTAAAATACAATGTGAAAGTCGAAAATCTATAAAAAATACTTGAAGTTCTACCAGATAAACTAATAGAACTTCAATTTATATTTTTTTTAATCTAAATAATTCCTCGAAGGCTCTGCCTCGGGGTTTCCGATTCACCTCTCCTTGGGAGAGGTCAGAACTGCCATTTTCGGCAGTTCTGGGTGAGGTAAAATACAAAATTTCGGTTTTTGGTCCCAAGACCAAAATGAAACTGGCGAAATACCTCTATGGCTCTGCCTCGAGGATAGTCGGTTTCAAGAAATTTTTTATTTCAATTCTCAAATAAAATCACATGCTACCTTATAATAGTGCATTCTTTAAAATACTAATGGGGTGTTGCGATTCGCGTTTGGTACCATCCTTTATTTGATGTCTACAACTTGTACCTACAGCAGCAATAATAACAGAATCTGGAGTTTTTCGAACTGCAGGAAACAAGGTTTGTTCTCCTATTTGCATGCTAATGTCATAATGCTCTTTTTCATACCCAAAAGACCCAGCCATACCACAGCACCCAGATGGTATTATTGTTACTTTAAAATTTTCAGGTAAGTTTAGTACTGTAAAGGTATTATGGATACTGGATAATGCTTTTTGATGACAATGCCCATGTAATTTAATGATCCTTTGTTCTTTACTAAATTGATTCGAGTTTATATTACCTCTTTGTATTTCGTTATACAAAAATTCATCAATTAGAAATGTATGCGCTGCTACAGATTTTGCTTTTTCTTTATCCCTTGCTAATCTTAAATATTCATCCCTAAAAGTAAGAATAGCTGATGGCTCTAATCCTATTAACGGGGTCTCATTGGTTATTAAATCGCTAAAAATATCTATATTATGGTTTGCTAGTGTTTGTGCTTTTTCTAATATTCCTTTAGAGATAAAAGTTCGCCCACTTTCTTTATGATTTACTACTTTAACTTTATATTGTAATTTAGTAAGTACCAGAATTGCGTCTATACCTATTTCTGCATCCAGATGATTTGTAAATTCGTCTATAAAAAAGTAAATAGTTTTTATCGGTTTTTCTGGTTGTATTTTCTCTAAATTTTGGGTACACCAACTACGCAAAGATTGTTTGCTTAACAACGGCAAATCTCTATTTTTAGCAATACCAAACCCAGATTTTAGAAGTCCAGAAGTTAGTTTGTTTTTAAAGAAGAAATTGGTTATTCCTGGAGCAATTCTTCCAAGATCATTTAGCGTATTAGAATTTGCAAATAATCTGGTACGTAACGACACGCCATTTTCTTTTTGATATTGATATTCAAACTCAGCTTTTAAAGTTGCAATATCTACATTAGACGGACATTCACCAGAACAGCCTTTACAACTAATACAAAGGTCAAAAACTTCTTTTAGCTCTTTATTATTAAACTTATTTGCTTTTTCGCTATTAGTCAAAAACTCTCGCAAAGCATTTGCTCTTCCTCGGGTAGTATCTTTTTCATTTTTGGTTGCTCTGTAGCTAGGGCACATGGTTCCTCCTGCTTCTACAGATTTTCGGCAATCTCCACTTCCATTACATTTTTCTGCAGCTCTAAGAATTCCTAATGAATCGCTAAAATCAAGTAATGTAGAAATCTCTGGCTCTTCTCTATCTATTTCGTACCGTAGTTGTTGATCCATTGGGTATGCATCTACAATCTTACCTGGATTAAAAATATTATATGGATCAAAAGTTATTTTCAGGTCTTTTAATATATCGTAATTCTCTTCTCCTATCATAAAAGGAATATATCCTGCTCTCACAATACCATCCCCATGTTCCCCACTCATAGAACCTTTATATTTTTTCACTAAAGAAGCGACATCATCTGTAATCTTTTTAAATAAAATTACATCTTCCCTTTTCTTAAGATCCAGAATTGGTCTAAGGTGAATTTCCCCTGCTCCTGCATGTGCATAGTATACTGCTTGTTGATCATACGATTTCATCAAATCGCTAAACTCCTCTATATAATTAGCCAGATCAGATATTGCCACTGCGGTATCTTCAATACAGGCAACAGCTTTTTTATCCCCTACAATGTTACCTAATAACCCTAATCCTGCTTTTCTAAGTTCTAGTGCTTGGTCTATTTCTGATCCTTGTAAGATAGGGTTTGCATAGCTTAGCCCAGAGTCTTCAAGTGTTTTTAATAATTCTTGTTTTTGTTTTATTAAACTATCTATATCCTCAGCCCTAATTTCTAACATTAAAATAGCCTCTGGATCCTCTACAATAAAAAATCGGTTTTTAAACTGTTCGATATTGTTTTTTGTACAATCCAAAATAGTTTTATCCATCATCTCGCAAGTATATAAAGAATGTTGCATAACAGGCACTACAGCCTTCATACAATCCTCTATACTTTTAAAATGTGCAGCAATAATTAATGATTGATGGGGCGGCAAATCATCTAATTGTAATGTGATTTCTGTAGTAAATGCCAACGTGCCTTCGCTACCCGACAAAAGCTTACACATATTAAATGGTGTAGCAGTATCCAAAAAAACATTAGAATCTATTAACTCATCAATGGCATACCCTGTATTACGCCTGTGAATTTCAGGCTTAGGGAAATTATTTATAATTTGTTCTTGAATTGTTTTAGGAGAAAGTTCTTGATAGATATGTTTGTAAATCTTTCCTTCTAACGAATTTAACTCTTTTTTTAATTCAAACTCCTCTCTGGATATTTCAGAAAATATAGCCTCGCTCCCATCAGATAAAATAGTATTTAATTTTAAAACTTTATCTCTGGTAACCCCATATTGTATTGAGGTTGTGCCACTGCTATTATTACCAACCATGCCACCAATCATACAACGATTAGATGTAGAGGTATTGGGTCCAAAAAATAACCCCATTGGTTTTAAAAATCGATTAAGATCATCTCTAATTACACCTGGCTCAACTATTACTGTCTTTTTCTGTTTATCTACCGAAATTATTTTAGTAAAATACTTAGAAACATCTACCACTATTCCATCTCCTACACATTGCCCCGCAAGAGAGGTACCCGCTGTTCTTGGAATAAGTCCTATTTTGTTATTCAAAGCAAATGAAATTATCTTTTTTAAATCCTTTGTAGATTTTGGAAAAGCAACCGCAGCAGGAATCCTACGATACACAGATGCATCGGTAGCATATAAAGATTTAATTAATTCATCAAACTCTAATTCTCCCTCTAGTTCTTTTTGTAAAGAAAACCATAAACTTTTATCCATCATACGTATTTTTCTTTCCTAACGAGTCTAAAGAAACTTGTCTTTTAAAATTGGTATCAAAACTAATAAAGCTATCTGTTCCTGCAACACCTTCAATTTGATGCACTTGATCGTATAAAATCCTTCTTAAATGTTGATTATCATACGCAAAAATAAGAAAGAAGATTGCATATTGTCCAGAAACGTAATTACATTCTAATATCTCTGGTATTTTTTTTAATCCCTCTACCACATCTGATGCATAACGTGCTTCTTTGAGAGTAATCCCAACATAAGATTTGGTTTTAAAACCAATTCGTTTTTCATCGACAATAAATTCTGCCTTTTTAATAACTCCTTGTTGCTTTAATTTCTTAATTCTTTGATGTACTAAAGAATTTGAAATCTTTAAATTATCTGCTATTTGTGAGAAAGGCTTTCTGGCATCTTCTCTTATCTGCAATAGTATTTGCTGATCTATATAATCAAAATGATTCATACTAATCGAAAAATTAAAAAATTAAATGTCAAAATGATAGTAAAACATTTTACATAAATCAATTTGACATAAAAAACATCTCATAAATGGTAATATAAGTATTCATACGCAAAATGATAGTCAAAACTAATAATTTTGTAGCATATAAAAACATAATCAAGATGAATTTGACATATTTTTTTGAAGAACTCTGGAAACAGTATACAGAAAAGACTCCTTCTGCACAAAAAATTAAAACTTTATTCGAAACAGAAGGCAATACTGTTTTTAATGATCATATTGCTATACGAACTTTTAATGATCCCAGAGTACATATTGATGTCTTGGCTAAGCCTTTTATTGCTTTAGGTTATGAGTTTAAAGAAGAATATTATTTTAAAACTAAAAAGTTATATGCAAAACATTTTGAGCATAAAAGTGATCCTAATGCTCCTAAAATATTTATCAGCGAGTTACTTTTGGAAGAATTCTCTGTAGAATTACGTGATATTGTAAAAAACATTTTAGACGCTGTCGATCCAAAAATATTTTTACAAGAAGATCTTATTTTAAAAGGAAGAGTATGGTCTAATCTATCTTTTGATGTCTATCAAAAACTTCTTTCCTCATCAGAATATGCAGCATGGATGTATGTTAACGGGTTTTGCTCTAACCATTTTACCGTAGATGTTAATAAATTGGATACTTTCGAAAATCTATCTCAGGTTAATGATTTTCTGAAAGAAAATGGTTTCAAAATGAATGTTTCTGGCGGGGAGATAAAAGGTTCTCCTTCTCAATTGTTAGAACAATCCAGTATCTTAGCAGATGTTGTTACCGTCGAATTTGAAGGAAACGTTAAAGAAATCACTTCTTGTTACTACGAATTTTCTTATCGTTACCAAAATAGTGATGGTATTATTTTTAGTGGTTTTATTGCAGACTCAGCAGATAAAATATTTGAAAGTACGGATATGCAACTACAAAAAGAATAGCCTAATATTAACAAAAATTTAAGGTTTCAGTTTACATAATAGAGGATTTGTGACGTTATATTCGGGAATTAAATATTAAACTATTTACTATGACGAAACGTATTTTAATTTTCGCTGTTTTTTTATTAGGATCTATTAGCGCCATGCAATCACAGGAGATTTCTAAACATGCTTTAGGGCTTCGATTAGGAGATGATGATGGTTTTGGAGTTGAAGTTTCTTACCAATTAGGTTTAGGAGATAATAACCGATTAGAACTTGACTTAGGGTGGAGAGATTTTGATTTTGGAAATGCTGTAAAAATTGCAGGTCTTTACCAATGGGTATTTAATCTTGACAAAGGATTCAATTGGTATGTTGGACCAGGAGGAGGTCTTGTATTTGTAGATTATGACAATGATAGATTTCCTGGTAATGACAGTAGTGAAACCTATTTATTTATAGCTGGTGATATCGGGATCGAGTATAATTTTGATTTTCCGTTATTACTTTCTTTAGATTTTAGACCAGAAATTGGTTTTGGAAATAATGATGATGATTTGGATTTTGATATCGGATTAGGAATTCGTTACCAATTTTAAAAACTTCTTTACAAAATCAATAACCCTAAGAAAATTAACTTCTTAAGGCAAATTAAAGAAAAGCATCTTATCGTTCCTAAAACATTGCTAATGCACCTTCATACAATGCAATATATTTAGGAACGATTTGATTTACATCAAATTTCTCCGCTTCTTTATACGCATTTTCTTTAAAAGTATTTAATATAGCATCGTCTTCTAAAATTCGAATAGCATTTTCAGACATTTCTTCTATATTACCAACTTCACTTAAATAGCCCGAAACCCCATACCTGTTTACTTCGGGTATACCTCCTGCATTGCTAGATATGACTGGTACTTTATTTACCATTGCTTCTAATGCAGCTAACCCAAAACTTTCTCTTTCTGATGGCAGTAAAAATAAATCTGAAAAACAAAGTATTTTATCTATCTCGTTGCTATTTCCAAAGAAAACTACTTTATCTTTAATTCCTAACTCTTTACATTTCTTCTCAGCAGATTTACGTTCTGGCCCCTCACCTACCATCAATAATTTTGCAGGCATTTTTTTCTGAATATTATAGAATATATCTACTATGTCTTTAATACGCTTTACAGCTCTAAAGTTACTTATATGGGTTACAATACGTTCTTCAGGAAGTGCCATTAGTTCTCGTTGGCAATCTGTAAAACTTGTTTTTCTTTGACTCACATCAATAAAGTTTGGTACTACTTCAATTTCTTTTTTAATATCAAACAAACGCAAAGTATCTTCTTTAAGACTCTCAGAAACCGAAGTAACTATATCACTATTATTTATACTAAAAGTAACCGCTGGCTTATAAAACGGGTGATTTCCTACCAACGTTATATCTGTACCATGTAGCGTTGTTACCATAGGAATATAAATACCTTCTTCTTCTAACATTTTTTTTGCCATGTACCCAGCATAAGCATGAGGAATGGCATAATGTACATGAAGAACATCAATTTCATATTTTTTAATAGTATCTACTAACTTACTAGATAATGCAAGTTCATAAGGTTGGTAATGAAAAAGAGGATATTTAGGTACCGATACTTCATGAAAATGAATATTAGGACTTAAAAGATTTAGACGAACCGGTTGTTTATAAGTTATAAAATGTACGTCATGATTTAACTTAGCCAACGCAATTCCTAATTCTGTAGCCACAACACCACTACCCCCAAAAGTAGGATAACAAACAATAGCAATTTTCATTCAAATAATTTTTCTTGTGGTACAAGGTACAAGAAAATTAGTATTGGATCTTGTTAAAGGATTTGTAAAAAACTTATCCATGAAAAGAAAAAGCAGATCATAAGCCGGATTCTGTTCTTTAATAAATCAAAGTCCTTATCATTTATCTAGACCAGTAATTACTTACTGGCTCTAACCGCCTACCCTCCAACATTGGACGCACAACCCTCAAAAGCTGGTTTACATGGCGTTGCACCGTATAGAGTTTACCTGGTTTCACTACAGCATTATCTGTACATACTTTCTGTTGCACTTGTCCTCGTCTTACGACGGACGGGTGTTACCCGCTATACTGTGCTATGGTGTCCGGACTTTCCTCTCTTCGCTAAAGCGAACAGCGATAAGGTGATCTGCTTTGCTGCAAAAGTATCATAATTATAAGATTTGAAATCTGAATTATGAATTATTTTTTGGATGTTAATAACTAACAATAAAAATCGAAAGCTAAAATTCATTATTTCTAGGCAATTTTTAACTTTGTAGCGATGGAGCATTTTATAGTATCGGCACGTAAATACAGACCACAAACCTTTAAGGATGTTGTAGGGCAGCAAGCTATTACCAATACTTTGCTTAATGCCATAGATAATAATCATTTGGCTCAGGCATTATTATTTACAGGACCTCGTGGTGTTGGAAAAACATCTTGTGCCAGAATCTTGGCTAAAACAATTAATCAGGATGGAAACCAGAACCCTGATGAAGATTTTGCTTTTAATATTTTCGAACTGGATGCTGCTTCTAATAACTCTGTAGATGATATTCGAAGCCTTATAGATCAGGTAAGAATCCCCCCTCAAGTTGGAAAATACAAAGTATACATTATAGATGAGGTACATATGCTTTCGCAAGCAGCCTTTAATGCGTTCTTAAAAACCTTAGAAGAACCACCTAAACATGCTATCTTTATTTTAGCAACTACAGAAAAACATAAGATAATTCCAACTATTTTATCACGTTGCCAAATATTTGATTTTAAGCGAATTACTGTTACAGATGCGAAAAATCATTTACTGCAGGTAGCCGAGCAAGAAGGAATTAATGCAGATGAGGATGCATTGCAGATTATCGCTCAAAAAGCAGATGGAGCAATGCGAGATGCTTTATCTATATTTGACAGAGTAGTTAGTTTTAGTGGAAAAAATCTTACTAGACAAGCTGTTACCGAAAATCTAAATGTATTAGATTACGAAACCTATTTTACAACAACCGATTTAATAATCGACAATAATATCCCGCAATTACTTTTAGAATTTAATGAAATTCTAGCTCAAGGATTTGATGGGCATCATTTTATATCTGGTTTGGCATCTCATTTTAGAGACTTATTGGTTTGTAAAAACCAAGCTACTATACACCTACTCGAAGTAGGAGAACAAACCAAAACTAAGTATTTTGAGCAATCCAAGAAATCTCCACATGAGTTTCTTATTAAAGGTATTGATCTCGCTAACGATTGTGATCTAAAATACAAAACCAGTCGAAATCAGAGACTACTGGTCGAATTATGCTTAATGCAGCTTGCCTCTATCCTTACGGATGAAGAAAAAAAAAAATGACCAACCCTACATAATACCACCTTCTTATTTTAAAGAAAAAGGAATTAAGCCAGTTAAAATTTCTTCTGAAGTAAAAGAGAATGCTTTAGAAAAAGCAGAGGCTGTTAAAAAACAAGAGATAGTCTCTAATCCTATTGAAGACAAAGAAGGAACACCAGCACCTTTACAACATACAGAAACGGTTGAAAAACAAAATCCTACCCCCATTTCTGTAGAAGCTCCTAATAGTACCTCTACATCTGTAATTGAAGAGAAAAAAAATCTTTTAATACAACGAGAAAGAAAGACTTCGGGATTATCATTAAGTAGTATTAGAAAGAAAAAAGAGCATGAAGAAAGTAAAGAGGAAAGAATAGTAGATCCAAAAAATCTACCTACTGAAGAATTTACTGAATCTGAAATGCAAGCTGCCTGGGTAGAATATGGTAAAATGCAAGACAAAAAAGGAGAACGTATTATAGGTTCTATGTTCGCCATGAATATACCTTCTCTACAAGATGGTGCTATTATGCTTGAACTGCCCAACCAATCGATGAAAGTAGATTTAGAAAGTGCACAATCTGGATTATTACAGTTTTTGTATAAAAAATTAGACAATTATAGTATTGAACTAAAAATAACAGTAAATGAAGAGGCTTCCAAAAAATATGCATTTACGCCACAAGATAAGTATGAGAAACTTCGAGAAAAAAATCCGCTAATCGACAAATTACGCTCTTCTTTTGATTTGGATATATAATATTGTCTTTTTAATGAATAGCATAGTAAATTTATGCATGAATGATGATTCTCAAAATATATTTTCTTTTTGAAGAAGATTCTCAAAATTAGACCTTCTAGTAAAACTTAAAAAATAATATGCCTTTTTAATACTCATAAAGCAGTTTATCATCAGAATTTTTTATGTTCAATAAAACTTTAGTTCCCTCAACCCTTAACTCACTAATGCCAAATGTTATTTCTTTTGTAATAACAGCCTGACAAAGTTCTTCGTTTTTTAAAGACACCTTCAAATTTCTTTGTGGTGGATCTGATTCCAATATCTCTTCAGAATCAATAAGTTTTACTTCCCAGGTATCGCCACTACAACCACTAGAACTAAAATTAATTCTTAAACAATCTTCCTCTATTTTTATATTATTTATAGACAGGTTGCCATTAGATTCATCATATTGTTCTGAACTAATTATAACTAATTGACCACAACTATTTGTATTATTACTATCATCATTATTACACGCTAAACTTCCAAATATTACAATGAAACCAATTATTTTTTTGTAATTCATTTTAATTTATTTTAAAATAAGATGAGTAAAGATCTATTAGGTTGCTTCGAATAAGCATTAGAAGGTCATTTTTAATTTTTAAATGAAAGAATTAATATTTTCTTTCGAATCTTAGTTCTATACTAAGTTACTTCATAAATTTGTATTTATTATTAAAAACTATCAGAACCATGCTAGGCTTAAAACTTCCTACCGACCCTAGATGGGTAAACATTGTAGAAAAAAATATTGAAGAAATCCTTACAGATCATGCGTATTGTGAACAAAAGGCTACTTCTACAGCAATATCCCTTATTGTTAGTTTTCCTGAATACACAGAATTAGTACAGGAGATGACTAAGTTAGTAAAAGAAGAAATTAGCCATTTTAAAATGGTGCATGACAAAATTATAGCCCGTGGATGGGTTTTAGGAAGAGATAGAAAAGATGAGTATGTATTACAATTAGTCACTTTTTTTCCAAAAGGAGGTAGTAGAACAACGCAACTCGTTCATCGCTTATTATATGCTGCACTAATTGAAGCCAGAAGTTGTGAACGATTTAAATTATTATCTGAGGAGCTAGAGGATCCTGAATTAGCAGATTTTTATCGCAGTTTAATGGTAAGTGAAGCGAATCATTATACTATGTTTTTAAATTTTGCTCGTCAATACGGTGACCGAGAAGAAGTTGATAAAAAATGGCAGGATTTATTAACTTTTGAGGCCAATATTATGAAAGATCTTAGTAAAAAAGAAACTATCCACGGATAAATATATTATCTGGTACTAAATAGAATAAGGCTATCCAACGATAGCCTTATTCATTACATCACATTTTAGATTACTATAAAAATCTGAACTGTGAAAACGGGCTTTCAAACTATTTTTATCTAAGATTTGATGTTTCTAGTTGGTTTTTAAAAAGGAATGAAAGCCGATACTTTATAAAATTCATCTGAAGCGCCTACATCTGAAACTAAATTGGCTCCACCAGAAAATCTAAATGCCATTCCGTTATCTAATTTTAGTTTAACCGATGGCCCTAAAAATCTATAAACTTGTATGTTTTTACTACCAGCTGTTTCATTTTCTAAATTCATGAATGCTAATTCCTCAAAAAAGGCTCCTACAACTACTCTTTTACTTATGTTTACTCCAGGAGCTGCCCATAATAAAAACAAATCTCTTGTATCGATTGTTTCTCTATCCCGAATAGATTTATAGTAGGCAACATACCCTTCTACATCAAAAATATTATCATGATATGCTAAGAAAAAATTAGGAATAACAGCTTCTGCTATCTGGGTTCCTTCTAAGGTAGAAAAGAATTTTCCGTGTGCTAATCCTATTCCAGGATTTAAATATAATTTATTATCTACTGCTTTAAACCCTAGACCTACTCCTGTTTCTAATAATTGATCGCTTCCAGAATCTACATTTCCGAAAGAAGTATTCGTCCAGAACATACTATAAAAAGTAATATCAAAATTTTTATTGGTTTCAAAACTTCCAACAAATAATGGGGAGAAACCGGCTACACTATTTTGTATAACCTTAACTGCTAGATTTGCTTTCTTTTTAGTCTCTTGTTTGGTTTCTTCTTGTGCTTGTATCAAGCTATATTGCATAAATAATGCTACAAATATTATTATGATTTTTTTCATGATATGATTTCTTTTAAATAAGTTTTAATAATTAAAATGTTTGAATGGTTTGTGTTTGATTAGATTTACTAAAATCTGGCGTTCTTTTTTCTACAAAAGCCTGCATGCCTTCCTTTTGATGCTCTGTTGCGAATAAGGCATGAAATACTCTTCTTTCATAAAGTACTCCTTCTCGAAGACTTAATTCGGTAGCTCTGTCTACAGCTTCTTTAGCTATCATTACAGTGGTTTTACTATAAGAAGCGATTAGTTCTGCGGCTTGTAAAGACTCTTCTATTAACTTGTTTGATGGTATTACCCTAGACACCAATCCCGATCGCTCTGCTTCTTCTGCATCCATTAATCGACCTGTTAGAATTAAATCCATTGCTTTGGTTTTACCGACCATTTTGGTTAGTCTTTGTGTACCTCCAATTCCCGGTATTACGCCTAGCTTGATTTCTGGTTGCCCAAACTTTGCAGTCGTTGATGCATAAATAATGTCACACATCATAGCTAATTCGCACCCGCCTCCGAGAGCATACCCTGATACAGCAGCTATTTTTGGGGTTCTTATGGACGTAAAAGCCTCCCATCCAGCAAAATAATCTTCATGAAACATATCCAAATAGGATTTATCCTTCATTTCTTTTATATCTGCTCCTGCTGCGAATGCTTTTTCTGACCCAGTGATCACAAAACACCCAACTTCTGGATCTTTATCCAGTTTTTGCATTACAGATACCATTTCTTGCATTAATGCTGTGTTTAGTGCATTTAATGCTTTTGGACGATCTAAAGTTATAATCACCACCCGTTTTCTTTGTTCGATTTTAATATTCATAGGTTTCATTTTTGCATAGTATCTCCTACCGTCTTTCTTATTTTAAAAGAAAGACTTTATAATATTTGCAGATTTTACTATGCGTTATTGTATAAAAAGTTGATTTTGTGTTACTGTTTGCAGTTTCTTAGGAGTCCCAAATCGCTCCATAAGCAGGGATCCCTCTGCTTTCCATACCGTAGACTACTTGCCAGGTAAGTTTTTTATTAGAAATACAGATTACCGCCTCGGCATTAAAATCTTTATATGCTTTATATGTAAGCTTTACCATATCTGGTTTTCCATGTGCGTCGGTATCCCATATTAATGCTTCTGGTTGTGATTCAAGAATTTCATCTACTAACTCATTTCCGTACGTTTTTCTTGGGTTTCGTGTTGCCCATATTAAACGAGCAGGAGTCTCTTGTGAAAAAAGATGTGGTAAACATGGTCCGATACCACTACCTGTGGCTACCCATATAACTTTCTTAAATAATTTATCTACATTTCCTACTCCTGCGGTTGTTATACCTTTTACCCATAAATGTTTTGGCATATCATCTATAAGATCTCCTGTCCAATCTCCCGCACGAGAAATTGTTAACCTAAACCCTTCTCTACCAGGTTCTGGTACGTTTGCAAAGGAATGCCATTCCATTAATGGATCTCTACTTATTGCTGTAGAAGAACCAGCAAAAGGAGTTTCTCCATAATTAAATCTAGCCAAAATAACATGGTTAGATGGTCTTGTTATATCTACTTTTACTTTTTTAAGACGCAACCATGGTAGGGCAATACTAATCGTAATCAGAACTAACATCCAGAAACTAAATGAGGTATATAGGGCTTCTGAAAAACTTATTTGAGAGTTCTGTTGTTTGGTTATTAAAATTATTTGTACCCAGAATAAAAGTAGGGCACTCCACCCTCCAAAGCGATGTGTTTTTTCAAAATTATTATGGAATTTTGCTCTCATTTTTGGTAAAGCCATGATGATCATATAAATCAAAATTCCTGTAAGAACTGATGTAATCCACAAAAGCGCTATGCTTTTAGGCTGTGTATTAAAGCTATTAAAAAAATCATAATACAAAGACCCCATAAAAATCATAAACCATAAGGTTCCACTTACTGTGCCTCCTATATGAATTCCTCCAAAATGATACACTTTTCCTGCTCTTCGCCTTATAGATAATGGCCAACTAGTGGGTATGCTAGTTGCTACCCAAAATAAAAAATTGATAATATATTGTTGCCTAATCAGAATCCCTATAGTAAAATTTATTAATGCTATTTTTGATATTACATCTAATCTTATGTTCTCTGCAGACCACCATCCGGCTTCTGTTATTCCATAAATCAAGATTCCTACATTAGTTGCCAAAAGCAAAGCAAATAATCTATAATAATGCATAAGCTTTTCTCCTTTCCACATCCTGCTAAAAGATTTTTTTTGAGGAGGTAATTGTATTTTTTCTAAATCAGGAATCTGACTTACTTCTTTTATCTTTTGATCTTCAATTATTGTTTCTGTATCCATTGGTGATTCATATTGAGAAATACTATTTAGTAATTTTCTTTTATCAATTTTTCCTCTATTGGTCATTGGCAGTTCTTTCATTGTTACCACTATAGCGGGTACGCAATAATATGGTAATACTTTCCCTACAACCTCTTTTACTTTTTCGCTATCTACGGTTTCTGGACTAACAAAGGATATTAATGTTCTGTTATCTTTTTTTAAAGTAATTGCTCTTTTACTCTCTGGCATTTTTTCAATTATAGAAGAAACAGAATCTAGTTCTACTCTAAAACCACATATCTTTACCTGATCGTCTGTTCTCCCTAAATGCTCAAGTTCACCATCTAAAGTCCATCTTCCCAAATCCCTTGTTCTAAACATTTTTTTTCCTTGCCCAAGAAATGGGTCTTCTAAATATCTTTCGTTTGTAAGATCTTCATTATTTATATATCCTTTAGTTACACAAAGCCCTCCTGCCCACATTTCTCCAACTTCACCTATTGCACAAGGAGTTAAATCTTCGTTTAGTACGTATACCGTATTATTAGGGGTAGGTTTCCCTATTGTTAGTAATTCATCTGTTGGAAAAAAACGTTTTACTGTGTTAATTATCGTAATTTCTGTTGGACCACATGAATTATGAAAAGCACAAAATGAAGACCATTTTTCTGCAAGAACTCTGGGGCATGGCTCTCCTGCAACTATTGCCACTCTAACGTTTTTACACAACTCAATATCTAGTGAACTTAGAATGGTTGGGGTAGAAATTACTACATCTACCTCGCTTACTGTTTCCTGAATATTTTTTCCTCGAATAACTAAAGTAGCTCCGTTTGCAAGACTTCCCAGAATTTCCCATACCGACATATCAAAAGCAATACTTAGTATTTGCCCTACTTTTAACCCTGGTCTCATTCCTAAATTACCTGGGGCAGTAAGTAGAATATTACATGTATTGCTATGCGTAACCTGCACTCCATTAGGATCTCCCGTAGTTCCTGAAGTAAAAATTATATAACAAACATCATTTTCTGTTACCTCTACATTGGGTAATTTTATTTGTTCTTTAGTATTTTTATTAGATTTTAGAAAACTATCTATACATATCTGTTTTTTGTTCTCTATTACAGGAATTAAATCTTTATATTCTGATAACGTTAATATTATATCTATTGATGCAGATTTAACTACGTATCGTAGTTGTTCTTCTTTAGCTAATCCAATATGCTGTGGAACATAGGCTGCTCCAGCTTTTAAAATTGCTAATATACCAACTACCATTGGTATTGAACGTTGTACAAATAAACCAACATTATCTCCTTTTTGAACTCCATTTTTTATAAGTTCTAAGGCAAGTAAATTAGCTTGGTAATTTAGATCTTTATAACTAATTTTTTCTTTTAAATGATGAACAGCTATATTATTTGGATTTACTCTTGCATTTGCTTCAAACGCGTGGTGTATACATCGGTATGGTATTCTTGTTATAGGACCTTGTCCAAACCTTTGAAAAAGATATTGATCTGATAATGATAAATTTGTAGTTTTATGTTTTAGAAAAGTATCTCCTGGCACTAAGGGTATAGACCCAAAGGTGTCACGTATTCCTGCTTCAGAAATATCGTGAGAAACGGTTGTTTCCATTGCTAAAAAAATCTATTCGGTTTATAATTTATTTAATAAAATCTCGGAAGAAGAGAAATTAATAATTGTGCTATGTGCATCAAAATTGTCTTTATATTTTAAATCTGTAAGCTTCATGATTTTGTGCTAATTAAGGGTTAAAATTCTATACCGAAATTAGATTCGTATTGTCATTCTGGATATAAAAAATCTAACACAAAATCTTTTTTTATTTATTTATGAAAATTATCAAAATACTGGTCTAACTCATAAATTTTATGGAATAACATGAAAAAAGAAATAAAAAAACAATAATATTCCTTCATTTTAACAGTTTATTATGATTAACATAACTAAACTCAACAACAAAATGAATCTGGAACTATTAGATATTCTAATAAAGAAAGAGAAGTATACCTGTAAATTTTATAAACAAAATGAGATTATAAAAAATAATAAATGCTTTTCTGAAAAAATCTACCTTATTAAAGAAGGAGTAGTAAAAATATGCAGTATGACTACTAACGGAGAAGAGATAATTCCTGTTTTATTAGCGAAGAACCAAATTTTTGGAGCGGATATTATTTTTGGTAATACATACTCTTTATTTTATTCTGAATCCTTATCTTCAAAAACAAAAATTTATGAGTTCGAAATAAATGATATTTACAATATCATTAAAAACAATAATTCTTTATACAAAGATCTTTTATGCATCTTAGATCTGGAATACTCTGAGCTAGAGAAGAGAATAAAGACACTACAAATAAGGTCTACAGAATTAAGATTGATTAATGCCATCATAGAATTTAAAGAAAAATTTGAATACTCGTCAGATTTCCTTAATGAAACCATAATTATAAATTCTCCTTTTAATCAAGATGAATTAGCGAATTATATTAGGACATCCAGAGTAACCACAAATAATCTAATTAACGGTTTAAAAAATCGAGCGCTAATAAATTATCAAAAAAAAAACATTACACTAAAAAAGAGTTTTTTTAATTATTATAAACTAATAAATCCTAGTTATAGTAATTAGTATGAATAAAAAAATAGCATAGACTTTTAAAGGTCTATGCTAAACTAAATATTGTAGTACTACTATTAAATACTATAGTTTATACCCAAACGAAAGTTGAATGTTTCTGGTATTTCCTTTTGCTCCCTCAGGAATATTTTTGTCATCGATTATATTAGATAATCCAAAACCATAGCGTAAATCAGCAAAAAAGTTTTCTGTTATATTTACACCAATCCCACCAATTGCAGCTATATTAAAGGTATTAAACTTAGTTTCAATTATATTATCATCTTCCCACTCCCAAATTTTAAGCCCAACCTGAGGACCAACATGAACATTAAACAAATCTGAAAAATTATACTTAAGAAAAATTGGCACTTGTAGATAATCTACATTTAAGGATTTATCATCGTTCCCTAGAGATGAATATTGAAATTCTGGCTGAACACTCCATTTTTCTGTCAAAGGGTACTCTGCTAAAAAACCAACAATAATTCCAAATCTACTATCTTCAAGATCTTTAGGGATATCGTTAGAACTAATAGAGCTAAGGTTTGCTCCTATTCTTATCCCATAGGAAGCTTCCTGAGCATTAGAAAGCAATGTTCCAAATATAAAGAAGGCAGCTGCAAATAGTATATTTTTTCTCATAGTATATTAATGTTTTATTATGAATACAATTTAAAACAAATTAATAGATTTATAAAGAGAAATTATCTGTTCTACATATAAAAATCGTTTTAAAATCGTTGAAAGGTACTCAATATAGATTTTATCGATTATTTAATTTTTCATTATATAGTGATTTTATAATACCATCAGATAATCCGATTT
The DNA here is from genome assembly GCA_964353005.1 of uncultured Flavobacteriaceae bacterium. Taxonomy (GTDB): domain Bacteria; phylum Bacteroidota; class Bacteroidia; order Flavobacteriales; family Flavobacteriaceae; genus Aquimarina. Next base: position 42,093 of record CAYGUC010000021.1, on the reverse strand, counting down.
TTGGTACATGAATTTCTCTTGCACTACTCCATTTCATTGCAGAAAGATATATCCGAACCGCGGGCACTATAACATCTGCTCTATCTTGATTCAAATTAAGCTGCCAAATTCTTTCTTCATATGTTAGAGAATTAAGTAATTTATAGTAAGAACTTAGATACAGAAAAGATAACGGTTTGCCCATGCTTTTTCCACTATTTTTAAAAATATTATTAATGTTTCCTCCAGATCCAATTAATGCTATTCTATTATAGTTTTCTGTATTTTCTTTTATCCAATTCTCTACATCTTTCCATACTTGTTCAGAAACCAGATTATTAAGTAATCTTACTGTTCCTAGTTTAAAAGATCTAGAGGTAATATTATTACCATTATGATACAACGTAAATTCTGTACTCCCTCCTCCTACATCTACATATAAATAGGTTGCATCGGTATTTATTAATTGATGTAAATCTGTCATTGCAATTATTGCTGCTTCATCTTTACCATCAATGATATGTATTTGAATTCCTGTTTTTTCCTTTATAAGTTGTACAATTTCTTCTCCATTCTCAGCTTCTCTCATGGCCGATGTTGCACAAGCTTTATATCTAACTACTTTATGAGTTTTCATTAAGAGTTGGTATGCTTGCATAGCATCAATCATTCTTGTGATATTTTCCTGAGATACTTTTTTAGATTTAAAAACGTCTTCTCCAAGACGAATTGGTACACGAACTAGACTTGTTTTTTTAAATCTAGTAGTCATACCATCTTCTTGATGAACACTACTTATTAATAATCTTACTGCATTAGAGCCAATATCAATGGCTCCATATTTTTCTATAGTTAACAAAATAATTAATTTCCAAGTTTTTTTAAGTAATAGTCATAGGTTGCTATTTGTGATCTCACTTTTTCTTTATCGTTTCTAATGTAAGCATTATCTTGATCTTTAGAAAGTTTTCTGGCCTTGACATTGTCGCTCCAACAGATATCAAAAGTATCCATTAATTCTAATTTGATATCTTCATCATAAATGGGGCAAGATATCTCTACCCTTCTATCTAAATTACGAGTCATCCAATCTGCAGATGATATATATACTTTTGGATTTCCTCCATTTTCAAATATATATAGCCTTGGGTGTTCCAAAAATTTATCTACTACACTTATAGCTCTAATGTTTTCGCTCATCCCAGGAATCCCTGGGATCAAACAACAAATACCTCGAATAATTAAATCTATTTTTACTCCTGCTCTACTTGCTTCGTACAATTTATCAATCATATCATAATCGCTTAAACTATTTAGTTTAAGTCTAATACTAGCAGAGATACCTTGACTTACATTCTGAATTTCTTTATCTATTAATTTTACCAAAGATGACCTAGTGTAGTGAGGAGAAACTAGTAGATGTTTGTATCGGTATGTTTTATAATTTATTTCAAAAAATTTAAAAATCCTATTCGTTTCTTTTAGAATATTTTCATTGGTTGTAAACAATGTATAATCTGTATATATTTTTGCGGTAGATTCATTAAAATTTCCTGTACTTATAAATCCGTATCTTTTAAGTTTTCCTTTTTCTTCTCTTTCAATAACACAGGCTTTACAATGTACTTTTAAACCTGTTACTCCAAAAATTAGATTTACTCCTTCCCGTTGCATTTGTTCTGCATAACGAATATTTGCTGCTTCATCAAAACGCGCCTGTAGTTCAATTTGTACTAAAACATTTTTACCATTTTTAGCTGCATTTATAAGTGAACTGGCGATATGAGAAATATTTGCTAATCTGTAAATGGTTATTTTAATACTTTTTACTTTAGGATCAATGGCTGATTCTCTTAAAAACTTTACTGTATAAGAAAATGTATGATATGGAGTATATTGTAAAAAATCTTTTTTAGCTATCTTATCCAATAAACTACCTTGTAAAACAAGATCTGGTATTGCTAAAGGTTTTATTTGTTGATATACTAAACTTTCATCTCTAAGATCAGGAAAATCCATATAATCTCTTCGATTATGGTATCTGCCACCTGGTATAATACTATCTGTATTATCTACTCCCATTTTATCCATTAAAAAATCAAGGGTATCTTTTTCTATAGTTTGATCATATACAAATCGAACTGGTTCCCCATCTCTTCTGGATTTGACACTACTTGATATTTTTTGTATAAAACTCTTACTTAAATCATTGTCAAAATCTAATTGTGCATCTCTGGTAATTTTAATCATATGTGCAGAAGCACTTATATAATCAAAAATACTAAAGTTTATGTGCATACAATATCGAATTAAATCGTCTAAAATGATGATATACTGTTTGCCGTCTTTTTCAGGAAGCACAACAAATCTATCTGTATTTTTAGGAATCTCGATTAGTGCATATATTTTTTCTTTAGTAGTCTGTTGCAATATTTTCGAAATTCTTCCTTCTTTAAGGATTTTCTCTTTCAGCACCAATTTTACTGCCAAATAAGCTACACTATCTTTTAAATGAGGAAATTTTTCTAAGTCATTAAGAATATAGGTTACAAGAGCAGGACTAACCTTGGTAACAAAATAATTACGTATAAATGCGTCTTGATCCGCAGTTACTTGGTTTTCATCAATAATAAAAATATCTCTTTGTTTAAGCTCTTCTTTTATTACATCTATAGTTTTAAGGCTTTCTTCCTGTTGCTTAATAACTATTGCTGTTATCTTTTCTAATAATTTACTTGCTGTTGTTCCTTTAAGTACATTTTTACCATCCTTACCAGCAAGATCTATTCTTTTAATCGTAGCATACCTAACTTTAAAAAATTCATCTAAGTTATTAGAAAATATACCTATAAAACGCAACCTTTCTAACAAAGGCACTGTTGTATCTGAAGCTTCTTGCAATACTCTTGCATTAAATTGTAGCCAGCTTAATTCTCTATTAATATATTGATTTGTAGATTTTTCTAACATTACTTAAGAGATTTAGGAAAAATAGTTAATAAGGTTTTTCCTACATTTATATCCTGCCATTTTTCTGCTTCAAATTCTATAGCAACGACACCAGCAGTTGGTAAATTATCAATATATGTACTTCCAAATAAATTTGCTAGTGAAGTAAAAGCATGATTATGACCAAATATCATTAAAGTATGAATAGTATCTTTACAGCTTTTAATAACATTAATTACTTTAGAGCCCTCAAAATCGTATAGATTAGGCTCTAAAAAAAAAATGTCTTCAGATATATTTAATTGATTACATATTATTTTTGCTGTTTCATAAGCTCTTTCTGCTGGACTACATAAAACCCTATCTATAGGTTTTACTATGCTTTTTAGCTCTTTACCAATTAATTCTGCATCTCTCAAACCTCTTTCATTAAGCGGTCTTTTATCATCAGGCAAATTAAATCCCCAAGAAGATTTTGCATGTCTGATTATATATAAAGTTTTCATGAATTTGATACTATTTTTATAGAAACGAAGTTATTTTATACAAGTTTAAGAATTCGATTTTACAAATCTTAATATAAGATATAAAAATATATATTTTGTATGTATTCTAGCATCGATAGATCCTTTTAATTCTAAACAAATATTTTACCAACCAAATAATTATTAATGAAGTTAACATATTTTGCTAATTTAATGAAAATGAATGCTATATATAATAGATTTTAATCGATGAAAACGACATTTACATCGAAAACATCATTTTTTTGTACTATAATTAAATGTTAAAATATAAATTTACATACGGTTTTCCCTTAAATCAAAGTGTTTCCCCCAAAAATTATGAACACAGATTTATCATAATATTACTTAGGGTTATTAAAAACAAAAAAGTGGAAAAATTGATTACTAAGAAAATAAAAAATATTAGGTTCCAAAATTTATCCCTGCTTATACCTGTATGTTGCTTTGTTTGTTCAATTGCATATAGCCAAGTAGAGGTGCCTTTAAAAAAACGTACAGAACTTACCTTTAAAGGGGATTTTAAATTTGTTTCTAATACAATTTTAGGTAAGGTTAGTAATGATGATGGATCTAATACATTTGATCCTAATAAAAGTTATAATGATGGTGGGTTAAACAATCAATTTAGAATGGGATTTATTGATATAGATAATGATCCCTCTACTTTTAATTCGAGTAGTGCAGATTTTATTATCGATTCTAATTGTAATACTATTAAACATGTTGGTTTATACTGGACAGCAGCTTATGCAGATGAAAATAGAAAACATGATATTACCTCTATCAAAATAAAATATCCAGGAAAGCAATCTTATACTACTATTACTGATGGAAAAATAATTCATGATTATTATCGTGACAGTGAATCTTTATTTCAACAATATTCTTGTTATAAAGATATCACTTCAGATATATTAAATTTAGAAAACCCTATAGGAACATATACGGTTGCAAATATACCTGCTACTACTACATCTGTAAATGATGATCCAACTTTAGGAAATGGTCTTGCTGGAGGTTGGACAATGGTCGTTATATATCAGGACGATACCAAACCTCGAAAAAGATTTTATGTTTATGATGGTTTCGTAAATATTGACTCTAAGGCAAAACCTGTAGCTTTTTCTTTTAATAACTTTCAAACCATACCAAATGGTTCTGTACATGGAAAAATAGGGGTTATTGCTTATGAAGGAGATAAAGGTATTATCGGAGATCGTTTTCAAGTAATGTCTAATGAAACAAATAAGTATAAAAGTCTTGCAGATGGTATTAATCCTATGAATAATTTTTTCAATGCAAACATTACTGAAAACGGCAAAAATATTACATCAAGAGTACCTGCTAGTCAAAATACTTTGGGATATGATGCTGATTTGTTTGATATTAAAAATATAAGAAACAGCATCATAGGTAATAATCAAACAGAAGCAAAATTCAGATTATCTACCAACAATGATGGGTATTCTGTTACAGCCGTTGCATTTAGTATTGAAATATATGAACCAGCAATTCATATCGTAAAAAGATCAAAATACACTGCGACCAATGATTATATACATCCAGAAGATCTTTTAGCTTCTGATCAAGAAATAACATATACGCTTACTGTATATAATGACGGTAATGATAATGCAAAAAACACGATTATTAAGGATATTTTGCCTAAAAATGTAATATTTTCAGAAAAGTCTATTGTGCTTCCTTCTAAAAAAATAAAAGTGAAATTTGAAGAAGAATCAAGAACTTTAAGTTTTACAGTACCAAATAAAATGGTAAAAACAGATAGCGAGCCTTTTAAAATTAGTTATAATGTAATTGTAGATACTGGTTGTGAATCTATTAACACGTTAGATGATATAATAGTAATGGATCAGCCTGTTACTGCAGAGTTTAATGGTACACTAAACGAAACTATAAAATATTCTAAAGGATATAATCATATTAACTCTTGTGACTTACCAGATTATTATCAATTTAAATTAGCGATAGATATTAGCACTTTAAATTGCCCAAATGCAAATCGCTTGGTCTCTATTCCTAAAAAAAGAATGAATAATGAGTTTACTGCATTAATACCAGGAGAAAGTGACGAGATAAAAAAATCTAATAATACAGAAAGCGGAGGTGTTTCTCCAGAAGGTATAGTACCCTCAAAAATGACACCAAATAAATCAGTAATGAAATCTAGTATAACATTAAGTAAAACGATAAATGATCTTATTAACTTAAATGAAATTTATTTTGACTTTGATAAATGGGATATTACTGAAAAAGCAGAAATTGAATTAGATAAGGTGGTTAAAATCATGAATAACGACTACCCAAATATGATTATCAAAATTGAAACTCATTCTGATAGCAGAGGTGGTGAAAATTATAATCTAACTCTTTCTCAAAAAAGAGCTGAATCGATATATAACTATTTATTAAGTAAAAATATTTCTGAAAACAGAATTCTTTCTTACGTTGGTTTTGGAGAAAGCAGACCTGTTAACAACTGTAAAGATGGGGATGATTGTTCTGAGGATCAGTACCAAAAAAATAGAAGATCCAGTTTTGTGATAATGTAGATCCCTTCTTTTTATCCCAATAATACTTTTATAAATTTATTCAAGGAGATAATCTATCTATAGACCAACTATCATTTTCATTATTAGTAAACCTTATACGATCATGTAATCTATTAGCTCTACCCTGCCAAAACTCAAATTGAGTAGGATATATGCAATACCCTCCCCAAAATTCTGGTTTAGGTACTTCTTTTTCTGCATACTGTTTTTCTAAAGCTTCTAATCTATTTTCCAGAGACTCTCTGGATGAAATCACTTCACTTTGATAAGATGCCAAAGCTCCTAATTGACTTCCTCTGGGACGAGATAAAAAATAACGAGTACTATCTTCCTCATCTATCTTTTGTGCTACACCTTTAATAATAACTTGTCTTTCTAAATTTGGCCAAAAAAAAGAAACACATACTTTATTATTACCAGCAATAGCCTTTCCTTTTTCTGAATTATAATTTGTATAAAAAACGAAGCCATTTTTATCAAAATGCTTCAATAATACAATTCGTGCTTTAGGAAAACCATCTGATCCTACTGTAGTTATTGTCATTGCATTAGCCTCTTCTACTCCACCTGCAGATTCAACTTCTTTAAACCATGTAGAAAAAAGAGTAAATGGAGATTCAGGAAGATCTTTTTCTTCTAAAAAACTCTTTTCATAAGATTTTCGATATGCGGTAAGATCTCTATTCATAGATACTTTAAATAACTTATTAGAATTACAAATTTATAATAATTATAGACTATAAGGTGTATAAAACGAGCTATAAAAGTGAATTTATTTGTAAGTAAAATATACGCTAATACTCAAACACCTTACCATCATCTGCTATTTCTACTTCCTCAAAAACTGTTTTAGCTTCTTCTCTAAACATTTCAATATTCTCATATCTAGTAGAATAATGTCCTAAAATTAGTGTTCCAACATTCGCTTTTTTTGCTATAGTTGCTGCTTCGATAGCTGAGCTGTGACCAGTTTTTGTACACAAGTGATTATGACTTTCTAAAAATGTAGATTCGTGATACAAGACAGTTACATTTTTTATTAAAGTAATTTTTGCTTCATCATACTTAGTATCGCTGCAATATGCATAACTTTTAGCTGGCTTTGGCGGTATCGTAAGCTTTTCATTAGAAATCACAGTACCGTTCTCTAAAACAATATCTTTTCCTTTTTTAATCGAACGATAATACGCTCTATCTATTTCATAATTTTCTACTTCATTAATCAATAGAGTTCTATCACCAGGTTTTTCTTTAAATAAAAATCCATTACAATAAATTCTGTGTTGCAATGGTATTGTTGTTACTATTACTTTGTCATCTTCAAAAACGACCTCAGATTCTGTATTTGTCAATTCATGAAAACACAACGGATAATCTGTCCAGGAATTAGATAATTTTAACTGTAAAGTAATTGCCTCCTTTATACCTTTAGGCCCATAAATATGTAATGGCGTATCTCTATTGAGCATCCTAAATGTAGAAACTAACCCTATTAATCCAAAAAAATGGTCGCCATGAAGGTGAGAAATAAATATATGTTGAATTCTCGAAAATCTAATTTTATTTCGTCTTAATTCTACCTGAGTACCTTCTCCGCAATCAATTAAAAAAATATGATTATTAATTTCTAATACCTGTGATGTAGGGTTTGTAAATGTTCTGGGGGTTGCAGAATAACAACCTAATATTGTAAGTTTCAAAATTATTTTTTTCTATTTAGTATACAGATTGTGAATATAATTCAATCTAATACACAAATCCTATTTAATGATTAAAAGAGTTAAAAGAAGTTAATAAAGACACGTATGAATTAGCATCGAAACCCCTCCTGTAACCTGTAACTCCTAAAACTTTTGCTTCTTTATCTAAAACCAAAATTATAGGGAAAATCCACTTTTTATTATATTTACTGGCTAAAGCTTCATTTTTATTTTGCTGCTCGACAGAAAGCATATTTTTTCTTCGCTTTGGAAAATCAGCCTTAAGCCAAACAAAATTATCTTTTGCAAATGCTATAAAATCCTTGTTAGAAAAAACATTCTTCTCTAACTTTATACATGGAGGACACCAGTCTGATCCTGTGAAAAGTAACACAATATTTTGATCTGTTTTTTTTGCCTGTAATTTCGCTTCCTCAAGATCATATTTCCAGTCTTGAGCAATAATTATTTCTCCATTAAAAAAAACAAATAAAAATATAAATATAAGATGGGCTAGTCTTTTCATAATACATCAGACGAAATAAAAAGAAGATGATTACAAAATTATCTTCTTTTTAAAACCCTAAATCTCTTTCTATTTCTTCCATTTCTACCAGATCGTATGCTTCTTGTAATGTTGGAACAATGGTTATTTGGCTAGAAACATCATCATAAGCTATTTTATTACTAACAATAACAAAAGAACGCTTGGCTGTTTTATGTTTTTTTGATAGTAGCAAAAACTCATTGATATCCTCAACTGAAATTTGTTTTAGAGAAAAAAGATTTATTATGATATTATCATTTTTCAGGGAATCGTACTTACTTTCAATACCATTAACAAATTCTACGATAGTAGTTTTTTCTTGTGTTATAATAGTTGTTGATCCTTCTTTATTAAAAATCATAAATATTATTGTTTAATTTTTGAAGCTAAAAGATAGATTACTGCCATTCGCACTGCAACTCCATTTTGTACCTGATCTAATATAATGGCTCGATTAGAATCAGCAACATCGCTCGTGATTTCTACTCCACGATTGATTGGTCCTGGGTGCATAATTACAATTTCTTTATCTAGACTATCCAACAATTTTTTATTGACTCCAAATTGCTGCGTATATTCTCTGGTTGAAGGAAAATAACTTATTTCCATCCTTTCGTTTTGCACGCGTAACATATTTGCTACATCACACCACTCGAGCGCTTTTCTAAGATCAGTTTCTACTTGTACTCCTAGTTTTTCTATGTACTTTGGAATAAGTGTTTTTGGTCCGCATACTTTTACTTCTGCTCCTTGCAATTTTAAAGCAAATATATTAGAAAGTGCTACTCTTGAGTGTAAAACATCCCCAACAATTACCACTTTTTTTCCTCTTACTTCTCCTAACTTTTCTCGAATAGAATATGAATCTAACAAGGCTTGTGTAGGATGTTCATGTGCGCCATCTCCTGCATTTACTATACTTGCATTTACATGCTTAGACAAAAACACTCCTGCTCCTGGATTAGGGTGCCTCATAACAACCATATCTACCTTCATAGATAGTATATTATTAACTGTATCTATAAGTGTTTCTCCTTTTTTTACAGAAGAAGAAGCTGCTGAAAAATTTATAACATCTGCAGAAAGTCTTTTTTCTGCCAATTCAAAAGATAATCTTGTTCGAGTACTATTTTCAAAAAAAAGATTAGCTATTGTTATATCTCTAAGCGAAGGAACTTTTTTAATTGGCCTATTAATTACTTCTTTAAAGTGATCTGCCGTTTCAAAGATTAGATTAACATCCTCTTTATTTAAATATTTTATCCCTAGTAAGTGGTTTACACTTAATTCGCTCATTCGTATTAATTTATATTTTTAACAAACAGTTCTATTCAAAAGTTTTAATTGTCTATAAGATATACCGCATCTTCACCACCATTTTCTGTCCAAAGGACTTTTACTTTTTCTTTATTTATAGCGTCTACTTGCCTGCCTCTATAATTTGGCTGTATTGGCAAATGTCTACTAAAACGCCTGTCTATTAGTGTTAGTAATTCTATTTCTTGCGGTCTTCCAAAAGACTGCATAGCAGTTAAAGCTGCTCTAATACTTCTTCCCGTATATAAAACGTCATCAATAAACACAATACGCTTATCTTCTACCACAAAATCGATATGAGTTTTATTAGCTTCCAAAATTTTCTCTCCTCTTCTAAAATCATCTCTATAAAAAGTGATATCAAGATAGCCAAGATTTATTTCTTGAACCTGATATTTTTCAATTAAAATATTTTTAATTCTATTAGCAAGAAAAGCTCCTCTTGGTTGTATACCTATTAAAACAGTATCTTTAAAATGCGTATGGTTTTCTATTAATTGACAAGCCAAACGGTGCAGAATTATATTGATTTCTTTTGCACTAAGTAGTAGTTTTTGACTCATAATCTCCAAATAGATATCTGGAGTACAAAAGTAATGAAATTTTACAACTATTACCTTAGTAATAATAGTAAAAATAAAACTTTGCTATTTTCTTAAAAATTAAAAAGGCCGTTCTTTCGAACGACCTTTTTTATAACAATGTATAAAAGTTTAAAGAAAATTAGTTCTCTCCTTTTTCCATTTTAGCTTTAAGATCTGCTAATGCGTCAATGTCACCAAGAGTAGTTTTCTCTGAAGAGGCACTACTAGAGGCTTTTTTAGCCGCTTGTTTAACAATCTTCGCTTCTTCTTCTTTAAATAAAGATGTATGAGAAGCAACCACTCTTTTGAATTCTTTATTAAATTCAATAATTTGGAATTCTGCTTCATCTCCTTGCTTTAATTTGCTACCATCTTCTTTTTCAAGATGACGAGCAGGAACAAAAGCAATGATATCTTCGTTAAAGTCGATTGTAGCTCCTTTATCAACAAGTTCTCCAATTTTAGCAGTATGTTTAGTTCCAACCGCAAAATCAGCTTCATATTTATCCCAAGGATTTTCTTCTGTTTGCTTATGACCTAAACTTAACTTACGTCCTTCTACATCTAACTCAAGAACTACTACATCTAGTGTGTCTCCTACGTTTGTAAAATCTGAAGGATGTTTGATTTTCTTAGTCCAAGATAGATCTGATATATAGATTAATCCATCAATACCTTCTTCTAGCTCAACAAAAACACCAAAGTTTGTAAAGTTACGAACAATACCATTATGTTTAGAACCTACAGGATATTTAGAAGTAATATCTGTCCAAGGATCTGGAGTTAATTGCTTGATACCCAGAGACATTTTACGCTCTTCTCTATCTAAAGTAAGAATTACAGCTTCTACCTGATCTCCAACTTTTACGAAATCCTGAGCAGAACGTAAGTGTGTAGACCAAGACATTTCAGAAACGTGAATTAATCCTTCTACTCCTTCTTCTACTTCGATAAAAGCACCATAATCTGCAATAACAACTACTTTACCTTTAACTTTATCACCTACTTTAAGTTCCTTATCAAGAGCTTCCCATGGGTGAGGTTTTAATTGTTTAAGACCTAATTGAATACGTGTTTTAGCCTCATCAAAGTCTAAAATAACAACGTTTAATTTTTGATCTAGTTCAACAATCTCATTTGGATGGTTGATTCTTGACCAAGAAAGATCTGTAATATGAACAAGTCCATCAACTCCTCCAAGATCAACGAATACACCATAAGAAGTAACATTCTTAACAGTACCTTCTAATACCTGACCTTTTTCTAATTGACCGATAATTTCTTTTTTCTGCTCTTCGATATCTGCTTCGATAAGCGCTTTATGAGATACAACAACGTTTTTGAATTCGTGATTAATTTTAACCACTTTAAATTCCATCGTTTTACCAACATATGCATCGTAGTCACGGATTGGTTTTACATCAATCTGAGAGCCTGGCAAGAATGCTTCGATACCAAATACATCTACAATCATACCTCCTTTAGTTCTGCATTTTACAAAACCATTTACTATTTCACCAGTATCATGAGCACCATTTACTCTATCCCATGCTTTAATTACACGAGCTTTACGGTGTGATAATACTAATTGACCAGTAGAATCTTCGCGAACGTCGATTAAAACCTCTACTTTGTCTCCTACTTTAAGATCTGGGTTGTAACGAAATTCATTTAATGAAATAACACCTTCACTTTTTGCATTAATGTCGATGATAGCATCACGATCTGTAATATTAATTACAGTTCCATCTACAACTTCATCATTTAAGGTGTCTACAAAATTTTCTGCAACCAACTTTTCAAACTCTTCTAGTTTTGAATCTTCGATAGGGTCAATTCCCTCTTCGTAGTTGTGCCAGTTAAAATCTTTTAAGAATTGTTCAGGATTTGCCTGTGCTGGAGATTGAGCTACTGCTGCAGTCTCTACTTCCTGAACGTCTGTGTTTTTTGTTTCTTCAGACATTGAAGATTATTATTTGTATCCTGTATATTACTGAGGATCAATACGAAAATTATACAGAAGTATTAATTTAAATTAAATGTATCCCTTTTTAATCCTCTTATTCGCTAAAAAGGAGTGCAAAACTACGATTTAATTTATTAGAAAACAATTATTTAATACTCTAGTTTACAGTTTAACTATCAAAGAATATTTTGTATTCTTAAATAATTTAAAATTTAACAATCTCAAATTCACTTCTTCTGTTTATCTGATGATCTTCTTCTGTACAAACTTTACTACCACAGTCAATTAAAGGCAGTGATTCTCCAAATCCTACAAATTGCATTCTTCTTGCATTTACATATCCTACCAATGCAAGATAGTTACGTGTAGATTCTGCTCTTTTAGTAGATAATACCTGATTATAAGATTCTGTACCTCTGCTATCGGTATGGGAGCTAATATTAACATACACCGTTTTATATCTTTCTAATTTTAAGGCTAATTTATCCAGCACCTTTTTAGAATCTGCTCGTATATTCCATTTATCGTAATCAAAATAAATAGGAGGCATATCAAAATAAAGTTTCCCGTTTTTTTCTATCACCGGAGGACCATCTTTATCAGATAAAAGAATTTCTCTAAGTCTGTCTTTAGTAATTTCTTCTTTTCTGTTTTTTGTATCTGAAGAATTTATTATAGTTCGCTCTACAATAGTTATAGTATCGTTATTAGAGGTTTTTTTTATTTGTTCTCCATTTTCATTAAAAGTGATATCCTCTTCTCTACTTCTGGATTTATCTAAATAAACTATATACTTTTCTTCTTCTTTTTCTTTTACAATTAAAGGTTTAGTTCTCGTTTTATAACCATCTGCCGAGGCTTTAAAATTATATCTGCCAGGAAATATTTTAAGATCAAAACTCGCTATAGAATCTAATTGACTCTCATAAATCATTTCATTATCGTTATTAAACAAAACCACGTCAGAGTTTGCAATATAATTATCTGTAGCAAAATCTCTTACTTCAAAATAAGCTCTGTATTCTTTTGGAAAAATATCTCCTATTTGAGAAAAAGAGTATATATCATCTCCTCCTTTTTTACGATTAGAAGCAAAAAAACCATCTGTTTTATTGTAATAAGATAAAGAAAAATCATCGTAACTAGAATTAATAGGTACTCCTAAATTAACTGGTCTTGTAAACTCTTCGCTTTTTAATTCTGAAACAAAAATATCCATCATCCCCAACCCTAAATGACCATTAGAGGAAAAAAACAAGTGTCCGTCGTTAGAAATAAAAGGAAACTGCTCTCTATTTTCTGTATTAATAGTTGACCCAAGATTAACAGGATTGCCATAGGTTCCATCCTGATTGACGTCTACATAATACAAATCAAAATCACCATAACCTCCAGACATATTAGAACTAAAATATAATTTATTTCCCTCTGCATTTAAAGCTGGGTGTTCTATAGAGTAATTTATATTATTAAATTCTAATTTTTCTGGTTTAGACCATTTTTCATCTACTTTAATAGCTTTGTATAAGTGAACCGAATTATTATGGATACTATCAAATTTCTTTTTCCCTTTTTCAGAATTACTTTTTGACAAATACATAGTATTTCCATCTGCTGTAAAACAAAAATTTCCTTCATGAAGTTTAGAATTTATTTCTTTTGAAATAGTTTCTTCTTTTGCGATCGGGTTATTGTTTTGATCTACTTTAATTTTATATATGTCTAAAAATGCGCGATGTGTCCATTTATAATTTTTATCTAAAGCACTATAAGGACTTCTATCTGTTGTAAAATATATAACACTATCTCTTTTTACGGCACCAAATTCTGAAGCATCAGAATTAAAGGAAACACTTTTCATAGTGTAATCATCATCCTTTAATTTAAAATCTTCAATGATAGATATCGCATCCGATTTACTAAAATCTATTATCGTATTATTCGTCTTATACAAGGATAAAAAGTCAATTGATTTTTCATATTCGCCTAATGCCGATAAAACCTGATACATCATAAAATTATATCTATTGTCGTACGTTTTATCTTTGTCATAAAACTTACCAGATGTTAACATTTTAAGGTATCGGTATGCTTGTCTAAATTTAAATATATTATAATAAGACGTAGTTATATTTTGAAGTATATGTTTTGTGTATCCTTCTTGATTTAATTCTCCTTCGTACTGTAAAGAAGCATTTAAATAGTCTCCTTTTTCAAAAAAACGATCTGCCCTGCTTTTACTTTGTGAAAAAGTTATCTGAGTAATCAGTACCGTTATTAATATTAATATCTTGGTTTTCATCATTTAGAAAAATCTTGGAGAGGAATATTTTTTACTGTATTTTAAAAGGTCCAAATTAAAAAGTAGTACTATCTCATGACTACCATTATTATAACCACTTAACTCGCTAACACTAAAATCATATGAATATCCTACTTTTAGGTTTTGTGTAATATTAAATCCTGCTAATGCAATAAAAGAGTCCGTATACCTGTAAGATACTCCTAATTCGAACTTATTATAAATTAATGAATTTATCGAAAGATCAAAGGTTAAAGGAGAGTCTAAAACTTGTTTAATAACCATAGATGGTTTTAATTTTACTTCATCAACAAAATCAAAAACATACCCAAAAACACCATATAGATGTGTTTTTGTTTGCGCTATTCCTATCCCATCGATATCTATATCACTTGGCAAAAGATTTGGAGAAGAGATTCCTGCATAAAAATTGTTGGTGAACAAATATATTCCTGCTCCTATATTTAACTGTGTTGTAGATGTATTATCTGCAAACGCAGGGTCTGTTGCCACATCAGAACTTGAAGGATCTATTCTGAAACTATTAATTCCGGCTTTTAATCCATAGGATAATCTTGCTTTGTCTGAAATTTGAGTTACATATGCAAAATCAACATTTGCATAATCATTAGTAACTGGTATAGCATCTCCTATTTTATCATTTACATAATTTACACTTAGTTCTATTTTTTGACTCATCGGGATATTAGCAAAAACATTTGCTGTTTGAGGAGAACCCTCTATTCCTGTCCACTGTTTTCTATACAAAATACCTGTAGAAATCAAACCATTTTGTCCTGTTGCATATGCAGGGTTAACGGTACTCATATTATACATATATTGTGAGTATTGAGGTTCTTGCTGGGCATAAGTTACCGAGCAGAAAACTACAGTTAGAATAAAAATTAATTTTAACTTCATTTTTTTTATCTACTTAGGTAAAAACTTCCTTGAATTGGTAAATTGTTTTCAAAATTTGGTGTAAAAATATAAAAATAGGTCCCTGAAGGAAGATCGTCTCCTAATCTTACCGATATATTACTTTCTCCTCTAAACTCCTCTGTATTGATATTTCCTTCATAAACGATACTACCATATCGATTATATATTTTTAAGTCAAAATCAGGAAATGCTTCAGGTATATTGTATACTTCATCTATTAACAAATCAAACGTATCATTTTGGTTATCTCCATTAGGAGAGACTCCATCTTGAAAGTCAAGCGTACACAAATCTCCATTAGCAAATCTCTCTCCTGTATTTAAAATATTAATTAACACCTCTAGTCGTTCAGACTCACAATTATCTGTATCTACTGTGGCTATATAAAAAATCTGATTATCATAAAGTAATGGATTATCAGTAATTGGCATGTCGCTCTCTAATGTAGTATACCAATTATAATTTAAAACATCTACTTCGATATCTTCTAATCGTTTGGCATCCAGAATACAAAATTCTTGTGCAGGTACAACCGGAGTTGGCAAATCTACTATCTGAATTGAAACATTCAACGAAGATTGATCACATGGTTGTGTATTAGTTATCACATATCTAAAAGTGTAGATGTTGTTTGTCAAAGTTTCAAATTCTACTATACCATCTGCAGTTAAAGCATTTGTATTATCTGTATCTTCAAAAATACCTGTACGTGGTGTATCTCTATCTAAAAGAGAATATAAATTAACACTTCCGTCTATTTTACAAAAAGTTTCACTACGATCATTACCTATAGTTAATGGCTCTACAATAGTTATGAACACTGTAGATGTATCTGCCGTAGAACAACCATCATTACCAGGAACAGTATACAAATAGTTTCCTGCTCCTAAAACTGGTAACATATCATTATTTATATCGAACGTACCTAAATGATCCGAGGATGTATACCCAAATGGACCTTCCCAGGTACCTGTGGTATCTGGGTTGCCTCCTAACAAATCAAAGAGGGTTATAATTAAATTATCTGAACACAATGTTGTGGTTGCATCTTCTCCTGCATTTGGTTCTTTATATATCGTGAATGTTAGATTTGCAATTTCTACACATCCTGCAGTACTTGTAGTCGTATAGGTGAATGTAAATGTTTGATTACTGTTTAAAATTGGAAAAACAAATGTATTATCTATTATATCTCCTATTGAATTTGTCCAAACACCAGTTGTTGCAATAGTGTTTCCATTTGTAGTAAGTAAACTCCTAAGATCTACTTGTCCTAGGGATTCACATAAATTAATATCTTTTGTATCTTCTCCTGCATATTCAAAAGGAAGAATTTCAATAGTTACTTGGGCACTCATTATATCACATGGATGCTCACAATAATTAACCTCACTGGGAGAAGCAAATGGATTACAAATTTCTGGTTGAGATTGACAGTTTATTACTGGGCTTACGGCATACTCGAAGACATAAATTCCTGGTGTTGCCAGATATGTATTTATTTTTCCTCGATATCTATAATCGGCAGGTCTAGGGTTTTCAACGGCCAAAGGTTGTTTACTTACACCCAAATCTCCCCCACCTGGACTAGAAATTACACTCCAATTAACATAATAATCATCGGTATATTGAAAATCAAAAGCTCCTTCTGTTGTAAATTCTAATAAATCAAATAATTCAAAATCTCCAGGAATTAAATTACTACATATTTTAGGTGGTGCATTTGGTTGTGTGAAAGGTCGTAATTGTTCATAGAATGTAAAACTAACCGTAGTTGTGTCATTTATACAAACACCAGACCGTTGTTCGACCGTGTATTTATATTCATAAGATTCACATCCAAATCTTAAATTATTACCTCCATCAATAAGTGCATCATATAGTTGCCTTAAATTAATATTAGAGTCCTGAGCGTCTGAAATTTGATTGGTAGGATCTAAATCTGGAAGCCATACTCCTTCTATATCTTCATTAAACAGATAAAGATCATCTCTTAAGTTAATATCAGCATCGTATACTCCTGCCAAAAGATCATCTTCACAAATATTAATAGGGTTGGATACTCCTGAATCTACTTGTCGTACTATTGCGATTCTAACCGTCGTTTCTTCGAATGGACTACAAGGTGTTATGCCTGGAACACGATATGTAAATTCAAATGTTTCCTGATCTACTCTAGGTAATCCAGGTTGATATGGTATAATTGCATTAAAACCTGAGCCTTTATCATTAAAACCTATAAAATTTGGACTAGTGCCATTATACGTCCAAGTACCATTTCTATGTGGTGGTGGTATTTTATCATCTTGTACAAAAGCTGTAAACAAATCAAAAGTTTCAGAGTCACAACCTTGTGCATTTACATTTAGGGTTCCTGACCTAGGCAATGCAACACCAGAATACGGGCCTAAAACTAATCTTACTGTCCTGAATGGTGTTTCTCCACAGGTTGTATTTTTTAATTCGAATGCATACTCATTTTGAGTAGAAACTGTTGTAGAGTTTTGTAATGCCCACATCGACAAATTACCCGTTGCAGGATCAAATGCTACGCTATACTCTGGCGCAATGTTCCATACACCATCTGCAACAGTAGTTCCTGTTTCTGTATATAAATTAATAATACCATCAGGGTCCCCATCGGTATCAAAATCTATATTTTCCATATTACATTTATTAATATCCGGAAGAGCCTGATTACATTGTGAATAGGTTATTTGTATAGTAATAAATAATACTATTATAGAAATGGATAACTTACTAATATATTTCAAAATTGACTATTTAATTAATGGATATTTAGCATCTAAAATCTTAGATTTAAATACAAATGGCATATCTCAAAAATTAATTTGGATATGGAAGGGTAGGAAAATTTCGAGCAAATATATATCTTTTTACTTTAAAATCATACTACAAAAATAATTTCTATGCTAAATTAATACATATCTAAATCCTTGATTTCAAAATTTCTTCAATATCCTGTAATGTACACTCTTTTGCTTGCAATAATATTAAGTAATGAAACAACAAATCTGCACTTTCATTTAAAAACAATTCTTTATTATCGTCTTTTGCTTCTATTACAACTTCTACTGCTTCTTCTCCTACTTTTTGTGCTATTTTGTTAATACCTTTTCTAAATAAAGAAGCTACATACGATGTGGTATCGTCTTGGTTTTCTTTTCTATTTTGAATAACTTGTTCTAATTGAGACAAAAACCCAAAAGAACTTTTATTCTCTAAATTCCAACATGTATCTGATCCAGTATGACAAGTCGGACCTACTGGATTTACAAAAACCAATAGCGAGTCCTGATCGCAATCAATCTTTATATCAACAAGGTTTAAAATGTTTCCGCTTTCTTCTCCTTTTGTCCATAATCTATTTTTTGATCTACTAAAAAATGTAACTTTTTTAGTTTCTATTGTCTTATTATATGCCTCTTCGTTCATATACCCAAGCATCAATACATTTTTAGTAACTGCGTCTTGCACAATTGCAGGAACAAGCCCGTCTTTATTTTTTTGGAAGTCTATTTTCATGTTTTCTTTAAATTATTTCAAAAACTTTAGGCTATACACCTAAGTCTTTGAAATCTTATTTATAATCGTACAGGTATTTTGTTGTCCTGTAATGTTTGTTTTAAATCTTTAATTTCTATTTCTTTAAAATGAAAAACACTTGCAGCTAGTGCGGCATCTGATTTTCCTTTTGTAAAAGTATCTACAAAATGTTGCATATTACCTGCTCCTCCTGATGCAATTATAGGGATATTTAATTCTTCTGATAATTTACATAATGCTTCATTAGCAAATCCATCTTTGGTACCATCGTTATCCATAGATGTAAAAAGAATTTCTCCTGCACCTCGTTTTTCGACTTCTTTTGCCCAATCCAATAAATTTAGATCTGTTGGTACTTTCCCTCCTACGAGGTGCACTATCCATTGTCTGTTAATTTGTTTTGCATCTATTGCAACTGTTATACATTGCGATCCAAATTTTGCAGCAAGATCATTAATTAGCTGTGGATTTTTAACTGCAGATGAGTTTACAGAAACTTTATCAGCACCGTTTTGCAGTAATATATCTACATCTTCTATAGAGGATATACCGCCACCTACAGTAAAAGGTATATTCACTTTTTCGGCAACCCGAAGTACTAAGTCTGCCAACGTTTTCCTTCTTTCTTCTGTAGCAGAGATATCTAAAAACACTAACTCATCTGCTCCTGCTTTTGAATAGGCTTCAGCAAGTTCTACAGGATCGCCAGCATCTCGTAAATCCACAAAATTGATCCCTTTTACCGTTCGTCCATTTTTTATATCCAGACAGGGTATGATTCTTTTTGTTAACATGATTTAATACTTTTTCACTTAAATTTGAGTGTTTTTCACTCGGCTTTGAATGTTTTTTAATCTATTTCAGTATAAGAATTCAAACTATACTTATTTCTTATGTTTATAATTAATAAACGAAGATGTCTAAAAGGCTGTACCTAATAGTCAAACTGAGCTTGTCGAAGTTTTTAATCTACTAGTTATAAATTAGTCTTTGACAGACTCAAACTGATAATATTTAAAATTTTGACTTTTTAGACAGCTTCATTTATTTAGTTACTTAAAATATATTGTTCTAATTGTTTTAGACTAATTCTATTTTCATAAATTGCTTTTCCTATAATAGTCCCTTCGCAACCTATCTCTGCTAATTTGGGTAATTCATCAAATGTTGAAATTCCTCCTGATGCAATTAATTTAATATTATTTGTTTCTTTCAAAATTCTTTGGTATAGCTCAAAAGAAGGTCCTTGTAACATTCCATCTTTACTTATATCAGTACAAATAACATAGGTAACCCCCTGTTTTTGATACTCATTAATAAAAGGAATCAATTCTTTATTGCTTTCTTCTTGCCAACCACTTACTGCTATTTTTTCGTTATTAGCATCTGCCCCTAAAATGATTTTATCTGTCCCAAATTTTTGTATCCACGATGTAAAGGTTACAGGATCTTTTACAGCAATACTACCTCCTGTTACTTGATCTGCACCACTTTCAAAAGCTATTTTTAGATCTTTATCTGTTTTTAATCCACCTCCAAAATCAATTTTTAAATTGGTTTTAGAAGCTATTAACTCTAATACTTTGTGATTAACTATATGTTTGGATTTTGCGCCATCTAGATCTACCAGGTGTAAATATTCAATTCCGTGCGCTTCAAACTCTTTCGCAACTTCTAAAGGGTTTTCATTATATATTTTTTTGGTGCCATAATCTCCCTTAGAGAGCCGAACGCATTTTGCGTCTATGATATCTATTGCTGGTATTATTCTCATAATTTTTTGATATAATATGTCTTAAGTATTAGGTTTGTTTGATGCTTCGTTGAAGTGAATAATTCATATTTCGAATTTCTTTGCAAGAATTAAGAAGAATATCTATTTGGTTTTTAATTGCTCCATTTGTACTTCTAATTTCTACTTTTTAACTTTAAAAAATTCTCTAATATTCTCTCTCCTGCTACACTACTTTTTTCGGGATGAAATTGAGTGCCATAAAAATTATTTTTTTGTAAAGCGGTACTATATGTAACTCCATATTTAGTTTGTGCAACGGTATCTTCTGTTACCAGTGCATAATAACTATGCACTAAATAAATATATTCATTTTCATTAATCCCATTAAACAAAGGAGAATCCAAAGCTTCTATCTGATTCCATCCTATTTGTGGTACTTTTACATCTTTATTAAATCGAACTACATCTACATCAAAGATGCCTAATCCTTTGGTATCTCCTTCTTGCGTATGATTACACATTAATTGCATACCCAAACAAATTCCTAAAACTGGTTGTTTAAGCTCAGGAATTAATAGATCTAATCCTGAATCTTTAAGTTTTTGCATGGCGCTACTCGCCTCTCCTACTCCTGGGAATATAACTTTATCTGCTGCTTTAATCACTTCTGGATCATTGCTTAATATAGCTTCATAGCCTAATCGCTGTATTGCAAATTTTATAGATTGGATATTTCCTGCTCCATAATTAATAATTACAATTGTCATATTTTATATTTTATAGCTATTTAGTATGTTTACTTAATATTCGTATACTAATTCTTTATTTTTTTTTCGAAACACACACTGTTTTCGACACCAGCATATTGACCATAGTTAGCAACTATTTTATATCCATTCTTTTTATATAAATAAATAGCTTCTGGTTGCTTATTTCCTGTTTCTAATAAACATTTTTGATACGATAATTCTGCTGCCCAATTTTCTAACTCTAATAATATCTTAGAAGCAACACCTTTTCCTCTCATTGTGGGAACAGTGTACATTCGCTTAACTTCCATAGCAATTTCACTATACTTTTTAATTGCTCCGCAAGCAACCGCTTCGTCATTACTATATGCAACAACAACATATTTAATTAGATCGATTTTATTGAATTGCGCATAAAAAGAATGTTCTTCTCCATCTCTAATTGCTAAGTCTATATCCAGATGTTTTACCAATTCTATAAAATCTTTATTTTCTGAATTTGTTCTTACAATTTTTATCATTAGATTTTCTTTCTCTACAATCAATTTTTACTTTTACTAAAAAATGCAGACAATTTACAAGACTCCTTTGGTACTTGGCAAAATCATTTTATCTGGATCCTGCTTTACTGCTACTTTTATTGCTTTAGCAAAAGCTTTAAAAATAGCTTCTATTTTATGATGTTCATTGGTACCTTCGGCTTTAATGTTTAGATTTGCTTTTGCTCCATCGGTAAAAGATTTAAAAAAATGAAAAAACATTTCTGTAGGCATTTTACCAATCATTTCACGTTGAAATTCTGCATCCCAAACCAACCAATTACGTCCTCCAAAATCAATAGCAACCTGGGCTAAACAATCATCCATCGGTAAACAAAAACCATAACGTTCTATACCTAATTTATTACCTAAAGCTTTACTAAAAACTTCACCCAAAGCTATTGCTGTATCTTCGATAGTATGATGTTCGTCTACCTCCAAATCTCCTACAACTTTAATATCCAAATCCATTTGTCCATGACGTGCAATCTGATCCAACATGTGGTCAAAAAAATCTAATCCTGTACTAATATTGCTTTTACCGGTACCATCCAGATTAAGTTGTATATAAATATCGGTTTCGTTAGTTTTTCTGGAAATCTCTGCTCTACGATCTTTTAGTTTTAAAAACTCATATATTTTTTGCCAATCATTACTCTCCAGAGCTATAAAATTATTTAGTTCTTCTCTTTTAATAGTAATCTCGCCGGTTCCTAAATTGGTATTGTCATTAATAAAAATACCTTTAGATCCTAGATTTTTTGCTAACTCTATATCGGTTAAACGATCCCCTATTACAAATGAATTTTCTAAATCATACTCTTCAGAAAAATATTCGGTTAACAATCCTGTTCCTGGTTTACGAGTATTGGCATTTTCATGCGGAAAAGTTCTATCCAGAAATACTTTATTAAATACTACTCCTTCATTTTCAAAAGATTTTATAATAAAATTATGTACTGGCCAAAATGTGTTTTCTGGAAATACATCAGTACCTAAACCATCCTGATTCGTAATCATTACTAGTTCATAATCTAATTCTTGAGCTATTTTACCTAAATATGTAAATGCTTTAGGATAAAATATCATTTTTTCAAAAGCATCTATTTGCTCGTCTACTGTTTCCTTAATGATCGTACCATCGCGATCTATAAATAATACTTTCTTTTTCATTTATAATTGCTTTAAAGCCTCTATTACTATTTTATTCTCTTCTGTAGTTCCTACTGTAAATCTTAGCGTGTTTTCACACAGGGCTTGTGTACTTCGGTTACGTACTACAATTCCTTTGCTAATTAGTTGATCATATCTTTTGTTTGCATCATCTACTCTAGCTAAAATAAAATTTGCATCGCTAAAAAATATTTTTTCTACAAAAGAAATTGTAGATAGTGCTTCTTCCAATTTAGCACGCTCTTCTATAATACTTTTTACTTCATTTTTAACCTTATCTTCTTCTAAAATTCGTTGTAATGCTCGTTGTTGGGTTAACTCATTTACATTATATGGTGGTTTAATTTTATTTAAAACACTAATTATTTCTTCGGAAGCATAACAAATACCTAATCGAATACCTGCTAATCCATAGGCTTTGGATAACGTTTGTGTTACAATAAGATTTGGATGCTCTTTAATAGCAGATATCCAACTTTTTTTATCTGTAAAATCGATATATGCTTCATCAATTACTACCACTCCGTTAAATCTATCTAAAATTTGTTGTATTCGATCTTGCTCTATTAAATTACCAGAAGGGTTGTTAGGAGAACATATAAATACTACTTTAGAATTCATATTAACCTTCCTAAATATTTCTTCTACATCTGGTTGAAAATCCTTGTCTAATTGTACTTGTTGTTCTTCTATATTATTAATATTTGCTAATACCGTATACATACCATACGTTGGCGGTAACGTTATAATATTATCTTCTCCTGGTTCACAAAAGGCTCTATATATTAAATCTAATACTTCGTCACTACCATTACCCAGAAGTATATTTTTTTCTGGTATATTTTTTTGTTTTGCTAATGCTGTCTTTAGATTTTTTTGTTGCGGGTCAGGATATCTGTTTACTCCGTTTTTATACGGGTTTTCGTTAGCATCCAGAAATATCATTTTGGCATCAAAATCTGTAAACTCATCTCTGGCAGAACTATAGGCTTTAAGATTTAAAATATTTTTGCGAACCAGTTGTCTTATATCGAATTGTATTTTATTCATTTCGTTTATTTTTTTTCAATAAACCTTCAAGTTTTAAGCTTTCTAACCTTAATGTTACTGCATTTTTATGCGCTTGCAAACCTTCTGTTTCGGCCATTAACTCAATAGCATTTCCTATATTTAGTATCCCTTGTTTAGATATTTTCTGAAATGTCATAGACTTCATAAAACTATCCAAATTAACACCACTATATTGTTTTGCATACCCGTTAGTTGGTAAGGTGTGATTCGTTCCTGATGCATAATCCCCTGCACTTTCTGGAGTATAATTACCTATAAATACAGATCCTGCATTACTTATATTATCGATATAGAAGTCTTCATTTTTCATACATACAATAAAATGCTCTGGTCCATACTCGTTGATTAGCTCTAGAGCTTCTTGATCGCTTTCTATATAAATGAGTTTTGAATTTGCAATAGCTTCGTTTGCAATTTCTTTTCTTGGTAATACACTACATTGTTTTATGATTTCTTTTTCTACATCTTCTATCATTTTTTTTGAGGTAGAAACCAAAATAACCTGACTATCTTTACCGTGCTCTGCTTGACTTAATAAATCAGATGCAACAAAAGAAGCATTAGCTGTATCATCTGCAACCACTAATAATTCGCTTGGACCTGCTGGCATATCTATCGCTACACCAAACTTAGTCGCCAACTGCTTTGCTACCGTTACAAATTGATTGCCTGGTCCAAATATTTTATACACCTGTGGTATCGTTTCTGTACCAAACGTCATTCCTGCAATTGCCTGAATGCCTCCTACTTTACAAATTTTAGTCACCCCACAAAGGTCTGCTGTATATAATATAGCTGGATGTATTTCTCCTTTTTGGTTTGGAGGTGTACACAAAACTATTTCTTTACATCCAGCTATGTTAGCAGGAACCGTTAACATTAAAATTGTTGAAAATAAAGGAGCCGTTCCTCCAGGAATATATAATCCAACTTTTTGGATTGGTCTTTTTTCTTGCCAACACTTTACTCCCGCCGTAGTTGTAACAGAAACTTTATCTGTTTTTTGTGCCGTATGAAAAGCTTCAATATTAGATTTTGCTAATACTATAGCATTTTTTAAGTCTTGAGAGATATTACTTTTTGCAGTTTGAATTTCTTCAGCTGTTACTAAAACAGAATCTAATGTAACTCTATCAAATTTTTGAGTATACCTATCTATGGCTATGTCCCCTTCTATATCTACTTCTTTAAAAACATTTAAAACTGTTTCTTCTATATCTGCTAAACTCTGTGTCGGTCTTTTTAGAATCTCGCTCCAAGTATCTTTATTTGGGTTATATATTTTATTCATTTTATGATTCTAGAGATTTATAATACCATTTTTTCGATTGGGCAAACTAATATGCCTTCTGCTCCTTGGGCCTTCAACTCATCTAGTATATCCCAAAATTTATTTTTCTCTACCACCGTATGAATAGAGCTCCATCCCTTTTCTGCCAATGGCAATACTGTAGGACTTCGCATACCTGGTAATATATTAACAATAGCTTCAATTTTATTGTTAGGAGCGTTTAAAAGCACATATTTAGAGTTTCTTGCTTTTAAAACAGCTTTAATTCTAAATTGTAATTTCTCTAGTATTTTTTTATTCTCGTTAGATATTTTAGGAGAAACAGCAAGTACTGCCTCAGAAGTAAGCATTACTTCTACTTCTTTTAAATTATTTTTGAATAGCGTACTACCACTAGATACAATATCACAAATAGCATCTGCCAATCCTATATTTGGTGCAATTTCTACAGACCCAGATATTTGGTGCAATTCTGCAGATATTCCTTGTTTATCTAAATACTCATTAACGGTGTTGGGATAGGATGTTGCAATCTTCTTACCTTCTAAATCTTTGATGGAGTTATACACAAACTCTTTTGGAACAGCTAGAGAAACTTTACACTTAGAAAAATTAAGGCGCTCTGCTATACTAATATCTTTCCCTTTTTCGATAAGCACATTTTCGCCTATGATAGCAATATCTACAACACCATCTCTTAAGTATTGAGGAATATCACCGTTACGCAAAAACATAACTTCCATAGGGAAATTACGTGTCTCTGCTTTTAATTGATCTTTACCATTATCTATCGAAATACCGCAGTCTTTTAAAATACCAACAGAATCTTCGTTTAAACGTCCACTTTTTTGGATTGCAATTTTAATTTTTGACATAGCTACTTTGTTATTTTATGTCTGAACAATTCAAAACAAGTTTAAAAAAAAACCCGTTTGAATTACTCAAACGGGTTTTTAAATATTATTGTGTTATACACATATCATACTTACCACGCCTGAGCGAAAATGTAAGAATGATGATGATGTACAGATATATTTTTCATTTTTTTCCTAAATGTTGGTCAAATTTATAAAAAATTATTTTCCTAAAAAGCATTTAAACTCATTTTTTTGTTATTTATCTTTTTTGTGCTACTAATCTTATAGAATTTAAAGGCTATAATAGGTTGATTATAAACATTTTTATAACTTTAAGAAACTAATCATAATCAACACCTATGAAAAACGTATTCTCTTTTCTAATTTTCCTTTTATTTGCATGTCTGGCAATGCGATGGTATTACTCCTGCAATTGGTGTAAAAAAGATATAAGTACAAATACTACTTATGTAGAGGAAAAAATAGATTCTGATCAAGAAACCCTTTCAAAAAAAGCATACAAAGATAGCATTGCTGCTTTATCAAAAACTGTAGGTTTATTTGCAAAAGGACCGCAAAACCAAGAGGTTTTTAGATATATAGAAAATCTAAAAATCAATAATATAAATACAGATGTTTTTATACCTAAATCCTTAGAAGGGTTTGATCAACAAATCGCAGATTACCTTGGTAAGCATCAGGATCAAGAACTTATTATTCATGGTTATAAAAATAATGATGAAAATAACGATAGTATAGATACAGGTGTCTCTAGAGCTAATTTTATTAAAAACATACTTGTCGAAGCTGGTGTTAATCCTGATCGAATACTATCTAAATCCAAGTCTTACTCGTATCAATATTATGATGATGGTACTTTTGAAGGCGGAATAGAATTAAATTTTAAAAATTTAAGCGAAACCAGAATTGTTGAAGTAGAAAAAAGTATTGCTACCAGAACATTGTATTCTAACTTTGGTCAAAAAACTTTTCAACCCGATGCTACTTTATCTAATTATACTTTAGAATTAAAAAATTATCTGGATAAATATCCTAATAAATCTGTTACTATTATTGGGCATACTGATGACGTAGGAACCGATGAATCTAATTTATGGTATGGACAGCAAAGGTCTAATAACGTAAAAACATATTTGATTTCACAAGGTATTCCCGAGGATAAAATTAAAGCATTATCTAAAGGAGAATCTAATCCTATTGCTCTAAATGATAGTGAAGAAAATAGAGCTAAAAACAGACGAATTGAAATAACAATAAACTAAATACATTACAACTATGCTAGATTTTTTAAACGAAACGAACTGGTGGTGCCTATTCTTACTATTATTCCTGGCTTTTTTACTGGGTTGGCTATTATCCCGATGGGCACTTAAGAATAAATTCAAAAAAGCTTTAGAGGATTGTGAGAAAAGAAATACATTACTTAAAAATGTTGCAAATGAAAAAGCTAATTCAACATTTTCTAATTCTATAAACTTGGATGATCCTGCTTCAGATAATGATATTAAAGCTATTAAGACCCGAGATCACGGAGGAGTATCTGTTGCTAACGATCAAGAAAAACCAAAATTAAATTTTGATAGCTTTGGTAAAGCAGACGCTTCTCAAAAAGATGATTTAAAATTGATTAGTGGTGTAGGACCATTTATCGAAGAAAAATTAAATAGTATTGGCATCTATACTTTTGATCAAATTAGCAAATTCACAAAAGAAGATATAGAAACAGTTACCGCACTAATTCAATTTTTTCCTGGCAGAATTGAACGAGATAATTGGACCAAACAAGCTCTAAAACTTAAAGATAAAGAATAGTTCCTTTTATGTAGATTTTACATACTAAAAAAACAACGTCTTCTTGTATTGCCAGAAGGCGTTGTTATATTGCTTGTTTAATTAGCACCTTATTTATTAGATACATGCAAACATATACAGGATTTGATTGCAGCAAAATCAATAAATAAAAACATCTTATTAATTCATTTATTTTAATTATTCTTTTTGTTTTCTATAAGATCCGCTATATAATCCCATAATTTTATTCTTTGTTGAAGAGCTAGCTTAGCAATATCTAAAGTTTCTTGCCACTTTTCTGAATCGTTTCCGCATAATTCTGAAATCATTTTAAGAGAAAGAGGTCCATGTTCGTCACCATCCAGTTCAATATGTCTATCTAAGTAATAAGTAAGCTTATTATATAACTTATTTTCAGAATCTGCATTTTTTAAAATTTCAATAAACATATCTGGTATTATATCTTCGCGACCAAATGTAAATACAGAAGCTATTAAATGTGGCTTTTCTGTTGCTATTGTAGCAAAAGAAAATGTAACAAAATCTTGAACGGCTTTACCTATTTGGACTTTGCTAATTGCCTGATCAATAGCATCTCCAGATTTAAGATTATTGATTAATAAATCTATTTGAATTGTATTAGCATTTATCTGGTACATAGCTTCCAAATACATCTCAAAATGACTTTTTGATTCCCCTAACTCATTAACATCGCTTTCTTCTGCTAAAACAATTTCATTTATAAATCTAGATAAACTTGGATTGTTTTTTGGTATCCAGGGTATCGAAATACTTGTTAATTTTATTTGAAGGGCCTTAAGCAACGACATAAAATCCCATACAGCAAAAACATGATTTTCCATAAAAATCTTGATATCTTCTATAGAAGATAAATTTTTATACAATCTATGAGACTTAAGCACTGACCTTAACTCCTTAATCTCACTTTCTATAAAATTTACTTTGTTCATCTAAATATTAAATAATTTGATTGCAAAGAAACGCATTTTGTTTGCTTGAAAATAAATTTCGTTAGTTTTTTCGTTTCTACAAATTATCAATAATTTAAAATTTCTATAAAAAAAAACCGGAGGTCTAAAGCCTCCGATTTTATAAAATTATTTTTTGATACTATAGTTATAATTATTCAATTACAATTTTTACTGTATCTTCTCTATTCCCTAATTGAATTCTAACTAAATACAAACCATTGTTTAGTTGTTTATTAAATTGAATTAATTTAGTTTGTTCTGAGTCTTTAAATTCATTAAGCTCCATTACTTTAATACCGCTAGCATTATATACTTGTACCTTAGCCATTCCTATTTCAGTACTATTAAAATTTAGATTTAATATTCCATTAGAAACTGGGTTTGGATATACCGTAAAAGATGGATTATTTATAGATAATGATTTAGATCCTACAATATTAATTGTATAATCTTCTACTTCATCTCCTTCAGATGTACCACAAGGAGAAGGATTACTAAACCATCTATAACGTACTCTTAATCTGGTCGCACCGTCCTTTGCATTACTAGGCACTACAACTGTAGCTGATCCTGACCCTGTACCTCTAGGTTTCATTAAAACCTGTTCTCCTGAATCTTCAAAATCTCCATCTTGATTCCAATCGATCCAACCTCCTACTACATTAGAGTTCCAATTAGAAGCAGTAATTCCTGGGGTAACTGTTAAAGTAACCGATTCTCCTCTTTTTAAATTAGTGCTTTGAGAAGTAAAATCTGTATAAGTACTATTTTCACTTGTATTAGAAATAGAACCAAAGGTAACCCCCGCTATATAATTTGTACCTTGTTTACCAGCACTACAATAGGTCACGTTTGTTTGACAAGGAACACAAGAGCCTCCACAATCTACACCAGTTTCATCCCCATTCATAACATTATCTGTACATGTTGGTACTGGTGGAGCACCACCACCAACAGTAATAGTATAATCTTCTACTTCCCCTATGTAGGTATCTACACCACAAGGCGTTATTTTTGATTGAGATCCATAACCAACTCGCACTCTCATACGTAAAGATGTATTAGAAACAGCTCCTGCAGGTGCAATAATATTAGTTGCATAGGCGCCTCCTCCATATCTAGAATACACTAACTCTCCAGCATCTGTAAAATCACCATTATTATTCCAGTCAATCCAAACTCCAACTGCATTAAATGACCACGTATTATTATTGAGTGTTACAATTAATGGTGTTGCTTGTCCAACAGTAAGGTTAGTAGAAATATTTGTGAAATTATTATAAGCCGCATTTGTGGAACTATTATTTATAGATCCTAAACTAACATTGGTGATATGTAAAGTATTATTTTGCGTTGTAGAAGCAGCGCAAGGTTCAGTACCAGGGCTTGGACCGTCTAGAGTTGTTACATTAACTGTATTACTGTTTCCTGAATTATTACCTGCAGCATCTTTAGCTCTTACAGAGAAAGCATAAGGAGTATTTGGAGTTAAACCAGTTATACCAAAAGTAGTTCCAGTAGCAGTACCTAAATTAGTATTTCCTTGAAAAACGTCATAACCAGTTACTCCCACATTATCTGTAGAGGCTGTCCAACTTAAAGTTAAAGAAGTGCTAGTAATATTAGAAGCTACTAAATTACGTGGTGCACTTGGTGCCTGCGTATCGGGAATTCCATCGCCTTTAATAAATATAAAATAATCTTCTACTTCATCACCATTAGCTCTTGCTGTTCCACAAGGATCAGGGTTAGTATGTAATTTATAACGCACTCTTAATCTGGTTGCACCATTTTTTGCAGTATTAGGGATTACAACTGTTGTAGTTATACCACCTTCACCATTGGTATTTAGTAAAACTTCTTCACCTGCATCTTCAAAATCCCCGTCTTTATTCCAATCGATCCAAGCTCCAAAATAATTAGGTTTCCAGGAAGGGATTCCTGGATTAACAGTTAAAGTAACAGCCTCACCTTTAGTAACATTTGTTCCTAGATTGGTAAAATCAGAATACCTACTATTTTCACTTTTATTAGAGATAGCACCAAAGATAACTTCGGCTATATAATTTGTACCTTGATAACCTGCAGCACAATAATTTGTAGGCATAGGATCAGGATTTCCATCGATTATACTAAAATTAGCATTTGTAATATCAAAAAAGATATTGTTTGTACCTCTTACCATAATTCTATTTACACCTCCTGGATTGTTTGGTATAGTAATTTGATGAGAACCATCATTAGGTACCGCAGAAGCTAACGTTATTGGGTATGTATTTCCACCATCTGTAGATAACAAAATATCTACATTCGCTGCATTTACCCCATTTCCTGTGGTTCCTGCTACGTTCCAGGTTACCCTTTGCGTAGAGCCTACTGGCGCATCAAATCTAGCGTTTTGCGAAGTTACCACAAAAGGACCAGCATTTCCAGCTACCGTAATAACAGCATCCTTAGAATCTGTGTTACCTCCTCCTGGATGATTATCTCTTACCGTAAATCTAAAATTCATAGTTCTGGAAACAGAAGGTGTTACCTCCCATTCTGAAGAAGAATTTCCAGCTTTTATTGTACCAAGATCAGGCATATATCGAATAGGAGATGTTGTAGGAGGTTTAAAACGAAATAAAGGACCTCCTGTTGACGTAGCCCGAGGAGGCATAGGAGCTATTTCTTTATCCATTTGGTCCCAGGTATACGTTAGCTGATCAGATGCATTAGCATCGGTAGCTGATCCTTCTAATATAAATGGTGTAGATCTTGGAATCGTATAATTACCTCCTATACTAGCTGATGGTGCACTATTACCTATTGATCTTAATGTAGCACAACCTGCTGTGTTTACAATATGATTCCACATTTCATCTATTTGTTTCGCATGAAAAAAAACATGTGACGTCTGTAAATCATAATTTGGAGCACAACCTTGATATGCCATGATACTATTACCCCCTCCTGGTTCAACGGCACCTTCGTCCAAACGATTACCACCGCATGAGTTATTAAACGAATGGTTAGCTCCGAATTGATGACCTATTTCATGAACGAATGTACGAAAGAAATAATCATTAACAGATGTGAAAGGATGTGCACCTGTAGATCCTTCGGCTTTTCTATCAAGACATACAGCATTTAAAGCTCCACGTCCAGTCCCATCTGAATCTAAAACATGACCAATATCATAGTTAGCGTTACCAATTGCAGCATCAAGAACACCTTTAGACTCATTTATAGATATTCCAGTATTACCATGTGTAATACCATCAGTTGCTGGGTCAAGAAAAATGGAATTCAGAATATTAGGTACTAATTCAAACGTCGTTCCAAGATCTCGTTCGTAAACAGCATTCAC
Source organism: uncultured Flavobacteriaceae bacterium (assembly GCA_964353005.1). GTDB lineage: Bacteria > Bacteroidota > Bacteroidia > Flavobacteriales > Flavobacteriaceae > Aquimarina. Next base: position 9,569 of record CAYGUC010000021.1, on the reverse strand, counting down.
TCTTGTCATGAGTGCGTTTAACTCAGTTAGCACTGCGGCTTTCCTTTGTTGCGTTGAACCATTTGTAACGCCCGCCTTATCAGTATAAATTTTAGACAATTCTCCTGTTACTGCTATAGCCATTCGGTATACTCTAAGACGACCATCATTAGCGTCTCTTCTTGCTTTGTTTGATTTTTCGGCTTGCTTTGTACTCTTTTCTAAAAAAGGTCCAACCACATCATTAATCACTTGACAATCAATTGGTTTTACTGGGCCATCTGTTTTTGAAGTAACTACATAGGTTTTACTATTATTAGTAGAAGGTTTGATATTGGTAACTGTAGCATCAGGTTTCATAATCATACCCCTAAAGTTATTATCCCCCAAACTAAAATATACTATTCCACCTTCTCCATTAACAGGTGTACCAACATACGACTTAATGTCTGGAAACTTCTTGGCTAAATCTGGATGTAAAACACTTGTTTCCGTTACACGATATCCTTTAAATTCTCCGTCTTCAGTAGGAAGCGCGATAATGACATTTGATTGACCAAATGAATTGAATCTTTTTGGACAATGGGATAAAACTCCCTTCAATTTTTCAACGCTAAGGTTGTAAGTATTTTGGTATGAAGTTTTTTTATCGTTATTAGTAGAAGAAATGTTTTTGTTTTCAATTGAGTTACTATTTTTCTCCCAAAAATTATTAGTTTGTGAAAAACCACAAACAGAAATTAATACTGCAATGAGTAATAAGAGTTGATTTTTCATAACGTGAAATTTAATAATTTAACAAAATATCTTTGAAGGGAGATGTAAACAGCCCTCTTAATTTGATTCCACGAAGGTTCATAAGGTATTTTTTGTGATTGTATTATGGTTTCATGAAACGAAAGAATTATTGATGATTTTTTAAGATAAATTTTCATAGTTAGCTAAGTTTTGTGTTAAAAAAATAAATTTAAAACAAAAAAAAACTAAATAGTAATGAAATAATACCACATGCCAATACTATATATGCCAGTCTACTATATGAACAACACTATAAAACATACAACAGGTAATTATACCCTAAAAAAGTACTTAAGTGCTGCAAAAATTAAACGTTACAAATAATCTTTTTAATATCCTTAATTATAATCTATCTATCTTGCTCTAGTTCTTTGAATAATGTTTCTGCAGAGTTTATAGTATTCATATAACATTTACCTACCCATCTGGCAAATACTATAAAAAAGATAATTACTAAAGGTATGCATATCACAATAGGCCAGATAGATTTTGTAGTAGTAAACAAATCTTTATTATTTAAAATTTTTGTAGCCACAGGCATGATAACAAACATTAAAATAAAGCCTAAATAGAATCCTAGTTTTGTAACCAGTTGAAATTCTTTTTTACTTCTATTATATTCAATTATTGTTTCTTTATAATTATTATTTCCTATCCTAATATTTTGCATTTTATATAATGCTCTTAGAGATAAAACAGGTAAAATTATCAAAATAACTAACGAGATGCTTCCCGACAATAAAGTATACCAATTATCTAATCTTTTAAAATTTATTAAAATCAATATTGCTGCGCCAAAACATATAATAGCTCCTATCATTTCTGGATAGGCAACTTTGTTTATTTTTTTTCGATATTGTTCTTTAGTCATCATAATAATCATTTTATCTGTTAATTTTTTTTGTTTTTCTATATGATCACTCATTTGAGACCAAACAGCTTGCATTTCTTCTAATTCCATCTCTTTATTTTTTTATAATTTTAGACTTCAATTTTTGTTTAATCCTAGAAATTCTGGTGCCTACATTACTTGCAGATAAACCTGTTATTATTGCTATTTCTTCATATTTCTTTCCTTCTAGCAATAACAACATTATCCCTTTATCTAACTCATTAAGATCTTGTACATATGCATATAATTTCTTTAAACGCTCTTCAAACTCGATATCATAGTGATCTGTTTGTTGTAAAATAACTTTATCTATACCTATTTGATTTCCCTTTCTTTTTTCTTTTTTCAGCCTGGTAATTGCCGTATTAAGACTAACTCTATACATCCATGTACTTATTTTTGAATCTCCTTTAAAACTATCGAACGATTTCCATAATTGATACACAATCTCCTGATACAGATCCTCCTGATCTTCTTTATTATTTGTGTAAATGGTAGTTATCTTAAAAATAACTCCTTCATTTTTTTTTATAATTTGAATAAACTCATATTCTTTATTCATATAGGTCTACTTTTTTCTTATTAGTATATATTACATAAAAAAAATCACAAAATATTTTAAAAAATATTTTGTGATGTATATATAAAATCGGCAAGATTAGTTAGAAACTATCTTTAGTTTAAATAAGAAAATTTTAAAAAGATTTTATTCTAATTTTTAACAACAACTAAAGTTGCCTTAACCCCAGTGGTAAGGTTCCACTCATTACCCACTATTAATTTTCCTTGGTCATCATAAAGGTGAAACTCTGCAGTATTAGGAGCCGCATCTCCTTCATTTAAGGCAAGGATTTCTATTTTATTAAATCCTTTTAGAAGTGCAATTTTGGTTGACTGGAAGGCTCCGGTGAGGAAAACTCTACCTACAATAATATCCTCATTAACAAAAACCCTAACAACATCACCATCTACTGCTCCATGATCCCGAAAAATTAATTGCACAAACTCACCATTACTTTTAAAACCGCCTAAATATTGATCTTTTTTATATTCTTCTTTAATTTCTTTTTCTGTTTTAAATGATTTTGGAGTAGCTTCGGCTTCTGGTTTTAAAAGGTCGGTTTCTCCTGTTATGTCAAAAGTTGAAGTACGCCTGCTATAGTCTTCTAATTCTTTTGGTGGAGTATATAGAGGAGAATTTAAATTCGGAGAAGATAACCCTTTAGATAAACTAAAATTATTTGTTTTTAATTCACTTTCATTATGTATACGCAAAGAAGAATTATTTTCTATTTGTGCATAAATAAGATTCCCTAAGCATAATAAAAATAAGAAAGACAATTTAGTTTTCATAAATTTTGTATTACTCTATATAACGTAAAGATAAATATTATACATTTTTAAGACTGTTAATTCATTATAAAATCTATATATTTCTTCTCATTCTATTTTTAAAGACGGTATTAGTATATGGTAATTACATTATTTCCTTTAAATCCTTCTTATTCTCTGAGTTATTTAAGAAAACCACCCGATAATACTATACTTTTTTAACATTATTTACTAAAATTTCATAATTACTTTAGCAAAAAGACGAGATTTTTTACTCGTATTTCAAAAATATTTCAATTTATATTAATTCGTTAAGATTATGTAAAAAAATACATCACCATATTTGTAAGATAATCCCTATATTTCTTATTTTGTTCTTAAAAAACTAATATGCTATATTATACCATAGGAGTAATCCTATTTACTATATTACTCTTTTTTTGGTTTCAATACATACAAACTAAAAAAAAGCTTAAGGATAAAGACATTAAATTACAATCTCTGATTCAAGAAACAGATGAACAGTTTCATTTACAACAGGATCTTATTTCTATCCTTAGTCAGGAATTAAGAACCCCTCTTTATGGTATAATGGGATTAACTAATTTATTAGAAGAAGAATATCCAGAATTAAAAAATGATAAAAATCTAAAATCTTTAAAATTCTCAGGAGATTATTTATTTACTCTAATTAACAATGTTTTACATATTAACTTTTTAACTTCTGAAGAAGTTAAAGCACAAAACACCTTTTTTAATTTAAAAGAAATTACTAAAAATCTCATACATACATTTAGTTATGCTACAGAAAATAGTGACAATACATTACATTTTGAATTTGATCCCGACATCGATGAAATGGTTAATGGCGATTCTGGTATCCTTTCTCAGATACTTATGAATTTAATGAGTAATGCTTTACGATTCACCAAAAATGGCAATGTTTACTTTTCTGTTACTCTCATTAAGAAAAAAGAAAATACATCTACTATTTCTTTTAAAATAAACCATGATGGTGATGAAATATCTAATGAGGATAAAAAGTCTATTTATCAAGAGTTTATAAATGTAAAAAACACTAAAAAAAGCTATCTGGGTACTGGTATTAATTCAAAAATTGTAAACATTTTGGCTCAAGCTATTAACGGAGAAATAATTATTCCAGAAAAAACACATAAAGGATCAGAGTATGCACTTGTAGTAGATTTTAAAGAGCAGATACAAAGCATTGGAAAAACAAATGATGATATCGCTTCTGGTACTCCTTTAAAAGCTTTAATTGTAGATGATAATAAATTAAATCTTTTGGTAGCAGATAAAATGTTGTCTAAAGAATCTTTTGATTGCACAACTATAGATAATGGTTTTGATGCTATAGAGTTAGTTAGAAAAAATGAATATGATATAATTTTGATGGATATCAATATGCCTAAATTAAATGGAATTGGAACCACAAAAAGAATTCGTGAGTTTAACACAAAAGTTCCTATAATTGCATTAACAGCAGTAGATGTAACACAATTAAACAGACAAATCGTACACGCTGGTTTAAATGACTATATAATTAAACCCTACAATAAAAGTCATTTATTAGAAATGATTAACAAATACATTAATAATCCAGAAATGAAAAACGGATAATAGAAAGCCTATCTAAAAAATAAGCTTATATTTTTTAATGTTTTAGTTTATAATTATTTGTTGTCCAATTTTTAGTACAGAATTAGATCTTAGCGCGTTGGTTTTACAAATCTCTGAAATAGCTAAACCATATATGTTGGCTATCCTGCTTAAAGTATCTCCTTTACGTACCGTATAAATCTTTTTTTGCTCTTCTTTCATTTTTGCAATATCCTCTATAGTTCTGTGCAGCACTATATTACTTTTTCTAGTGGATTTATGATATCTTGGAGTAGCCCATTTTTTGGTTACAAAAAGAACATCAGATCTAACCTTTGTATCACTAGCAAACTCAAACAAATATTCTGGATTAATACTTTTTCCTTTATAACGTACTTCGAGATGTAAATGACTTCCTCTTGCATTTCCTGTTACCCCTCCTTTTCCTATTGCTTCGCCTTTTTTAATATCTTCATTTTCTTTAACTAATATTTTTGAAAGATGGGCGTATACCGTTTCTAAACCATTGTGATGCCTAATTACTACTGTATTACCATGTCCTCCATGATATCCTACATATCGTATTTTTCCATCTAAAATAGATTTTACACTATCCCCTACTTGTAAATCTATATCAATTCCCTGATGAGGTCTTCCTCTTCTCCATCCATAACGAGAAGTAACCACCATTTTACCATCTACGGGAGACGAAAAATCTTCATCCTTAAACTCTAACTGAAAAGGAAAAGTAAGTTGCTCATCCCAGTAAGGATTAAACTGTTGATTATCCCAATTTGTGGTAAACTCTTCTATATTTTCAACTAACAAATCATCATCGCTAATTTCATTTTCAGGAAGATAATTATAATTTTTTGGGTATATAGGTAAACATACTATTTTACCTTGTACCACTATTTTCTTATGCTCAACTACTATATTGTCTTTTTGTTCTACTATTTCTTGTGCAGATATCACGAAGAACGACATGAAAATTAGTAAAGAAGTTAAAAGTCTTTTATTCATCAAAAACATCAATTCGTATACATTTATTAATTAAAAATAAATTGGATTTGTTGGCATAAATATTTTTTCAATATATAACTGTAAAAGTAATGCGTTATTACAACATATTATTAATTAATGCTTTAATAATGTAAAATTATTTCACATCAAAAAACTTATATTTTTGAAAATCAATAGCTTATTAATAATTAGTGAGTTTAATAGAATTATAGGATACTATTTCCCCTCTATCTCTTTAACATTTTTTAAGAAATTCATATGAAAATATTAATAACTAGTATTACAATAAATAAAATGTCTTGTAGTTAATGTAACAACTAATAATTAATTGAATAACCATGAAAAGATCATTAACACTAGTTGCGGTGTCCGGAGTATTAATTATGACATCTTGTGTATCTAAGAAAAAGTATGTTGCTTTAGAGCAAGAATTACAGAACACACGTAGTACTTTACAAAAAACTACTGTAGAAAAAGAAGAATTAGAAGGTAAATTTGCTAAAATAGAATCAAGAGTAGCAGATTATAATGCAAAAATTAATTCGTTGACACAAGAAAACGATGAAAAAATGGTGATGGTCGATGATATTGTGGCAATATCTAACAAAACTAAGGAAAAAATGAAGCAGACCTTGGCTAAAGTTGATCAACAAAAACTACAAGGTGCTACATCTTTAAAAGACTCTATGAATCTTGCAGTTTCACATAATTTAAAAAATTCATTATCTGATGATATTAAAAATGATGACGATATTTCTATTGACATTGATAATACAGTAGTAATGATATCTATATCTGATAAGATGTTATTTAATAGCGGAAGCTACAGAGTTAGCAATAAAGCAGATGATATATTAAAAAAATTGGCGGATCTTATTAATTCTGAACCAAGCTTAGAGGTTATGGTGGAAGGTCATACAGATTCTAGAACTATCAATAATGCTGTTGTAGAAGATAACTGGGATTTAAGTGTAAAAAGAGCTACATCTATTGTTAGAAAATTACAATCTACTTATTCTGTTGATCCTGCTAAATTAATTGCATCAGGAAGAAGTAGTTATAAGCCTTTGGTAGAAAATGATACTAAAGAAAACATGTCTATTAACAGACGTACAAGAATTGTTCTATTACCAAATATGGATAAATTTTTTGCAATGCTTTCTTCAAACTAGACAGCATATTATTTATTAAAAAAGGGTTGAAAACTATAGAGTTTTCAACCCTTTTTTAATACTCTTTATTATATATCCAATTTGCACCTTATACTAGCTCACGTCGTAACTCATTTAAAGTGACATCACTATTAACTAATCTAGTTACCACCTCTTCCCGAAACTCTTCCAGATCCTCATAATCATAATATTTAGCCCATTTGTGTGTTTCTAACAAGTTTTTAATTTGTTTAATAAGTTTACGAGTAGCATCCGCTGGTCTTAACACAGCTATTGTATTATAATCTGGGTTATCCTTATGCATATAGCTCACTTTTTTCGTTTCAAAATTTACAGAAATATAATATGCATCTACATCTGGGTCAAGATTTTCTCTAAAATCTTCCCAATTTGCAAACCCTAATCTTAAATCATCTATCTCTGCTGGAAAATCAGAAACTAATCGCCATTGACATTTTGCTGCCCTACCCCAATGATTAGATAGTCGGTAAACTCCATGTTTTGTATAATAATAGGTACTCCCAGATTCACTTCTGTAATTTGGTTTTCTTCTTGATATTTCACGCAACGAAGCTCCCTTAAAAATACAATACGTCTTATTAAAAAAATTATAACGCGTATAAATTTTAATATGCTCTTTTTCCTTATGTTCCAATATGATTGTTTTTTCCCGATGGCAAAGAAATCACATTTTTATTAGAAAGTAAAAACAAGTTTTTAACATATTTATAAATTACCCCAACTATAACAACATGCTCTACCTATAAAGGTATTCTATTTTATGTTGAAAAAAATAATAAATTCCTTTCCTCCAAAAATTAAAAATTATTTTTAAGTTACTGTTTATTAGTTGTCTTTACTATTATGTAAACAATTTAAAAATCACTTACAGTCTAACAATTTTTAAATAATTTTACATTGTTATTAACCAAACATATAAGCTCAAAATGAAAAATTCAATCTTTAAACTTGGTATCTTTATTTTTTTATTTGTTGCAATCACAGGTTGTCAAAATGATGAAATAGAAACCTATAAAACAACTGAAAATATTCCTTCGAAAAACGTTGCAGAACAATTTGTCAGTACCAAAAACATATCCAATAATCAGCAGATAAAAAAACTAGTTAATGAACTTGTTGCAACACAACAAAATCAAGTTACTACTAAAAGAGTTGGGTGTACTTTAGATAGTGATATCGGATGTGGTAGTGATGCAGCAGAAGAAATTGAAGAATATATAAACCTTTCTAATTGTATATCTTTTACCAGAGGAACTTTAATTTTTCCTGTACAAGCTTTACAATACACTTATAATTATTCATATTATATTGATAGTGATGGAGATATCAACATGGATCAATACCAATATCAATTTGATTCTCATGTAGCAGATATTGAAAGCCGAATTGCACCAAAGAAAATAGCTTTTGTAAGTGCTGATGCATCTAATGCTTGTGGTAGAAGATGGAAAGTATCTAATATAATATATACTGTTATTCTAGGAGACTAAGGATTGTAATCTTGCCATAACAATTCACAAGTAAAACCCTATGCCTAATATTCAGCAGCGCATAGGGTTTTAAAATTATATCTAAGCTTAATAAGTTTCACCACAGATTATATTAAAAAGGTTAAGTTCTAAAAAGGGTATGTTTTATGCTTTGCTATTTTAGAATTTAACATATCGTATCAATAATTTATTGGTGTATGTTTTTAGTTTAGTGATTAAACAAATGTATATTCATTTTTAAAACCTTGAAGGTTTGTGTCGAAAGCAAAGCATAACAGTTTTAGTCTTTGATTAAACAATCAACTTCGGGTACCAAAACAGATGATAATCGATTAAATAATTAATAGTTCAGTTGTTTGTAAAACAAAGCTATTAAAACCTATTTCATTCTTATAAACACATTGTAATATGATATATAAAAAGTTTTATACGACTAAAAAATAGGATCACAAACATCCAAATACACTAACTATTTTTCAGACACCCTTTTATCTGATCTAGTTAATTTTTTGTAAACAATTATAAAACGACCTTTTCTTACGCTTTTTTTAGATATTTTTAGATCATTATTAACCTATATATGAAAACACAAAATGAAAAAATGTAATAACACATTATCCGTATACAAAATCAAGATTAAATCTTGACCATAAATTAGATCCTGTTTCTTTTACCCCTTTCTAATTAACAACAATCTAAGTATACCATTCATCGACCCCAAGGATGATAATAGTTTTAACTTAAAATGTTTTTAGTAGCATTTTTGTCTGTTTTGTTATAACAAATATCTAAAACAAGGCTTTCAAACACACAATTGGTATACAATTTATTAGATAATTTTTATCGTAGCTTAATTATATCCATGCAGGATATTCCTTGTTTGAAAACACTAACAATTTCAAAATCAGTTAACAAACATTTAACTCTGTATCGATATATAATTTGCAAAGTGAATATTTAAACATAAGCACATGTATATCAGTACTTTAATTTTACATAAGAAACACTCAAAGTCTTTTTTTACGGACAAACCTTACTAATTCGGCGCGTATAACATGAATCTATATTTTATTTAATAACGAAATTCACATCCAAAATTTATTAACCAAACAATACAAAATGCAAGTAACAAAAAGAGATGGTCGCAGAGAGCCTATTGTATTTGATAAAATCACAATTAGAATAAAAAAATTATGTTATGGACTTAACTCCTTAGTAGATCCTGTAAAGGTAGCTATGCGA